>JABMMX010000209.1 GCA_013205435.1 Deltaproteobacteria bacterium
CTTCGACAGCAACGCCGCTACCGGCGGAAACCCCGGCGGGAACGCCTTCGGAGGCCCCGCGGCCACCGTCGGAAGCGGCTTCGGTGGCGCCATCTTCGCCGAGAATTGGACCCCCATCCTCGGCGCGCCCACCTTCGTTAACAACACTGCCTCGACGACGGGCACAGACCTCTACACGCGATGACCATCGACACTCCCAAGCCCGCCTCCAACCGCTCCGTCATACTCCTCGTTATCGTCGCAGCCCTCGGCTACTTCGTCGACCTCTACGACCTCGTCCTCTTCGGCGTTGTCCGTATCCCAAGCCTCAAGTCGCTCGGCCTCGAAGGGGACGAACTCACCGATGTCGGACTGCACCTGCTCAACTGGCAGATGGCGGGCATGCTGGTCGGTGGATTCGCCTGGGGTGTCCTCGGCGACAAACGGGGCCGCGTCTCGGTGCTCTACGGCTCCATCCTCACCTACTCCCTCGCCAACCTCGCCAACGCCTTCGTCCACGACGTGCCGACCTACGCAACGCTCCGCTTCATCGCCGGCTTTGGTCTGGCCGGCGAGCTGGGTGCAGGCATCACACTGGTCATGGAGTCCATGCCGGCAAAGACCCGTGGCTGGGGCACCACCGTCATCGCCACCTTTGGCGTCCTCGGCGGCGCCACCGCTGCTGCCGTCACCGAGTATGTCGGGGCCGGCTTCCAGGCCGCAGCGGCCTTCATTGATGGCATCGCCGGAAGCCAGCTCGCCGCATCCGCCATCGTCAACGACTCCTGGCGCGGCGCCTACGTCATCGGCGGTCTGCTCGGGCTGATCCTGCTGGCCGCCCGTTTCTCCATCTCCGAGTCCGAGATCTTCAAGCAGGTCCGCGAGCGGACCCACCAACGCGGCTCACTCTTGATGCTCTTCAGCAACCCCGACCGCCTCAAGCGGCTCGGCTCAGTGGTCGCCCTCGGACTGCCCATCTGGTTCGTCGCGGGCATCCTCGTCCCCTTCTGCCCGGAGTTCGGAAAGCATGCCAGTATGTTGGAGCTCCCCGCACCTGCAAAGGCCATCTTCTGGTTCTACGTCGGCCTCACCTTCGGAGACCTCGGCAGCGGCATCCTCTCACAGGGCTTCAAGAACAGGGTCGTCATCATCGCCCTCTTCATCGTGGCGACCGGCTCGCTCATCGGCCTCTATTTTGGCGCTGCGCCGATGACGCTCGACCACTTCTACGGCCTCATCTTCGGGCTCGGGATCACCTGCGGCTACTGGGCCCTCTTCATGACCTCGGCTGCCGAGAACTTCGGCACCAACCTGCGCGCCACGGTCACCACACTCATCCCGAATCTGGTCCGCGCGGCCGTCATCCCCATGACCCTGACCTTCAAGGTGCTTCGGGACGGCGGCATGTAAATCGACGACGCAGCGCTCGCGCTGGGCGGTTTCACCTGCCTGCTCGCGATGCTCGCCCTCATCCCCCTCCGCGAGACCTTCGGCAAGACCCTCGACTTCGTCGAGGAGTAACCGTCACGCGGTAACGACACGCTCCGAAACAACCGACCATTCGCGCATGTCGGAGCCGATGGTGAGATAGACCGTGCCGTCGTTTCGGCTCACACTCAAGACCGTCTTCCGCTCCAGCTTCTCGACCAGCCAGGAGACGATCTCCTGCGGCAAGAAGTAGACCTCGATCTGGTCGGCGCGGTGCACCGTCTGGCCGCGCCAGAGCGACCTCACAAACCCCGGCTCCCGGTGAGAGTAGATGGCCAACCGCTCTGTCTGCTTTGCGATCCGGTGCAGCCTCTCTGCGGCCGGCGCGCCGACCTCGATCCAGAGTTCAATCCGCCCGTCGCCCGACTTCTGCCAGATTGTCGCATCCTCGGTCGTCGAGATGCCACGCCCAAACTGCAGCGCCTCGGAGTACTCCAGCACATAGGCCAGAACCCGGGTGACGAAGAACTCCTCCGACTCCGACGGATGCTGCGCGGCCCGCACCTCGAACTGCTCGTAGACCCCGCGGTCCACGTCCGAGAGGTCCACTTCGAAACGATACATCGTTGCCGTCAACGCCACGCCATCTCTCCCGCTGCCGAGGGCCGCACGCCGACCCCGTCACGCCTCCTCGCACGACACACCCCCGCGTGCAAGCCGGCCTGCCGATTTCTGCATTGCACCTTCCTGCCGCATCGTGCATCCACTCCACGTCGCAGGCCGCTCTCGGCCGGCGCAGAGGCAGGTTCAACATGAAGATTGGCATCATCGGCGGAACGGGAAAGGAGGGGCGCGGACTAGCGCTCCGTTGGAGCGCAGCAGGCCACGAGATCACCCTCGCATCGCGTGATGCCGAGCGTGGCGCGGCCGTCGCCGCGGAGCTCAGCGCAGCATCGGGACGAGCCATTGCCGGAGGCAGCTTCGATGATGCCCTCGCGGCAGCAGAAGTCCTACTCGTCGCTGTGCCCTACAGCGGTCAGGGCGACACCTACCGCCAACTTGCGGGCCGCATCGGCGACCGCATCATTATCGACATCACCGTGCCGCTCGCGCCGCCCAAGGTCACCCAGGTGTCACTGCCGGCGGGCCACTCCGCAGCGATGGAGGCCCAGGCCATCCTCGGCGACGAGGGCAAACTCGTCGCGACCCTCCACCATGTGAGTTCGACCCACCTCGGCGACCTCGAACATGAGATGGAGGGCGACGTCCTCGTCTGCGGAAACGATCGCTCCGCTGTCGAGACCGTCATCGGCCTCATCGGCGACCTCGGCGCGCGCGGCATCGACGCGGGCAACCTCGTCAACGCGGTCGCCCTCGAGTCGATGACCCCGGTGCTGCTCTATATCAACCGCCGCTACAAGGCGGCCGGCGCGGGCATGAAGCTCACCGGCCTGCCCTAGCGCAGACTACTCCGCGGCCAGCTCCGCCATCACACGGATGGCGTTGATGTCGGGGCTGCCGACGATGAGCGTGCCGATGCCCGCCTCCTTCCAGACGGCGAGGCGGTCGCGGATGCGCTCCTTCGTGCCGACCAGGTAGAGGGCGTCCACCATCTCGTCGCTGACAGCGGCCATGGCCTCGCCCTTCTTGCCGTCGAGGAAGAGGTCCTGGATCTTGATGGCCTCCTCTTCGAAGCCTGCGCGGCGGAGGTACTCGTTGTAGAAGTTCTTGTTCTTGGCACCCATGCCGCCCACGTAGAGCGCAAGCTGCATCTTGAGCGGAAACCGGGCCGCATCGAGGTCGTCTGCGAGCACCACAGCGACCGTCGGAGCGATGTCGAAGTCGGCCAACGTTTTGCCGCGCGTGCCCTTTGCAAGGCCAGCCTTGATCTGGTCCACGATGACCTCGGGCCGCTCGGGGTTCATGCAGGTCAGAAGCACGCCATCGGCGAGCTCGCCAGCAAGCTGTTGCCCCAGCGGAGCCATCGCACCCGAGTAGATGGGGATGTTCGGGTGGCCGTGAAGAATGCTCTTCAGCGGCTTGCCCATGCCCGTTGAGCCGGGGCCGCGGTAAGGGATTTGGTAGCGTGTTCCCTCGAACTCGAGCACCTCTTTCCGTTCCAGAATCTTGCGGATGATGGTGATGTATTCGCGCATCCAGGTCAGCGGCTTGTCGAAGGCCTGACCATGCCAGCCCTCCACAACCTGCGGCCCCGAGGTGCCAAGGCCGAGCAGGAAGCGGCCACCCGAGAGGGCGTCCATCGTCATCGCCGTCATGGCCGTGTTGGCAGGCGTGCGGGCCGGGATCTGCATGATGCCCGTGCCAAGCTTGATTCGGGTGGTCTGCGCGCCAATCCAGGCGAGCGGCGACACCGCATCGGAGCCCCAAGCCTCGGCCGACCAGATGGAGTCATACCCCAGCGCCTCGGCCTCTTTGATGAGGTCCATATCAATCTCAAGGTTCGAACCCGAGTATCCGATCGTCAATCCGAGGCGCATCTTCCATTCTCCATGTGAGGTTGTCTGTTTCGTTGTTCCGACGCGGCGACTTTGCAAGCGCAAACGCGACGGGAACTGCAGCGTTCGTCAGTCTTCGTAGTCGGACATTGGCGGGCAGGTGCAGACCAGGTTCCGGTCGCCCCATGCGTTGTCCACGCGACCCACTGCCGGCCAGAACTTCCGTGCACGGGTCGATGCCGAGGGGAAGGCGGCCTGCTCGCGCGTGTAGGGGCGGGACCAATCGCTCGCGCAGACCACCGCAGCCGTGTGGGGCGCCAGCTTCAACGCATTGCCTTCGCGCGGAGCCTGCCCTGCCTCAATCTGCCGGATTTCCTCGCGGATCAGCAGCATCGCCTCGCAGAACCGGTCGAGCTCCTCGCGCGACTCCGACTCCGTCGGCTCCACCATCAACGTGCCCGCTACCGGGAACGACATTGTCGGCGCATGGAACCCGAAGTCGATCAGCCGCTTCGCAATGTCTTCTACCTCAATCCCTGAAGTCGCCTTGAAGCCACGGATGTCGAGGATCAGTTCATGGGCCACCCGACCCGATGCACCAGTGTAGAGAACCTCGTAGGCCCCCTTCAGGCGGGCAGCGATGTAGTTCGCATTCAGAATCGCCACCTCTGTTGCGCGCCGCAGACCGTCGGGCCCCATTGCACGGATGTAGATCCAGGGGATCGTGAGGATGCTCGCGCTGCCGAAGGGAGCTGCCGACACGGGGCCGGTAGCAGAGGCTCCACCCGTCTCCCACAGTGGATGGCCGGGCAGGAAGGGGGCAAGGTGCGGCGCTACGCAGATGGGACCCATGCCGGGACCGCCGCCGCCATGCGGGATGCAGAAGGTCTTGTGCAGGTTGATGTGGCAAACATCGGCGCCGAAGTCGCCAGGACGACACAGCCCCACCTGGGCGTTGAGGTTGGCGCCGTCCATATAGACCTGACCGCCGTGGCCGTGGATGAGCTCGCAGATCTCACCCACCGCGGTCTCAAAGACACCGTGGGTCGACGGGTAGGTGATCATGAGTGCGCCGAGCCGCTCGCTATGCTGTGCGGCCTTCGCGCGGAGGTCTGCGACATCCACATTGCCCGCGCCGTCGCAGGCAACCGTCACAACCTGGAAGCCCGCAATCACGGCGCTCGCCGGATTTGTCCCATGCGCAGAGACGGGAATCAGGCAGATCTTCCGATGCGCCTCGCCCCGCGCCTCATGGTAGGCGCGGATGACCAGAAGCCCCGTGTACTCTCCCTGCGAGCCGGCGTTGGGCTGCAGCGAGGTCGCGGCAAAGCCCGTAATCTCAGCGAGCCATGCTCCCAGCTCATCCATCATCTGAAGGTAGCCCAGCGCCTGATCACGCGGTGCAAAGGGATGAATCGAGGCCCACTCGGGCCAAGAGAGCGGCAGCATCTCCACGCTCGCGTTGAGCTTCATGGTGCAGGAGCCGAGCGGGATCATCGCGGTCGTCAGCGACAGGTCCTTGGCCTCCAGCGAGCGCATGTAGCGGAGCATCTCATGCTCGGCGTGGTAGCGCGCAAAGACGGCAAACGGCAGGAGCGGCGCGCGGCGAGACAGCGCCTCGGGCCAGCTCGCATCGGCCTCCTCCAGCCGTGCCTGCAGCGACCGGCCGGCCAAGGCAGTCGCCACGGCCTCCACCTCAGCAAGGGTGCTCCGCTCATCGAGTGTGATGGCCAGACCGTCCGAGAGTTCGCGGAGGTTGAACCCCGCAGCCAGCGCCGAGGCCAGCGCCTTCGCCCGATCAGCCGCAGATAGCGAAACAGCGACCGTGTCGAACCGAGGCCCTGCGGCCACCTTCAGGCCCGCACCCTCCAGCATCGCAGCCAGCACCGCCGTCAGTGCCCGTACCCGGCCCGCGATCCGGCGAAGGCCTTCGGGGCCATGGTAGGCAGCGTACATGCTCGCCATCACGGCGAGCAGCACCTGCGCGGTGCAGATGTTGCTCGTCGCCTTGTCGCGCCGGATATGTTGTTCGCGCGTCTGCAGCGCCAACCGGAAGGCCGGGTTGCCCGCGCTATCGCGGGACTCGCCCACGAGCCGGCCCGGCATGATGCGCTTGAAGGCATCGCCACAGGCGAGGAAGCCCGCATGCGGGCCGCCAAAGCCCAGCGGTACGCCGAAGCGCTGCGCCGAACCGACAGCGATATCTGCACCCTGCTCCCCTGCGCTGCTGCCGAGCACGGCGGCGAGCGGGTCGGTCGCAAGAATCGCCGTTAGGCCGCCGGCACGCGCCGCAGCGAAGGTCGCCGAAAGGTCGCGCACGAGCCCCGTCGTCGATGGGTTCTGCGCCAGCAAACCGAAGTCGCCCGCGTCGGCGCTCCAACTGTCGAGGTCTACAAGAACCACCTCGATCTCCAGCGCCAGCGCCCGCGTACGCACCACCTCGATGGTCTGCGGATGCACATCCTGCGCCACAAGAAAGCGTCGACGCTGCCCACGAGCCTGCGAGAAGGCCATGTACATCGCCTCTGCCGCCGCAGTGCCCTCGTCGAGCAGCGATGCGTTGGAGACGGCGAGCCCCGTCAGATCGGCAATCAGCGTCTGATAGTTGAAGATCGCCTCCAGACGCCCCTGCGAAATCTCCGCCTGGTAGGGCGTGTACTGCGTATACCAACCCGGGTTCTCGAGGATGTTCCGCTGGATGACAGGCGGCACAATGCAGTCGGCGTAGCCCAGGCCGATGAGTGACCGCACCACCCGGTTCTGGGAGGCCCGCTCACGCAGCAGCGCCGTAGTCTCGCTCTCACTCGCAGCAGCGGGAAGCTTCAGATCGCCACGGAACCGGATCGACTCCGGCACCGTCTCCGACACCAGCGCCTCCAGCGAGGCTGCGCCAACAACCTGCAGCATCGACGCGATGTCCCGCTCGCGGGGCCCAACATGGCGCGGAAGAAGCAGATCCGAAGGGGCTAGCAGGTCGCGTTCCACAGACATTTCGGGCTCTCCTATCGAGGTCATGCCCCAGTGAACGGGGCGGCGACAATCTAGGCCTCGCACCGCCCCCACGACAACCCGATTTCTCCGACAAAATGATCCTTGGGGCCTTCTTCGCGCCCGACTAGCCTCCAAGCCATGCTTCCCGACTACGACCCGCGCCATCTCGCACACCGCCGCGCGCCGCTCGACCTCCTGAGCCCGCTCCGCGAGGCCACACCGCTCGTGCACAACCCTGCGATCGGCGGCTGGATGCTCCTGCGCTTCGACGATGTCCAAGAGGCCCTGCGCGACCACCGACTCAGCAACGCGCGCATCCAATCCTACGCAGCCCACCTGCGGCAGCGCGGCGAAGATCCCGGCCCCATCGCAGACTCCCTCGCCCACTGGATGGTCTTCAACGACCCGCCTCGCCAGATGGAGCTCCGCCTCATGGTCGCAAAGACCTTCGGCACCCGCAGCATGGCCAGGCTCCAGACCTCCATCGAGGAGATCGTGAATCGGCTCATTGACCGCATCCAGCACGCCAGGCAGGCAGACCTCATCGCCGACTTCGCCGTCCCCCTCCCCACCCTTGTCATCGCCCGCCTCCTTGGAGTGCCTGAAGCCGACGCCCCCATGCTCAAGAGCTGGAGCGACGAGATTGCCCTCTTCGTCGGCACCTCGCTCGATGTCCCAGACCGCCGTCAACGGGCCGAACGGGCCGTCCTCGCCATGCGCTCCTACCTCGAGGAACAGGCCGCCAGCCGCACCATCGACACAGATGGCACACTCATCGGAACCATCCTCCGCGCCCAGCTCGACGGCCACCCCGTCACCTTAGGCGAAGCAGCCGACATCGCACTCAGCATCGTCTTCGCCGGCCACGAGACCACCACCCACCTCCTCGGCAACGGGCTGCGCCAACTCCTATGCCATCCCGACGCCTGGCAGCGCCTCGTCGCCGGCCAACTGAGCCCCGAAGACGCCGTCGAAGAGTGCCTCCGATTCGAAGGGCCCGTGAACGCCGTGGCGCGCGTCGTCCGCGAACCCCACGAGCGGCTCGGCCAGCTCCTTCAACCCGGCGAGCGCCTCTTCCTCA
>JABMMX010000210.1 GCA_013205435.1 Deltaproteobacteria bacterium
CAGGAGCCTCGTCCACTTCGATGGCAGGAGCCTCGTCCACTTCGATGGCAGGAGCCTCTTCTTCTTCGACAGCAGGAGCAGCCATCGGCGAAGGGCCGCCCGTCGCTACGACAACCATCGCCGGCCTCAGTAGGCGGTCGTGGAGTTTGTAGGCTCGCTGGAACTCCCGAATGACCGTGCCTTCGGGGACAGATTCATCGACGAGCTGCTGCAGCGCCTCGTGCATCTGGGGGTCGAACAGGGTGCCCACCGCGCTCTCCGAGGTCACGCCGCGGCGCTCCATCGTCGTCACGAACTTGCGGTGAACGAGCCGCACACCCTGCACCATGTTGTCCACCTCCGCGATGCCGGTGGCATCGGCGGGAAGATGCTCGACTGCACGATGGAGGTCGTCGAGAACGCCGACCATGTCTTTGATGACGCCCTCGGTCGCATACTGCTGGTCGTCGGTCCGCTCTTTCAGGTGGCGCTTCCGCTGGTTCTCGAGGTCGGCCGCCTTGCGCTGCGCAAGGAGCTTGAACTGCTCGGCCTCCTGACGCGCCACGGCCAGCTCTGCTTCGATGGCGGCGACTTCGCTCGAACTCTCCTCCTCGTCGGCGGGGAGAAAGATGTCGTCGTCAGTAGGCTTCTCGGTCTCTTGGCTCATGGCACCACTTGGCAGCAGAGGTTGAAAAAAGTCGGCACACCACTTTCGGCACGCAATCCAGATGCGCCAGATCCACACGCTAGAAAATCTCCGCAGCGAGCGAGTCTGCCAGCCGGCGGGCCTCAGGGGTGAACTGCACGGCACCCTCTACCACGCGGCAGAGCCCCCTTTCAACCCAAGCGTCCAGGTGGGGTCCCAGCACGCGGTCAACCTGTCCGCTCCTCGACCTCAGCTCCGCAAGCGACAGTGGCGCAACGCGCCGGCAGGCGAGCATGAGTAGCTCGCGCAGATGAGTCTCGCTCGTCAGCTCTTCGGAGGAGAACGAGGCCTGCTCCTCGCCGAGGTAGTTCCGGGTTGAGCGGTCGTTTGCCCGCCGAACCACGGTGCTCGAGGCTGCGTCGACGCGGAGCGAATGGGCGCCTGGCCCCAGTCCCACATACTCGTCGCCGACCCAGTAGCTGCTGTTGTGGAGCGAGACGCCCCCCGGCCGCGCGAAGTTGCTGATTTCGTACCTCGAGAAGCCCGCTGCATTGAGCCGCAGCTCGACCTCGTCGAAGCAGGAGGCGAGCAGGTCATCGTCCCACGGGGTGAGCCTTCCGCGCTCTCTTGCCACCGTGAATGCGGTGCGAGGCTCGAAGGTCAACTCATAGGCTGAGATGTGGTCGACCTCGGGCCAGATGGCGACGGCGGAGACCTCTTCTAAAAAGCCGGCCATCGTCGCGCCCGGTGCGCCATAGATGAGGTCGACAGAGATGTGTCGGATGCCGGCCCCATGCAGCCGCTCCACCGCGCGGCGGACATCTGCGCCGGTATGATTGCGGCCAAGCGTCCGAAGCACCTCGTCGTTCAGGCTCTGCGCACCGAGACTCACCCGGGTGAAGCCAGCAGCAGCCACCTGCTCCGCCCAGCCCTCGACCACAGACTCTGGGTTCACCTCTAGGGTCACCTCCAACCCTGCCGAACGCTCGCCGGCGGCCGCCTTGACCCCGTCAAGCAGCCGCCCGAGCGATGCTACGGAGAGCAGCGAGGGTGTGCCGCCGCCAAAGTAGATGGTCGTCAGCTGGCGCCCCACGAGCTCGGCGCGGCGCTGTTCCAACTCGCGGAGCATCGCCTCCACAAAGTCTGCTTCCGGCACAGTGCGCATGACCGCCACCGTGAAGTCGCAGTAGGGGCAGCGGCGAAGGCAGAATGGCACATGGAGATAGACCCCAAGGCGGCCCGTTGGCGCAAACTGATCCATCTCGCTCCTACGGTTCGACCCGAGCCGAGAAGATTCCCTGATCCGACTCGATGCGCAGGTTGGCAGGGCGATGGTCGCTCGGCGCCGTTGCGCCCGGGAATCTCGCGGTGGACGCCCCCTCCCAAAGCGACAGTCCAGGCTGTCTCGGAATGCCAAAACGCGGCGTAAAGTCAGACATCTGGCACTCAACAGTCCCGTAGGCCGGGACCTCCGCAACGCGGAGAAGATAGAGGTCGTCGGCGTCGACAAGGACGTTTGTCCACGCCTTCGCGGTATCGTTGTGGACCGTGAGAAAGACAGAGCCCTGCTCGGTCTGACCAACATCGAAGAGCAGCCGCTCTACCCGCTGCGCACCCCAGAACGAGGCCGACCAGACGAGCGATACGACCGCAGCGAGGGCGTAGGCCCCGAGTACGAGCCTCCTCAGCTGTTCAAGCCCTGCGTAGCCGCCGAACATTTCGCTCCAGCGCCCGCTCGGCGCAGGCAGTGGCGGCGGAAGCGCTGCCATCCGTTGGGTGGTCGGCCGAATCATGGGCTCCGCCTAACCCAGCAAGCCGAGGAGGGCAACAACGCTTCGGAGGGGCGATCGGCTTGCAACCCTGCCGCGCGGAGTGCTAGACTTCAGTCTTTGCATGCTCGTTGCTGGAAGACACACGCATTGGACCGTTCGGATGCGTGAATCGGAGCTGGCCTGCGTTGCGCTAGGACGATGCTGAGATCGGAGTTCTGATGAAGTTTTCCTGCGAGGCCTGCGCGGCGCGCTACTACATGGATGACGACAAGGTGCGTCACAAGACGCTCCGCATCCGTTGCAAGAAGTGTGGCAATGTCATGATCGTCGGCGACGGCGAAACGACGCTGTCCGAGCAAGGAAGCGGTCCAGACCTCGCCACCGTAGCGCCTCGCGAGCAGTTACAGTTCACTGCAGATAGCGTCTGGTTCTACGCCGCGGCCGGACAGACCTATGGCCCCTACGCGGAAGGTGAGCTGTTCCGGCGCTTCGAAACGGGGCGCATCGCAGAAGAGGTCCATGTCTGGAAGCAGGGCTTCGACGCATGGCTCCCGGCCGGTGAAGTCGAAGCATTCGCCACCGCAATTCAGGAGGCTCGTCCGGGCCGTCAGCTGACGCAGGCCATCGATATCGGCTCATTGAATCTTGCGCCTGCCGCCCCCGCGAGAACAACGCCAGCAGCCACGCCGCCCGGCGGCGACGCAGAGGCAAAGGCGCGGCTCACGGCACTTCGCGACGGCCTGCGAAAGAGCCGTGGCGCCGAGAGCGGTACGAGCATCAAGGCGCAGACGCAGGGCCCCACCTCGTCGTCTTCGGCAGAAGCCGATGCCGGGTTCGAGGTTTCGGACCTGCTCGACGGCAGTATCGCCGACGCCACCGCGAGTCTCCTCGCAAAGGCCCAAGCTTTGGCAACGCCGCTCCCCTCAGCCTCTTCTCCGGCGGTGGCTGCTGGGGCGATTCCGGCCGAGGTCGCCGAGATGGCGCCTGCGCAAGATGCCGCTCCAGCTGCGGCTGTCGCAGCGGCACCGGCTCCCGCATCAGCTCCGACGCCATCAGGCCTATCCTCGATTCCGCGGCTCCCCGTGCTCGCCGATGCGGCGCTGCTTCCCCGAGGTCAGGGGCCGGCAGGCGGCGCGATGGCGAGCGCCCTCGGCGGCGCGCCCACCGCCTCGCTGATGCTCCAGATTGAGCATACCAAGTCTGCAAACCGCACACGCATGCTCTTCGGTGGCGGCGTCGTCGCGCTCGTGGTGGGCGGCGCTATCTTTGGCCTGGGCAGCCGCGCCGACAAGCCCGCGGTTGCTCCCACCGCTGCGGTGCGCAACACGATTGAGCCCGGCCTGACGCTCACGCCTGAGCAGGCGGCGCTCAAGGCTGACCGTACCGACAACGCTCTGTCGTCTGCCAAAGACCAGATGCGCAGCGCGCTCCGCGAAGGGGCATCCTCCGCAGTGACCGCCATCATGAAGAAGCGCATGACCGAGGATGCGGCCCGAAAGAAGCGAGGAATGGCCGCTGTGCAACGGACCACCAAAGTCGTCTTCAACGAAGCGACTGGCTCTATCGCCGAGGCAGACATCAACGCTCCTGAGCAGCCGCCGGTTGCCTCCGCCGCCTCGCGGGCCCGTGGCATTGGCGTCGCCATCGCTGCACCCAAACTCGGTCGCGTAAGCAGCCCAGCTGCGCTGCCCGCGGGTTACTTTGCGGCTGGACTGCGCAAGGTCGAAGAGTCGATTCAGTACTGCAACCAGCGGCAGCTCTCCGCAGAAGGTCGCCTCCGCAAGCCCCGCGTTGAGCTGAAGTTTAGCATCATGCCGTCGGGCCGGGTTAGTACTGTGGACTTCAACAACGATGTCGCCGCCACTACCTTTGCCGGCTGCATGCGCGGACGGAAAGATCGGTGGCTGTTCGCGCCATTCGAGGGCGAGCCCCTGCAGATCGCCAAAACCTACATCGTTGAGTAGCATCTCGCAGAGGCTGGAACGGATGGTTCAAATGCTACGGCGACTCCTCAAAAATTTTGGAAAACCGGCCGGCGAGCCACCTCGGCGGAATCGCCTCGACGCTATGCTCGAGGGTGCGCGCGAGCCGTGGTTGGCGGAGCTGCCGAAGAGCAGCATCGCGCCGCTGTCCCTCCTCTACCGTCACGCGATCCGCACCGAGTTGGCAGACGGCGCCTCCGCACAGGGGCTCGACGAGGCCGGCTTTGACCGCTTTGCCGATGCCTGGTGCGCGCTGCTCGCCGAAAACGCTCGTCTGCCCGAGAGTCTTCAGATTCCCGAGGCCTCCATCCACATGCCCCGCAACCTGCTGCTCGCCTACTTTGGCGACCAGTCGACGCTCGCCCGCGAGGCGCAGATCATGCTCCGGTATGTCGAGGCCCAGTTCGGTGCTGGCGGCTACGCGCAGGTGGAGATTCTGCTTCGGCTCTTCGAGACCGAGGCCATCACACAGCGCAACAACGAGCGGAACATCTTCTTCGAGCGTTGCAACAAGAAGCTGCTGAGCACGCGCCCCAAGAGTTCTCCGCCGCGCGTGGAGCCCTGGCAGGCCGCGCTCTCGGACTCCCTCAAGCGTCCGGGCGAAGGGCTGCCCGCAGCGCTCGCGGCACTCGCCGACCACGCCGGCGCCCGCTTCCATCTCCTCTCGCAAGACATGCGACAGGTAGAACTCTGGACCACCGCGACGGCCCATCTGTCGCCGCAACATCGCATCGAGTTCCTGCAGACCGTTCCCGGCTGGCGCTTTCGCTCCGTCGACGACCTCGGCGGGGCCGAACTGACAGCTCACCTCGTTGGCATGACGCTCTTCACAGGCACCGAAAACCACCTCCGTCAGCTCGTGATGTCCTGCTACTTTGTCGCACTCGCGACGGGCAGGACCGGACAGGAGCCGCTCATCGCAGAGACCCTGCGTTGGTTGCGCGGCTCCGTAGCGCCGGAAGCCAATCGGCTTCTCTCCGAGATGCATCGGCGCTGTTCGGTCAACGACGAGGGCCTCCTCGATGCGACCAACCTCGTCTTGCGCGAGTTCATCCCCGACGGCGCGCTGCAGTCCGCCTTCACCGAAACGCAGATCCGAGACGCCTGCGCCGCCGTCCACCGCCGCCTCGCAGGGGTGCAGATCGCCAACCTTGCTGAGGGCGAATACGACCTCGGCGGCCTCATCCTCGACGAGCTCCTCGGCTTCAGGCGCGCCGACATGACAGACCAACTTAAGCTCCATCGATTGGTGTAACGATGGCCGCCGTTCAACTCCGCGACAACCAGGGTTCGGCAAACCGCGCACAGGCGCTGCCGCTCAGCATGGAGATTGAACGGGGCCGCGGCTACCTCCTCGCCAAGAGCCGCCGCATCCATCCGCTCTGCGACCTGGAACAGCTGCGGCTCGAGATCCCTGCGCTCAAGTTCCCCTTCACGCTTGGTGATGGAGACAACCCGCTTGCCTCCGCACGGACCCGCATCGACATCGTCCGCGCCCTCACCTCCGAGCAGGACGCATCTCATTTCCTCACCTCTGCGCTGGCCAAGGTCTCTCCCCGAACCGACGCCTGGCTGAGCCTCGGCAAGCAGCATGTTGACCTGCTGCTCCGACTCGAACCGACCGACGGCCCCGTCGAACTCTGCATCCGCCTCGGCTTCGCGCTCGAAGACGTTGACGGCCGCCATCGCGTCCGTGTCGCCCCGCTCCGCGCCTTTGCCCTCGGAAACACGGCGGCGCCCGTCTCGGTGCTGCTTGCCGACCTTTGGAGAGCCTGGACCTCGTCGGAGGATCGCGCCCCCTTCGGCCCGCAGTCGGAGCGCGATCTGCTCTGGTTCGAGCCCCTGCGCCTCGTCGCTGAACAGGTCGCCTCGCAACGCGGCTGGAAGCTGCCCGGCGAGGAGGGGCTGCGGCGCTTCACAGCTCATCTCCGCGGCCGCGAGGTGCTCTGGGGCGCGCAGTCCGACGGCCGCGTGCCGGCGCTGCATGATGAGCGCGACACCTATGCGCTGCTCACAGAGGACGCCGGCCGTTGGCAGGAGGCTTGGGCGCTGGGAGCACAGGCAGACGAAGCGGCAATCGGCGGAGACTACGAGCAGGCCCGCCAGCTCTTCGAGACGCAGATTCGCCGCCTGGGTCCGCAGACGCATTGGCAAGACAGGCTGCTCGACCTCCTCTGCGCCATGAACACCGCGGACGCCACCGCCGAGGCGCGGCAACGGGCCCGCGATCGGCTTGCTCGGCTCCCGAGCGACCTCGTTGCGATAAGCGCCCTGCTCCGGCTCGCCGATCGCGACGGCGACCGCACCACTGCGACCCAGCTCCGCGCGAAGCTCCTTGACCTCGCGCAAGTCGAGCAAGACAGCGTGCTGGAGGTCGGCTGTCATCTCGCCATCGCCCGCAGCCTCTCACGCTCCGACCTCGCCCTCTCGGCGCAGCATGTGGACGCTGCGCGCACCATCGCGCCCGGCCTCCGCTGCATCCACGCCCTGCGCCGTGAACTTGCTCGTCGCGCAGGCGACCCCATCGCACTCCGCATCTCGCTCGAGTCGGAGATTGCCTCTACGACAGACCGCGACACCCGCATTGGCCGGACCGTGGAGCTCGCCGAGCTCTTTGCCTATGAACTCGGCGACCTCTCGCACGCGCGGGTGCTCCTCGACCGCGTGCTCGAGACCTCGCCCTCCTCTGCCACCACCTGGCGCCTCCGCGGCGACATCGACACCAAGCTCGACCGACCGCTCGATGCGGTCCGCGCCTTCGAGCGGTCGGCAGCGCTCAGCGAGTCAACGGAGCCCGAAGAGTCGGCCGCCGACCGGGTCCGCGCAGCCGCACTCTGGATGGGCTCGCTCAACGACCCGCGCACCGCAGAGAGCCACCTCCGAAAGGCGCTGCTTGCGCAGCCGCGGAACGCCGAGGCCTGCAGGCTCCTCAGCCGCATCCTCATCTCCGAAGCCCGTCTCGATGAGGCGCTCGGGCTCCATGTTGCGACCAACGAACTCGTGGGGCTCGGCGAGCCGCGCGACGGTGAACTCACCCGCGCCGAGTGGTATGATCTGAAGGCCGAACTCGAGACCGCCCGAGGCCGCGAAGACGAGGCGCGCGCCATGCGCCACCAAGCGCAGAACCTGCGCGCCTCCGAGGCCGTCCGACAGACTGCCGCGCCACAGCAGACGCCCGCCTCTGCCCGAGAGGCAGCGCAGCTCGCTCGCGAGGCCGGCGACGGAAAGAAGGCCATCGAACTGCTCCTCGCGGCGGAGCAGCAGGAGCCCTTCGACTCCGGAAAGGCCCGACTCTGGACCGAAATCGCCACCCTCTACGACGAAGTCCTCGAAGACGACGACGCAGCCTGGAGTTCGGTGATGCGGGCGCTCGACCTCGATGAACGGGCGCTCGAGGCCACACCTGCGCTCCTCATGCTCGTGAGTCGGCAGGCACCGCAGCGTGGCGCACTCGCCCGAGGCGCCGAGGCGCTCGCGCTGCTTGCGCGGACTGCCGAGCAGGATGTGAACCGTGGCATGCAGCTCACGCAGGCAGCCGACTGGCTCTACCAGGCACGCCCCGACGACCCGCGCCTGCTCGGCTGGACCGCCGACGCGCTGCAGGCCGCGCCGACCATGCTTTCGGCCTACGCCATGCGTGCTCGCATCCTATCGGCCCGTGGCCAGTTTGCAGATGCCATCGCGACGCTCCGGCGGGCGCTTGCCATCGAAGAATCGGAGCCGCTCGAGCGGGCGCCCCATGCACGGATGGCCGCAGAGCTGCTCATGCAGACGGGCGATGCCGATGCGGCCATCTCCATCCTGCTCGACATGCGCGCCTCCACCACCGCCGACGGAGCCTCCGAACGGCTACTCCTCAAGGCACGCGAACAGGCGGGCCGCTTCGCTGAGCTACGAGACGAGGCCACCGCGCGCGCCGCGCAGCAGCTAGGACAGAGCGCGACCACACCGCTCGCCGTCTGGAAAACACTCGCGGTGCCGCCAGCCGACATTTCGGTTGAACTCGCTGCCGACGCGCTCGCCCAGGCAGCTCGTTACGCTGCCCGCATGAAGGATTCTGCCTGCGCCGAGTGGCTCGCACAGGCGGAGCGGTTCGGGGCCTACGAGAACGCCCTCACCCAGGCCCGTATCGCCGTCGGCAGGGCCACGAGCGACCACGCCATGCTCGCAGCGGCCCTACGTGCCCTTGCAGCTGAGCTACTCGACCCGGCGGAGGCAGAGCGCCTGGTTGCCGAAGCGGAACTCGCGGAGCGCAAGCTCAAGCCCAGGCTCAAAACGACACCCAAGCCGGTACAGCCGCCGCCGATGCCGACCGCACCGGAGCGGAACCCGGCCGCCGCGGCTGCGCGCACCTCGGCCCGCCTCGAACAGCTCGCAGAAGGTGTAACCTATGCGCGCAATCCTGCAGCGGCACCGACTGCTACGGGTGCTCCCGCCAACGCTATCGCCGAGCTCGACCGCATGGTCGAGGCCGGCCAGCGGGCCGCCGCCATCGAGCAGATCGACGAACTCCTACGCGCCACACGGACCTCGCGCGACAGCGCGGTTCGCCGCAGCCTCCTCCTCCGCAAGGGGCGCTGGCTGCTCGACGAAGGCACACTCGGGCGCGATGTCACGCTCGCGTTGACCGGCGCGCTCATCCTTGACGACAGCTCCGCCGAAACTCGGTTCGAACTCTTCCGCGCCTATACGCTGAGCCGCGATGCGCGGGGCGCGACGGAACAGCTCCGCTCCCTCTTCGACGCCCTCAAGCAGACGCCCCAGGCGGTGGAGCCCGAGCGGATCGTCAAGCTGATGCTCCGGCTGGAACAGCTCGACCGCGCCCCCGACTTCGGCCAGCAACTCGAGCTCGCCGGCGAGGCCTCTCCCTCGCTCGCGGCGGCACTCCGGCAGGCTGCACCACGCTCCGCAAAGGGATAGGGCGACACCATGATAGGGCTGGCACCAGACCGCAGGTTCGTCGCCCTCCTCGCGCTTCTGCTCTCGGTCGCGGCCTGCAGCGCGACGCCCCAGCAAGGCCCGGCAGACACTGCAGCGGAAGGCAGCAGCTCCGGCGGTGCAACTGATGCAGGCGCCTCCGCCGATGGCGCGGACGCCACAGCTTCGGACGCCAACAACGTCGATAGCGTGAACGATATCTCCGACCCCAGCGATGCGCCGGCCGACAGCGCAAGCTCCCCTGACGGCTCGGCCGACGCGGAGGGCAGCGACGTTGCCGCAGAAGAGACCACGCCGCCGGAGCAACTCGGCCCTTGGGTCGAGATCGGACAGGGTGAAGGGGCCTTCGAAGGGGTCGCCGAGAGCAGTGAAGTAACCTGCATCTTCGGACCTCAGGGCAGCTACCATGTCTGGGCAGCGATCCGCCTCCACAACATCCCGCCCTTGGCCATCCGCGTCGATACCTTTGCCGACATAGGCGGCACCCAGCTAGGCGTGGGTTCAGCAACGCCCCTCAACTCCGAGTGGACCCTCAACCCAGACGGGACGGCCGACATTTTTGGTCAGTTCCTCTACCTCGACTTCGGCATCGACTTCCCCGCACTCTCCGACCGGCCCGTCACGCTCCGTGCTACGGTCCGCAGTGATTCGATTCACATGGTCTCCGCCTCGGCGACCGGTAGGTTTCTATGCATTCAATGACCTCCCGTACCTTCCTCATCAGCGGCGCCTCTGGCTGGCTCGGCCAAGCACTCGCCGCCCACCTTACCTCGGAGGGCCACGCCGTCCGGAGGCTCGTTCGACGCGCGCCGGCTGAACCGGGGGAGTACCGCTGGGATCCTGCAACGGGCGCCTTCGACCGGGCAGCACTCACGGGTACCGACGTCATTGTTCACCTCGCCGGCGAGGGTATCGCTGACGCCCGCTGGACCGCCGCGCGCAAGCAGCTCATCCTGCGGAGCCGCGTTGACGGAACCGAGCTCATCGCTCGCGAGGCCGCAGCAGCGGGCAACCCCAACCTCCACCTCATCTCGGCGTCGGCGGTGGGCTTCTACGGCAACGCAGGCGCCCAACCCTGCGACGAAACTACCCCGTCTGGGAGCGGCTTTCTTGCGGAGGTCTGCCGCGCCTGGGAGGGCGCGAC
>JABMMX010000211.1 GCA_013205435.1 Deltaproteobacteria bacterium
CCTCGGCGCGCTCTACTTCCTCCTCCAGCGCTCTCCCCTCGGCGCGGCCGTCGCGCTCCTGCTCTCTATCTGCGCCGTCGCCTTCGCACAGCGCGACACCTCGAGCCGCGAGAGGACGCTACCAGCCCGCTCCGCTGCCTTGGGTATCCTCTCAGGGCTTGGCGTCGCCGGCCTTCTGGGCGCTGAGCTGGTCCAGCCAGCCATCGCTCCTTGGCTGGCGGTGGGCCCGCTCTGCCTCGCCGGCGCACTGCTCTCCGGGCCGCTGCTCCCGTGCTTTGCCCTCACTTCCATTGCCGCCATCCTCCTCTGCACACCCGATACAGACTGGACGAGCCGGATCAGCGCGCTGCTTGCGGCCTCCGGCGGACTGCTGCTCGCCTCGCGATACAGGGCCGTGCAGGGCACGGGGGCTGTGCCGCGCGCCGCATCGAGCCGAGACCGGAGCTGGGTGAAGGCCTCTCGATCCACCGCTTCGGTCATGGAAGATGACGACGGTCGCCTCATGCGGGACGCGAGCCGGATGGTCCGCGAGTCGGTCGACCGGAGCCTCTCGGTGCTGCGTGCAGCGATGCGCGGTCGCACCGTCGTCGTTATCTGGCTCGACTCCCGTGATCGCTCTGCCTCGGTCCGCGCAGCGGAGACCTCTGAGAAGGGGCTGACGCACGGCCCCTTCGGCGACCGCGAGGGCATCCTGGCTGTGCTGCACCAGCAACCAGCCGGCCTTCTGCTGAGCGACCGGAGCGGCGAGGAGCTTGAACTCCCCTGGTACACCTCCACCCCGGACCGCGCCCACATTGCTGGCTGCGGCATCTACGAAGAGGGGATGCTCGTAGGCTTCCTGGTGGCCGACCGCGCCGCAACCCTAGCACCCTTTGACGACATCGACCTGCACGCGCTCAAGGCGGCCGCGACCAATCTCGTGACCACGATGCACACCGAGCGGCTGCTCGTGGACGCGGCCCGCTCGCGGCGCGAGGCAACGTTGCTCTACGAGGCCGCAGACGCCCTTAACAGTGCTCTCACCACCGACGAGGTCTGCACCATCGCCGAGCGCCTCATCAAGCGGATCGCACCGGTCGAGACCTTTGTCATCACCCGGTTCGACGAAGACGCAGAGCGCCATGTTGTGCTCCGCGCGACCGGCCCCGATGCCGTCGGATTGGTAGACCACGAGTTCGCCGACGACGGCAGCCTCGCACCGCTCGCGCTTCGCCGCCGCCATATCCTGCCCTATAGCGGCCGGCTCGAGAACAGCGACACGCCCGTCTTCGGCCGCGACTACATGATGCCTCGCGCAGAGAGCATCCTCATTTTTCCCCTAGAGATCGGCCACCGTCCCATCGGCACCTGCACCGTCGCGAGCGGCACGGCGGAGGCCTTCGATGTAGCCACCCGCGACAGGCTCCGAGCCGTCATCACCTACGTCTCCGCGGCGCTCTCCAACGCCCTCGCCTATGCGCAGATGGTGCACCGCGCGACCACCGACGGCATGACCGGTCTGCTCAACCACCGGACCTTCAAGGAGCGCGGCGCCGAGGCCTTTGAGCGGGCCCGCCGCACCGACCGCCCCATGTCACTTATCATGTGCGACATCGACCACTTCAAGCGCATCAACGACACCTACGGTCATGCTGTAGGCGATGACGTCATCCGCTCCGCTGCGGTCACCCTCCGCGCCTGCCTCCGCCGCATCGATCTAGGCGCTCGCTACGGCGGAGAAGAGTTTGCGATCCTCCTCGAAGAGACCGACCACACTCAGGCGCTCGCAACCGCTGAGCGCCTCCGTCAAGCCGTCGCGGCGCTCGAGTTCACCGCCGATCAGACGCAGTTCCGCGCCACCATCTCGCTCGGTGTCGCAACCATCCAGCCTGGAACCGACACGCTGCTCGCCTTCATCGAGGCCGCAGACGCCGCCCTCTACGACGCCAAGCGGGCCGGCCGGAACCGGGTCGCCTCCGCCGCTCGGGTCAAGGCTGCCGCCTAGCTCCGGCTCAGTCACCGAGGCAGATGCCGATCGCCCGCGCTGCGCTGCAGATCTGGCCGTGCGGATCGACCTGCTTGTTCTGCCCCATCGCATCGAGGAGGTCGACGTCGCCGATCTCCGTCCCACGGAGGCAGACCATACGGCCGAATTTCTGGGCCGCCGCCAGCTCCACCGCGTGGTATCCGAAGCGGGTGCCGAGCAGCCGGTCGAAGTGAGATGGCGACCCTCCGCGCTGGATGTGACCCAGCACCGTCGCGCGGGCCTCAAAATCGGTCTCCCGCTCGATCCGTTCCACCAGCTGTTCGGCAGCGCCGCCCAGACGTGCGTTCGTGCTCTTGCCCGGGTGCGAGCGAAACGAGGGCGCATCACCAGCGGGGTAGGCACCTTCGGAGACCACGACGACCGAGAAGGAGAGCCCGTTGCTCTGCCGCTCGCGGATCTTCGCGAGCACGGACTCGAACGAATAGGGAATCTCCGGCAGCAGGATCACATGCGCGCCGCCGGAGATGCCGGCGTGCAGCGCAATCCAGCCGGCGTGGCGTCCCATCACCTCGAGCACCATGACCCGGTCGTGGCTCTCGGCGGTGGTGTGCAGGCGGTCGACGGCCTCCATGGCGATGCCCACGGCTGTGTCGAACCCGAAGGTGTAGTCGGTGGCATCAAGATCGTTGTCGATGGTCTTTGGGACGCCAATGACCTTGAGCCCCCGCTCGCGGAAGCGCTGCGCGATGGTCTGCGTGCCGTCGCCACCGACGAAGATGACAGCATCGATGCCCTCCGCCTCGAGGCGAGCGATCATCTTTCCGGGAATGTCTTCCTGTCCGAGTTCACCGCCGGCGACACCGAAGGGATTGCCCCGATTGGTGGTCCCCAAGATGGTGCCTCCGCGAGGGAGAATTCCGCGCACGGAGGCTGGGGTGAGCGGCCGGAGCGGCTCAGGACGGAGGAGCCCTTGGAGGCCGTCCTCGATGCCAAAGACCGACCAGCCATACTTGGCGACGGCGGTGCGGACGGCACCACGGATAACGGCGTTGAGTCCCGGGCAGTCTCCGCCGCCGGTTGAGATCGCGATTCGCATTGCAGGCTCCTGCTTACTTGAACACTGAGGCAAAGGCGGGTAGATATCTCCGTTCTGCGCAATTGCACACTCTGCTGAATAACGGCTCCGGAGGGTCGTCACCAGCGCCGTGCAAGGCCGCTTGCATTCCTACTCCCTCGACTCACGAGTGCGTTCATGAACCGTTCCCTAGTCTCCCGTCTTCTCGTGGTACTTCTTCTCTGCATGGGCGCAGCACCTGCCTGGGCTGGCAACGGCGAGGCGCTGCTGAAGTATGTGCCGAGCAGCACCCGCCTCATCGTGAACGTGAACACCGCGACGCTCCGGACCACCCGCGGCTACGCCATCGCGCTCAACGCCTTCAAGGGCACGCCCAAGTACAATGCCACCATCAAGAAGCTCGGCTTCCCCGACCTCAACGCCTTCGACACGGTGATGCTCACCAACATTGATGCGAACGAGAACGACCCGCAGCTCTTCGTTGCGATGGAGGGCCGCTTCGACCGCAAGAAGATGGAGAGCGAGTTCGCCCTCCAGAAGGAGATCAAGAAGGAGGTCATCGATGGCGTGACCTGCTGGGTTGTGGGTGACCGTGAGGCCGCGACCTTCGCCAACGACACCACCCTTCTGGTCGGCGCCAAGGCGACGCTGGTTGCCTCGGTGAAGGGCGCAGCCGCCGCGACCGGAGCACCCGGTTCGCGCATCACTGCCCTTGCGAGCTCCATCAGCCGCGTCGACCGCACCCAGGAGATCTGGTTCGTCGCCTCGGTTTCGACCCGCCTTCAAAACCGCCGCGCCGAACTCAAGACCTTCCGCAGCATGCGCGGCACCTTCGACATCGGCTCGGGCCTTGCCCTGAGCGCTGTCGCCACGCTCGACAGCGCCGCCTCCGCAACGGCGAAGGCCGCTGACCTCACCAAGCAGTTCTCAGACGGTGCAGCCTCCAAGGAGATGGCAGCGATGGGGCTCAGCAGCATCTACCAGAGCATGAAGGCGACTGCCGCCGGTAGCGACGTCACCCTGACCGCCTCCTACCCGCAGGCCCAGTGGGAGAACCTCCTCCGCACCGCGACCGCAGTGATGGCTGAGGAGCTCCGCTAGGCAGAGAGGGCTCCGCGTGGCGCCCTTCCCCGCTTGAATTGCGCGGCGGCCTCGGTCGCCGCGTTTCGTTTTTGGAGTCCCCGTGTTCTCAATCTCCTCGCTCCGACTCGTCTCCGCGGCCCTGACCACCGCCCTGCTCGCAAGCCCGCTCGCGACCGCCGCTGAACCCGCCTCCAGCAGGCTTCGGATGCTCGACAGCGACAGCTCCACGCTCACGCTCCAGCCCGGTGCGCTGGGCTTCTACCGCGGCGGAGAGCTCTCCCTTGGCCTCGCAACACAGCTCGACGCGCAGCGACCCGCCCAGTCCTGGGATCTGCGCCTGGCAGGCGGCAGCGATGGCTTCGCCGGCGGCCTTCTGCTGCGACAGGATCTCGAAGAGCTCTGGTGGTCCGGCTACGGTGTGGGCCTCGCCATGGACTGGTTCTCGATTGGCCTCACAGCCCAGCGCAGCGGCCTGCCCCTGTGGGCGACAGAGGCGGAGCAGCGGTCGACACGCCTCGATGCAGGCCTAGGCCTCCGGCCAGCCTCGTGGCTTTCGCTCGGCTACAACGTGGGGCGCAGCGAAACGGATGGGGCGGGCCCGAGTGCAGACCAACGGGTGGGGCTCGCAATCCGCGACCCGGGCGGAGTCTGGGGCGCCGAGACCGCGCTCCGGCTCAATGGTAGCGGCGGCTTTGCAGCGACCGAGCTGGGCCTGCAGCGGCGGTTCGGGGCCTTGGCCCTGCGGCTGACCGCGAGCGTCGACGATCAAGGTTCAGCCGGCGGTGGGCTCTTCGCCGAGTATGCACTCGACGGCGCAGAGATTGGGCTTGGGGCGGCAGGAGACGCCGATGGATTCGGGCTGGTCGAGCGGCTCGCGCTGTCGTCGGAGAGCGCAACGGGGGCCGACTTCGGTGCAGCGAAATTGGTCGTTATCCGCCTCAGCGGCCCGCTCGACGAGCGGCCCGCCGCCGGGCTCTTTTCGACAGGAGGCCGCGAGTTTGCAGACCTCCTTGAGGATGTCCGAATAGCGGCCTTCGACCCTCGTGTGACTGGCCTCTACCTCGAGTTGAACGGCTGCTCGGGAGGCATCGCACAGGCCTACGAGCTCCGGCTCGCGCTCGAGGAGTTGCGAACCGCCGGCAAGCAGGTCGTCGCCTACCTCGAGACAGCGAATCTCATCGATCTCTATCTGGCCGGCGCCGCAGATTGGGTTGTCGCCTCCCCCACCGTCCAGCTCCTGAAGACCGGCGTCGGTGGTACCTCTTACTACCTCGCAGACCTGCTGGAGAAGGCAGGCATCGAGGCGCAGTTCGTCCGTACAGGGCCCCATAAGGCTGGCCCGGAGACCTACCTGCAAAACGGCCCATCCGACGAGGCCCGCGCGCAGTATGAGGCCTACTTGGACAGCGTCTCGGAGGAGCTCGTGCGTGGCATTGGCCGTGGCGACGCCACCCTCATGGAGCGTTGGCGCGCGCTGGCTGCTGCGGCGCCCGTCACGGCCGACGACCTCAAGACAGCCGAGATTATCAATGCGGTCGGCTACAATGACGAGGTCGCTGCGGCCTACGAGAAGACCTTCTCGCGCCCGATCCTCTGGGCCGCGGAGGCACCATGGCGGCAAGAACGCCAGCATAGGTGGATGCAGGACCCGGCGATCGGCGTCCTCCACATCGAGGGCGAGATTGTCGATGCAGCCTCACCTTTCGACCTCCTCGGGGGCGATGGGGTGGTCGATACTGCGACGATCGTTGCGGCGGCCGATACGCTCCGCGAGGACGATGCTGTGGCCGGTGTGATCATCCGCATCGACAGCCCTGGTGGATCTGCATGGGCGAGCGACGAGATGGCGCATGCCCTGAAGGCGCTTGTGGCGAAGAAGCCTACTGTCGTCAGCATGGGCTCGGTCGCTGCCTCTGGTGGCTACTACGTGGCCAGCCTCGGCGTGCCCATTTATGCCCTTCCCACGACCCTGACGGGAAGCATCGGCGTCTACGCGGGGACCTTCTCGGCCGACGGGCTTTTTGGGCGGCTGGGCGTCCATCCCGTTCGGACCGAGCGTGGCGGTACGACCGACCTGCTCGGGCCGCACACCTGGACTGACGCGGAGCGGGCTGCGGTGCAACGGAGTGTCGATGTGACCTACGACCGCTTCCTCGGCCTTGTCGCGACGTCGCGCGGGCTCACGGTGGAGGCTGCAGAAGAGCTCGCCGGCGGACGCATCTATGGGGGTAGCCGAGCAAAGGAGTTGGGACTTGTGGATGCGCTCACCGGCTTCGAGGGGGCGCGTCAGGCGCTCATCGCGCAGCTGGGGCTGGACGGCGCGACGACGCCACTCCGCCACCTCCCGGATGGCTCGCAGTCGCTCACGCTCTCGGCCGGTCTGGGGCTCCGAGCTGCCTCAGCAGTGCCTCAGCCTATCCCGCTTGCCGACGCTGTCATCGACGCGCTGGGGCTGGGGCGACTGGTCCGTCTTGCGCGGCCGCTGCTCACTGCGCGGACGGCGGCGCCGATGCTGCACTTCGATGGGCAGCTGCCAGAACTCTAGGGCTTGTACCTGAAGTTTGCGGTGGCCGACTGACCGGGCTCGATGCGGACAACGCGCTCCTCGGAGTAGGCGCGGGGTTCGACGAAGTAGACCTTCACCCGGTGGTCTCCGGGCGGGAGCGGCAGAGCGCTGAGCGGCGTCTCGGAGGCGACCATCCGGCCGTCGACCCAGACCTGGCCGTAGGGGATGGCACGTACGGTGAGGCTGCCGCTGACGGACACAGGCGCCGCCGTGGGAGCAGCAGAGGGACGTTCGCGGAGTGGAGCGGCGGGCGCGGAAGGCCGCTCGCGCTGCGGCACGGCCGGGGCAGCAACAGGCGCAGCGGGACGTTTGACGGGCGCGGGAGGCGCTACCGCGCGCGGGGCTGCGGGAGGAGCGGCTGTGGGCTTCTTGGAGACCGCGGCCGGCATGACCGGCGAGCCGAAGACGGCGGCGTTTGCAGGCTTCGGAGCTTCGGTCACCTTGGGCGCGACTGCCTTGGAGAGGGGAGCGAGCGGCAAGGAGATGGTCTTCATCTTGGCCTCGCCCTGCCCCCACGCAGCAGCAACGGTTGCAGACTGGTAGCCGCTGAGGGTCGCTGTCACGGAGTGGGACCGCGAGCTGTCGATGCCGTCGACCGTCACGGGAGCGAGGCCGCGCATGACGCCGTCGATCGAGATTGCGGCGCCGGGCGGGGTGGACAGAACAGTGAGGCTCCCCACCGCTTGGACGAGGGTGAGCATGCGCTGGATGGGTTGCCCGTCTTTGACAACGATGGTGTCGTTCAGCGTCTGGTGGCCTGGGAGCGAGATCGCGAGCTTGTAGGCCTGCCCGACCTGGAGGTTAGGAATCGTCAGGGGCGTGACGCTGGGGACGGGCTGGCCGTCGAGTGTCACGGTGGCGCCGGCGGGCTGGGTGAAGATGGCAGCCGCGATGCCACCAGTGGGGGTGACCGCCACTGCCGCCGCGGGCGGCTCAGACGGGAGTTGAGGCGCCTTTGGCGCTGCCGACTTGATGCCCAAGAAGATAAGCAGGAGCAGCGCGGCGGAGAGGGCGAGCGCCAGCCCTAGGACGAGCCCGCGCTGGCTCGGCTCGGCCTGCTGCGCGCCAACGATCACAGCGCGCGGCGCATCGGTGAGGGTCTTGGCGGGCTGCAGGGTCGCGACACCGGCGCCATGGCTGGGTGCACCCTGCTTGGCAGCAGCGCCGCCCTGCCAGACGTTGGTCTTGGCGTCGTTGTCGCCAAAGAGCGAAGCGGGCGGCGGCGGCAGCACGGGGGCTGCGGGCGCAGACGAAGGAACAATCACCGGCACGGTCGGCGCCGACTTCGGCGACGGTGTGAAGGGTGCGCCGACAATCCGGGTCGGAGCATCGTCGAAGTCGGCGACCGGCGCAGCGGGCCTGCCCTCCGCCTGGAGTCCGGAGGCAGCGACAGGCGGTGGCGCAATCTCCAGCGAGGCGCCCGTGTAGATCGCTGTCGCTGTCACAGGGGCCGGTGCAGCAGGCGCCGAAACGGCCGAGGCACGGGAAGAGGAAGGAGGCTCAGGAAAGGCGAATCCCTGGACCGTCATCACGCCCGGCTGCGGCGGACGGGGTGCCGCAAACGCCGAAAGGCCCGGGCTCGACATGCCGGGCAGCGGCGCAGCAATCGCGGCCGTGTTGGCAGACGCTGGAGGCGCTGGAGGAACGCCGAGCGCGGCGGCAATTGCCGGTGCAGCGGGACGCTCGCCCGGGTCGGGGAGCTGCGCGGAGACCGCGGAGGGGCGCTGAAAGAAGGCATCTGCAAGCAGAGGATCGTTCTCTGCGGGGGGCTGGTTGAGGTTGCGCGTAGCCATGTAGGTTCAAAGCCTCCGAGTAGGTGCAAAGGCCGATTCCTAGCACCTTGCAGGCCAGTGGTGTAGCAGGAAGATGTCCCGCGATGGCGGGGTTCTTCGGGCAGACGCCACAGGTGAAGCATGTATACCAAGGTGGACCACATCGGCATTGCGGTCCGGTCGCTGGAGGCGGCCATTCCCTTCTACCGCGACCAGCTCGGTCTGCACCTCGAGGCGATTGACGAGGTCGCGAGCCAAGGCGTCCGCGTGGCCTTCTTCGTCTGTGGCGAGACACTGCTCGAGCTGCTCGAGCCGACCCGCCCTGACTCTCCCATCGCCATCTTCATCGAGAAGCGGGGCGAAGGGCTCCACCACATGGCGCTGGCCACCGACGACATCCTGCAGGAGCGGAGCAAGGCCATCGAGAACCGGATCCGGCTCCTCAGCGAGGCGCCGCTCGACGGAGCGCATGGCAAGCTCATCACCTTCATGCACCCCAAAGACACCATGGGAGTGCTGCTCGAGATGTGCCAGCGAAAGGCCGACCAGCACTGAGCAGGTGCGCCCGCGTTGACATCCCACTTTTTGAAGTGTTACCTGCGGCGACCTGCTTGTGTCGCATCTGCGGGCGACTGCCAATCTGGAGCAAAGAAACATGCGTAGCGTTGCCTGGCTCTCCCTTCTCGCCATCCTCCCCATCACCAGCGTCGCCCACGCCGACGAGGGCGCCGTAGCCGAAGAATTGGTCACGCCCGAGATTCCGACGGCTCCGCCGACAACGCCTTCGATTGAGACGCTCAAGCCGGTGATGCGGACCAAGGCCTTCGAGAGCTACGCCGCCCAGAACCCCGCCGGCACGGGCACCGGCGCGCCGGCTCCGGCCTTCAACCTCATCACCGAGGACCAGCTCGCTGCTCCGTCGACCAGCTTCCCCTACGTGGAATGGCACGGCTACTTCCGCTTTCGGGCCGACGCCTTCTCCAACCTCGACCTGAACACCGAGGGCACCAGCCCCATCCTGCCGCCCGTCGAAGCGCTCCTTGGCAACTCGAACGTGCAGAATGATCCCGTCGAGGTGAACGACGAGAACGGCAACAAGGTCGACCTTACAAAGTATGCCGACAAGGATGCCGAGCTGCTCGGCGGCGCCAATGTGCGCCTCCGGCTCCGGCCTATCTTCCACCTCACCGAGGATGCCCGGATTCATCTCGAGATGAACATTCTCGACAATGTGGTAATGGGCTCGACCCCCGACGGCTACGACTCCAACAACCTCGACTTGGTCCGTACCGACCTTCCGCTCGTCGGCTTCTCGGGCACGCAGGAGCCCCCGACCGAGTCGAACTCGGGCAAGACCTCGGTTGCGGTTACGCAGGCCTACGGCGAGGTGAAGACCTTCATCGGTTCGCTCCGTCTGGGTCGCATGGCCTCTCAGTGGGGCCTCGGCATGCTTGCCAACGGCGGCGGAAACTACTCCTCCATGACCGAGCAGCGGCTCTCCTACCGCGGCAGCGCCCTTGCGGGCCACTCCTGCCTCGATTGCGACTACGGCGACTACGTTGACCGGGCGATGTTTGTAACCCGCGTGCCCGGCTTCTACCTGGCGCTCGGCTGGGACTACAACTCCTCGGGCGCGACGACGCAGAAGTCGATCGACTACTTTGGTCAAGCCGCAGACCTGTCGCAGGATGACGATGTGACGAGCTATGTCGTCTCGCTCTTCAGCCGCCCGCTGCAGCCTGCCGACGTGGCAGAGCGCAACCGGCTCCTCAAGGAGCTCCGGGCGCCGGCCTTCGACTACGGCCTCTACTACGTCTACCGCGAGCAGGCGCTGAGCTCCGAAGCCGGTGCCATCGAAGGTGCAAACGGCGTCGATAACGCTCTTCTCGACGACACCTGGATCGCGCGTGGTGCGCAGGCCAACATCTTGGACTTCTGGTTCCGCTACACCTCGGAGCCGCGCGCCATGGAGCGCATCCGCTTTGAGCTCGAGGCCGCGGCCATCAAGGGAAGCCTCGGGAATGCGGGCCCCGAGAGCAACACGCCAGCCAAGCCCCGCGACATCGACCAGCTCGGCGTCGCGATGGAGTTCGACTACAGCAAGGGTGCGATGGCCACCGGTTTCAACGCGGGCTACGCCTCGCCGCGGACCATCGAGAAGTGCGACCCGGCGAACCCGGCCGGTTGCAGCCAGATCTCCGCCTTCGCCGTCAAGGACGAGTGGCAGATCAGCGACCGCGAGCCCAACCTGACCAACTTCCGCTTCGACCGGAACTACTTCATCGACATGATCATGTTCCGTGAAGTCATCGGCGCCATCACCAACGCCTATTACATCAACCCCTACTTCTCGTTCGACTTCCTCGCGAAGCAGAACGATATCCTTGGCGCCCGATTTGACCTCATCGCAGCCACGGCGGTCGACTCGGAGCTGACGCCGTCTGGCGAGGGCTTCTACGGCGTCGAGGCCGATGCTGCGCTCTACTACCGCGAGCCCCGCTACAGCGCCGACCTCTCGTTCGGCTACTACGTGCCTGGCGCCGCCTTCAACGGCAAGACAGGTCGCGAGCGGCTGGACTCCGTTGTGGCTATCTACGAGGGTCGCGACGGCTTCGCCTCGACCTACGGCTCCGATGTGACCGCCGGCAATGCTTGGACCGTCCAGTCCAAGTTCAACTGGGCCTTCTAAGACACGAGCGTCTGCTCCTTCAAGGATCCCCTCCATTCCGCTCCGCAACAGCACCCTAGGTGCCATTCTCGCAGCCTCCCTCACCGCCACAACCGTGGGGTGCGCAGGCGCCGCGAGCGAGTCGGGTGCTGGAGCCGCCTTCATGAACGGGGCCGACGAGGCCGAGTTTCAGGAAGGGCTGACCGCGCAAGAGGCCGGCAACCAGGCCGAGGCGGAGCGTCGCTTCAAGCGGGCCCTCGCGGCCAACCCCAACTACCTCTCGGCGCGGATTTCACTGGGCAACCTGCAACTCGCACAGGGGCGCAATGAGGATGCCTCCGCCACCTTCGACACCGCGCTCGCCTCGCGGGCCAGCTCCGTCGATGCCCAACTGGGGGCTGCCGAGGCGCGGCTACGCTTGAACCGTTGCGACGAGGCGACAGCCCTGAGCAAGCAGGTCGTTGCGCAGGGACCGCGCGGCGCAACGCCCGCCCAGCTCTCAACGGTCCTGACCTTCATCGGCCGCTGCATGGTGACGCAGGGGCAAGGCGATGCTGCCTCCAGTTTTCAAGAGGCCATTGTCGCCAACGGCTCGAACACCGAGGCGCGCCTCGCGCTGGCTGAACTGCTCATGGCCACCGGCACCTCGACCGATGTCGTGAACGCGCTCGCCCGCGCCGCCGATTATGAGCGCAAGCCGCTCTACCTGCTTCGCATCGGACGGATGATGACGTCAGTGCATCAGGCGCGACGGGCCGTGACCGTGCTCACCCGGGCCCAACAGTATGCGCCGGGCGACGCGGAGGTCGCTGTGGCCCTGGCGCAGGCACAGCTCGATGTCGGCGATGCCAACCTCGCGCTGCAGACACTCTCCGATGTCTCGACGCGCTCGGGCGAGCTCCTGCCGGCGCAGGTGCTCATGGGGCGCGCGGAGCTCCTTGCGGGGCGCGTGGAGGCCGCGCAGCGGCTTGCCGATGCAACCTTGGCTACAGACCCTGCGCAGCCCGACGCCCTCTACCTCATGGCCCTGCTGCAGCTCGGACATGACGACAAGGTCTCTGCGGAGAGAACGCTTCGTAAGGCCCTCGCCACCGCCCCCAAAACGGTGGATGCACGGACCAAGTTGGCCGAACTCTGTGCGGCGCGGTCGGCTTGGGGCGAGGTTGCAGACCTCCTCGAGGCCGATGCCGAGCGGGCCTGGGCGCCCAGCGCGTGGACCGAACTGCTGTTGCAAGCATACCAGGAGGGTGGTCGCTTCGACCTGGCCCTTCCCATGCTCTCGCGTCGCGCCAACGAGAGAGGGAGCGACCCCGACGCGCACGCTGCGGTTGTGGAGCTTGCTTTGGCGCGTGAAGGCATCCTTGAACCCGCCTCGGTCGTGGCTCACGCGCAGGCAGCATTCGACAAGAGCGGAGGCAGTCTGCCCCGCTACCGTCTGGCCCTCGTCGATGCGCTGGCTGCCGCAGACCGGGTTCGCGAGGCGCTCGCCATCGTTGAGGCGGGACTCAAGGCCCTGCCCGGCAACCGCGACCTGCTCGCCCGCAAGCAGGCGCTGCAGAAGCGCTAACCGCGCCGCGGAAAGCCGTTAGACTACTTCGGCGAGGGGCCGGACCAGCCGCGGAGCGCAGCCACGCGGGACGCCCTCTGTTCGGAGGGAGGAGTCGTCATCTTGTGGCCGAAGGCGGCGGCATCCCACGAGCCATACTGCGGGTTCGGGAGCGGAATCCAACGGCTCCCCCACCAGCCAAGATAGGGCTGAGCGAGTGCGTCACGCTCGGCAATCGCCAGCGAAATGCCATCGAGGAAATCGCCGAAGTTATCGCCGACAAGCATCACGATGCGGAACCGCTTTGCGACCTCGAGACGACGCGACCCCTTGTCAGAACCCCAACCCGGCTGCTCCTTCTTGAGCAGTACCGCGTCGACGCCATCGGCCTCCACAATCGGCACGCCGACCGCTTCGAGATTGCGCCGTGTTGCGGCCTCGCAGGATGCATCACGATTCGAGATGTAGACTGGCGTGATCCCCTGGGCCACGGCGCCGAGCAGGAACTCACGGGCGCCGGGGATGAGGATGGCCTCACCCGCATCACACCAGGCAGCCCAGGTCTCGGGGGCATAGCTCTGCCCCGTCTTGATGAGCCAGACCTGGTAGGCGCTGTTGTCGAGGACGGTCTCGTCGAGATCGAGCACCACGGCGGGAGGGAGAGAGGCCGCAGTCGTCTGCTCCACCGCCGCAAAGACGGTGGGGTCAGCGGCGAGGCTCGGAAGCGCAGCAGCAGCCTGAACAAAGGCAGCCCTGGTAACCGCTGCGAACTCCACAGAGGTCTGGGTCCAGAGGAGCGAAAGCGTGCCGTCAGCCTGGGAGGGCGCGGGCGGCACAACAGCCTGCTGCGGTGCGGCACAGGCCGAGAGCGAAGCGGTCGTGAGCAGCAGGACGAGCAGGTTGCGCATGGCTAGGGGGCTCCGACGCCGGAGGAACGGAAATCGGCCGTTTCGGGCGCGATGAACTCCCCGCCGCTGTTGGGCTCGCCGGGTGTTGCGATGATGTAGGACTGGAAGGCGGCGTTAACGTTGGCGCCGCCCGTCGGGGCGCTGCAGGCGCGCCAGGCTGAGGACGAGTCGCCGGCGGTGAAGCGGTCACACGGTCCCGTTGCCGACGAGCAGTCATTGTGGATGCGCTCCATCGAGATGTTCCGCGCCGGGGTGCCGGAGGCTTCGCGACCGCCATAGAAGGCGGGGCCGCCGTCGCCGGCCCGGTCGAACTCAGTGCCGCGGGGGTCGAGCAGCCGGAGCCGGAAGTCGAGGTTGTGGAGCGACAGCCGCAAGAAGCGCGGGTCGTTGGCCACGTTCATGATGAAGTCGGCGTTGCGATAGGCCGAGACCTCTGTCTGCGGGACGCCGTCCTGAAAGGGCGCCATGTTGTGGTCAACCACAAGGAAGCGCTCGCGCGGTCCGATGATGGTTCCCGGGTAGAAGCCCAGCACAAAGTCCTCGTCCGTGGCGACGGTCCAGAGCGAGATATCGATGGCCTCGTCGGTCGTGTTCAAGAGCTCGATGAACTCGTCATTATAGACATCGTCGCCACCGGCGTCGGTGGGGTCAATGGTGCCGTTGTAGCCATCCCACTGGATCTCGTTGAAGATGATGTCGCCGGCCGCGAGCGAGGTGCCATCGCCAGCATATCGGTTGCCCGCCAGGTCACCCTCCGCGTAGAGTTGCTCGAACTGCTCCACATAGAGCGCAGTCAGTCGCTCGCCGTGAAGCACGAGAAGGGTCTCGTCGTTCGAGCCGGTCGCGCTTGACGACCAGTTGAAGGAGCCCGTGCAGACCTTCGCCGTCGGCAGGCCTCCATCTACAACAACCGTCTTGTCGTGCTGTCGAGCGCCACCGGCCTGATAGTCGCCAGGCTGGCCGGCGTTCTCGTTGCCGTCGAGGACGACATCGACGCCCGCGGTCAGCAGCCGGTAGAACTCGTGGTAGGGCCCGTTGGAGTGCAGCTGCGACCGATCGACAACGCCCTGGACCACCCTCCGCGCGAAGGGCGCAGTGCCGCAGGCGTGAAGCACGCGGTGTGCCTCGGCCGCGCCGGCCTGCCCTGCCCCATCGACCAGCACGGGGTTGAGCGCAGGATCGCAGAACTGGTTGTAGGCCGAGAACTCACGGTGCTTGGCGATGAGCGCCGAACCCACCGAGTCTTTCGTGAAGGCGAAGATGAAGAAGCGGACCGAGCCCTGCGCGTCGTTGATGGTCTGTAGCAGGCCACCAAGCGCATCTTCCTGCGGCGCGAAGCGGACCTCCACCCGGGTGTCACCGACGTTGTAGCTCTCGCCATTTTCGAGCCTGACCTTGGCCGCCCCGAAGCGGCCTGCGAACATCTGGTCGAACTCGGCCGTGAAATCACGCGCGACGGCCGGCGAGTCGATGATGACCCAGGCGTTGTTGTCGCGGTCGAAGCTGTTGCTGGTGATGTTGCCGGTCCCCACAAACACACGCTGTCCATCGACGATGAAGAACTTGTTGTGCATGATGTGGTTCTGGTTTCCGGCCTGCATCGGGATGTTGAGCCGGTCCATGTCGAGGTAACCGCCAGTGTAACCGGTGTTGCTCTTGGCATCGCCGACGACACGCACGCGGACGCCTCGATTGTGGGCGCGGATGGCGGCATCGATCACGGTTCGGCGGCTGAAGCCGTAGACGGCCATGTCGATCGAAACGCGGGCGCGGTCGAGGGTCTGCACCAACACGTCGTCGGTGTTGGCATCGGAGCCGGTCTCGGTACGGGTGGCCGGGCTGTTGAAGTAGACATCGATCTGCGAATTGGCCGCCTGCGCGACATCGGCCTCATCAGGCGCGATGGCACAGGCTGCGAACAGCGCGAAGAGGGGCGCAATCAGCGCGAGGATTCGTCGATGATCCATTGCGCGACCTGCCGGAGGAGGGGGTGATTGGAGGTGCTCTGTTCCGCGATGGCCCAGGCGTTGCTGTCGAAGAAGGTGTCGCAGGGGCGCGGCTCAAGGCCGGCTGCGCCCGTAACGTAGGGGATGGTCTCGATGAAGGGCTGGCTCGGCACGAACATGGTCGCCGGCCCCTGGGTGCCGTCGAGCGCCGAGGGCTCCGCATCGATGATAAGAGCGTTGAAGCCCACATTGGGGCGCCGGACCACCTTGGCGTTGGGGCTCGGCGTATTGGGGTCTGCGATGCCGCCCTCGAGCCGGCTCACGCGGCTGCCCACGGCATCTGCGCCGCCTGCATCAACGACTACCTTCACCGTGAAACCTGCCGCAGCCTTGTAGCGGAGGGCGTCTACGAGCTCTTTGTTGTAGAGGCCGCTCGTCGCCAGATAGACCGAGGAGCGAGCCGCGTAGATGCGGTCGATGGCCTCCTTGATGATCGGCTCCTGCGGCCCGAACCAGGTGGAGAGCACCGAGCCGTCCTGCATCGGCATGCGGGTCCGGTTGTTGGTATTGGAGGGCATCGGCTCACCGTAGGAGGTGACCGTGGTGGCGAAGACGCCGCCAAACATCTGCTGGAAGGCGCCCGTGAAGTCCTTCGCGAGATCTTCGGAGGTCATCAGGTTGTAGAGCTGCGCTCGGACGCCGCTGGCGATGACCGGGCCGCTTGAGGCGACGAAGACGGTCGCGCCGTCAACCACCATGAAGTTGTGCGACATGCGGTTGTCGTCGCTGCCACGCAACATGGAGATGCTCGGCGAGGGAGTCCAAGCCAGCTGGCCATCGCCGAAGGCCATCGGTATCCTAGCGGCCCGGAGTTTGGTGAAGCCTGCCTCTCCGCGGCGATCTTCGTCGCCCACAACGCGAACCGCTACACCGCGCGCTGCGGCAGCGATGATGGCCTCCGCGGATTTCTCATCGTCGAAGCCTTCCACGGCCAAGTCGATGGAGCGCTTGGCAGCGTTGACCTGCGCGATGAAGACCGTCTGCACGGTAAGCGCCGCCTCCGCAGAGGTTGCGGGCGGAACGAAGGTGACCGCGTAGCGATCAAAGAGCTCCGCTTCGGCCGGCGGGGCATCCTGCGCGCAGCCCCAGAGCGCGACGCTGAACAACAGCGAGGTAACAAGGTTTGGTCTCATCTCAATCCTCCGCGCCAGAAGAGATGATGCCTGCGTAGTCCGGGCTGTTCGGCAGTCCGGGCGTGGCGAAGGTGAGAGGCCGGTAGGCCTCGGCGATGTTCACACGGAGCGCATCGTGAAGCCGCGGACCGGTCGCCGGTGCGAGGTCGAAGTCGTTGCCCGAGTAGGAGTGCCAACTGCCGTCGACGCTGCCGGAGTTTCCAAAGAGGCTCTGCGAACGCTCCATGGAGCGAGCCGTGACAAGGTCCCAGGAGCCGGCAAAGCGCTCCTTATGCAGGTCGCCCATGCCTTCGATGATCCGCTCGTCGATATCGTAAAGGTCGATGGAGAAAGCCCCGTCGGGGAACTCCAGGTCGGGCACGAGGTAATCGGCCGTGGGGAAGGCGCCGTCGGCCCGCACAGCGATGACTGCATACTCATTGGGCTGTAGCGGGCGACCGCTCCGCGGGGCGGGCAACACGTAGGTAACCGTCGCATCGGTGCGGAACAGGTAGTCATCCGGGAGCCGGTCGCGGTTGGGCGACGAACGGACCGTGATGCGCCAGCCCGTGAGCCAGATGGGACGCGGGTGCTTGTTCTGCACCTCGATGAAGATGTCGTCGGCGTAGTGAACGCTCGCCGAGAGCGGCCCCTCTACAGAGCCGGCCCAGTTCACCTCGGAGATCATCATGTTACCGCGCTCGCCACTCGACGTGTAGGAGGCGCTGCCTTCGCTGTCGGTGACGCGCACGCCTGACCGATAACCGACCGAGAAGCCGCTCGTCTCCTGGCGGTTATCGAGCGAGCAGCCGGAGCTCAGAAGACCGAGGCTGAGCAGCGTGAGAGGTAGGGACTTGGTGAACACAGGCGCCTCAGAAGCTGAGTTCGGCGCTGACGCCCACAACGGTCATTGGCTCCGAGCCGCCCAGCGCGGTGTCGTCGCCGTCGACGATGCGGTCGACCTCCACCTCGTAGAAATTGTCGGGCAGGAAGATACCACCGACGGCCGAGAGCTTGAGCTCATCGATCCGGTGCGACAAGACCGCCTCCCACTCCGTTCCGAGCGCCTTACCGAGCCGCTTCTGAGCAGCGATTTCGGCGCGCGAGTAACCGTAGGGCGGCTCAGGGATGAGTTCAAACGCGCCGAAGTTCACAAAGGTGTGGCTCGTGTCCCGGTAGTTCCATCCGCTCACCTTGATCGAGGTCTCGCCGATGGTGGCGATGATGGTGCCCGAGACAAACTCGGTACCTGCCGTGCGCGACTGCTGCTGCGGGCTGCGGTCGAGACCGTCGGGCGCGAGCGAGGCAGAGGGGCGCCAGCCGGCCAGCCGGCCAATCGCAACGCCGCCGACCTTTGAGCCGCGGAATCCTGTGAACCCGCCGTTGAATTCCATGCCGTTCGAGTCGTGGTCGGCACCATCGAAGTGGTAGAAGGAGCCGCCCATCTCGAGCAGCACCGACGAGAGAGGGAGCGAGAGGTCGATACCGGCACCGAAGGCGTTGCCGTCGGTCTTCACCTCATCGTAGGCGGCAACGAGCGCCTGCCGGTCAGCGCCCTGCGACATCGCGCCCTCCAGATAGGCGCCTAGAACCGCAGCGCCGGCCGTTTCGAGGTCTCCGTCTCCGCCGATCTCCAACTCCCACGCCGCGCGAGCGCCGTAGAGGTTCTGGTAGTCGCCGTCGGAGAAGTTCCCGAGCTGACCGCCGTAGCTGATGTCTGCGCCGGTACCCGTGTAGTCCGAGCCGCCGATGCCGGCGAAGAAGTAGTAGGCGCCGAGGTCGAGACGCTGAGCAGCCGTCTTGATTGTGCCATCGTAGGCCAGGCCGGACCGGTAGGTGTAGTTGTCGCCGTCGAAGCCAAAGGTGGTCTCGCGACCCGTCGTATACCGCGTGTATCCGGCTTCGGGCAGCTCCTGACCTGAGAAGAAGTCGAAGGGTACAAGCCGCAGCCGGCCCGCCGAGCCGAGCCCAATGGTGGCGACAAGGCCGTCGACGCTGCCGGACATGATGTAGTCCTTGGGCACGCCGCCGATCGAGAAGGGCTGGCGACCCATGGAGAGGTCGGCGCTGACGCCGTCCTGCTCGAACAGGCTGACGCCAAGCGACAGGCCGTAGAGGCTGACGATGGCAGTGGGCGAGCTGTTAAGAACAAAGGCGGGCCACTGGGTCTCAATCTCGCCGTCGAGCGTCAGAGAGAGCCGGTCCGATGGCCGTGCGACGATGTGCGCGCCGGCGTCCGAGTAGCCGAACATCGACTTGTCGTCGGTGTCTCGCACGGTCGCATCGCTCGAACCGTCGAAGGGGCGGAGGTCGAGGTTGTTGTAACCCTGGACCAGGCTCGAGGCGCGGAAGGTTACCTCGTAGTTGAGTGCCGTCGAGGCGACTGCTGCCGGCTCGCTAGGCAGCTCGGCAAGCGGCTCCGCCGCCGCCTCTTCAGCAGAGGCGGGCGCAGGAGCTTGGCCCTCATCCTGCGCCGAGGCGAAGGCGGGCGCGGTGGTGCAGAGGAGCAGAAGCGAGAAGGTGATGGACGATTGATGCGCCACGAGGGCCTCCAGCAAAATCAGAAGATTGACTCAATTTGACCGGTACGGACCACCCACTGCTGCAGGCCGCCAAACCCGGAGACAACCGGCGCGGTTACGGAGATTTGCGAACCGAGCCGCACCTTCACGCCGCGGCGACCGAGCTCCTGCTCGAGGCTCACATTCCAGCAGGCGGTGGGCAGAAGGTCGACGTTGAAGGAGGCGCCACCGGCACAGGCCGCCGGGCAGATGCGATCCACGCAGAGCGTGTTTGCCGTGTCGGAAGGGCACTTGGCTCGGCAGGTGCCTGCGCAGTTCTCACGGCAGACAGCGGTTGAGGCGCCCTCGCCGACCTCAGGAAGGGGCCGGTTCGACACCACCATCGCGTTGAAGTTCGAGCTCGTCGGCTCCTGAAGCACGTAGCCGCTGACCCGCAACGTCCGGCCGAGGTCGGCGTCCGAAAAGGCGGCATCAGAGGCCGTGTAACGCACCTCGGAGGTGCCCTCGAGCTTCTCTGTGTCGGAGATGACCACATACTTCTGGCCCGGGTAGGGCTCGATCAGGCCGCGCACTGTGAGTCGCACATGGTCGCCGAATTTGAACTCCGAAACGCGACCGTCGCGCAGAACAACGATGCCTCCCGTGTCATCCTCAACCACGAACGAGGCGTAGAAGCGCTCGTCCTGGCCGCAGACCGGAACCTTCAGATACTTTTGAGACGCCAGCGAAACGACGCCCGTGATGGTCATCGGCAGGCGAGGCGAAGTGGAGATCGAACTACAGACATCGCCGGCCGGCTCATCGCCCGCACCGACGAGGAAGTCGGAAGCGGAGGAGCCAATCAGGTCGAGCAGGTCTGCAACCCCCGAACCATCGCCGACAGGCAGACCGTACCGCTGCTCCACGCGACCAGAGCCCTCGCCCGTGAAGCGGGGCGCAAAGGCCACCGGCTCCTCGATGAGATCGGCCGAGCCCGCAGCCTCCCGGTTGTCGAGCGTCGGCTCATCCCACTCCGCCGCGCAGGCCGAGAGGGATGCCGCCGCGACGAGCGCGCTCGCCAGCCACCTCATTACTGAGCCGTCCAAGACCAGTCGAAGTTGGCAACGTTGATCTGCGGCGCGCCGTCGAACTGGCTGAGCGGACCGACGAAGGTCACACACTGACCGATCGTGAGGAAGCTGCTGGCGCTGCGGTAGAGCGCCACCTGGCCATTGGCGTAGGTGAGGTCGTAGCACTTGGAGGAGCCGCCGCAGGCTGCGCCGCCACCCGTCAGCGTGCCCTCGACCCGGACGACTTCGCCGATGTCGGCTGAGGTCAGCGCTGTCGCGGTCCGCTCGAGGACGTGCACGCCGGTGTCGGCCTCCACGAGCTCCCAGCTGTTGGCGGCCTGAACTTGGCCCGAACCGAAGTAGCTATCGACCGCGGTCACAACGAAGTTCAGCTTGTGGCCGACGCGAATCTGCGTGACCGGAACATTTGCGGCATTGGTGAAGTCGAGGCGAACCTCAACCGTCCCGTTGGAGTCCGCAACCCAGAAGTTCGACTGCGACGGAGGCACCGCAGCCGTGTTCATGTAGGAGGTTGCCACGACGATCGCGCCCGTGATGACGACCGGCGTCGGCAGGATGGTGGGGTCGCCGTCCACGGTGGGGAACTGCGAGATGACCTCGTCGATGTTGGCGTCGCCGTAGGTGAACTCGCTGCGGTTGTTCACAAAGAGCGGAACGCCGCCGCTCGGCGCATCGGTGCCAAAAATCTGGCCTGAGTAGGCAGGGGCGCTGCCGCACACATAGCCGTCCGCGGTATCACCGGCGGTGTCTGCGGTGGTGTCGGGGTTGACCGTCGTGTCTGCGGTGGTGTCGGGGTCGACCGTCGTGTCTGCGGTGGTGTCGGGGTCAATGGAGGTGTCGTCGGTCGTATCCGTCGTCGCGCCCGTGTCAGAGCCAGCCGTGTCGGGCCGGCCCGTATCGGTCACGGTGCCACCACCATTGGAGCGCGCCGGGTCTTCGGAGCCGCTGGAGCAGGCGACAAGCGCGAGGAGCGAGAGAGCGAAAAGGGGACGAAGAGAAGCGGTATGCATGGTCGGCCTGAGTGGGCGGTGATTGCTGGGTAGGTTGCGCTGCGGGGGCGCTGCAGAGCGGCGATTTCGAGGCACGCACGCGCGTGCTGCTCCGCTAGGCCACGGCCCTTCGTTCGTCAACCGCCCGCGCCGTTTGAGGCATCTGTCGCACCCTGCTAGGTGGCGCGTTCCCCGCGGCCACTCAGACAGGTCCTATGCAGACACCCATACGTTACACGCTCCCCCTGCTCGCGCTGCTCGCGCTGCTCGCCGGCTGCGCAGCGCAGGCCGATCCCGCACGCGACAGAACAGGCGGTGGCAGCGACACGGGAACGCCACAAACCGATGGCGGAGACCTCGACACCGGCGCCGCAGATACCGCAGCAGACACCAGCGCAGACACCACGCCAGCCGGTCCGACCATCGAGATCGCCACCTGGAACGCAGCCCGCTTCTTCGACCGCGTCTGCGATTCAGGCCGGTGCGATGCGGGGCAAAACGACTACGAGGAGCTGCCCTCCGCCGCGCAGTTTCAGTACAAGGCATCCCAGCTCGCCACCGGCATCACCCGTCAGGATGCCGACATCATGCTCCTGCAAGAGGTGGAGTCGCAGGACTGCATCGATGCCCTCATCGCCGCCCTCCCCGCCGGCCGCTGGCCCGTCGCCGTGCTCGGTGAAATGGGGCAGGATGCCTCTGTCGATGTCGCCGTCCTAGCCAACGGAGAGCTCGTCGATGTCATCCGCCACCGGAGCGTCTCGCTGCCGCTTCCCGGTGGCGGTTCGACCACCTTCACGCGCGAATTCCTCGAGGTAGAACTCCTCATTCAAGGCCGGCCCGTCACGGTCTTCACTGCCCATTTCCGCTCCAAGAACAACGACGACCCGGCCCGCCGGCTCGCAGAGGCCCGGGGCGCAGCAGCGATCGTCGCAGCCTCCGCCGCCGCCTCTCCGGACTCCCTCGTCGTGCTCGGCGGGGACCTCAACGACACCCCGGACTCGGAGCCGATGCTTGCCCTCACCTCGCCGGGCATCCTCGTCCGCGTTGCGGCAGACATCGTCCCCAACGACTGGACCTACGCCTTCAACTCACAGCGGGATGCCATCGACCACCTGCTCATCGCAAACACCGCTTCGGGCGGCTACGTGGCATGCTCTGCGACTGTGCTCCGCGACGCGACAGGCGGCCTCAATACCTCCGACCACGCATCGCTGCGGGCCAGTTTCTACCTGCCCTGAGGGGGCGCCACGCGCAACGATGGCACCTTCTCCACGGGGATTTCTCCGCGCATAACGGCCTCAATCTGCGCGGGGGAGATGGGGTAACCGCCGCGAATCGCAACGGGCTCGCCCTTCTCCTTCGCATATTGCAGGTAGGCCTTCCAGTTCGCCTCAAAGGCGGTGAACTCCTCCTCCGCCTCCTCTTCACGCTCCTCGGCAAGCGCCTCGATGCGACCGGTCGCAGCAGCGCGGACCACGCCCGCGGGAAGCGGCCGCTCGCCGCGCTCGATGCGGGCCTGAGCCTCCGCGCGCGAGATGCGTCCCATCTTCCAGAGGCGATAGTTCTGCACCACGGTGCCTAGCTCCTTGTTCCGGTCGGGTCCGGAGAAGTCCATTGCCATCGACTCTCTGACGCCCGGCGTCTTGAGGTCGCGGATCTTGTCTTCGGGGATGATGCGGGGCTTGACCACGTAGGGGGAGTAATCGGGCACGCCCGTGAACATGTCCCACATGGGCGACGCCATCGCGTCGGGGCGACCCATCGGCGGTACGCCAAGGATGCGGGTCATGGTCGCGAAGACCGACTGGAAGGAGTAGTTCACGAAGCTGATGTAGCCGCGCTTGGCCCAGGGGCTGATGACGAAGGCGAAGACGCGGTGCGAGTCGACATGGTCCTCGCAGCCCTGCGGGTCATCCTCGACGACGAAGATGGCGGTCTTCTTCCAGTACTCGCTCTGTGAGAGGCCCTCGGTCAGCCGGCCGATGGCGAAGTCGTTGTCGGCCACCTGCGCCTCGGGCGTGGGGTTACCGGGGGTGGTGCCGCCCGTGTGGTCGTTCGGCATCAGCATGTAGGTGAACTTTGCCAGTTTACCCTGGCTGATCTTGCGGAGCACATACTCGGCCCGATCGGTGTCGCGCACGCCCATCGAATAGAAGAAGCCGCCGGGGTAGGCCCGGTCCGAGAAGGCGAAGGGCTGGCGACCGTCTGCAGCGCGGCTGAACATGCCGGTGATCTCGCCGTAGACCTGAATGCTGATGTCCCGATCCATGAGGTGGGTAAAGAAGCTGCCGTTGGTCGGGGTGGTTGTCGCCGCCACCTGATAGGCATCGAACATTCCGCTGCGATCCGACTCGACCCAGGACCGCTCCACGAAGTCATTCAGGAAGCCGGCGGTGAGCATGATGTGGCCCATGTCGGAGTCTTCGACCTCGTCGTAGAAGTTTGCGGAGAAGGCGAACTCATCGACGAAGGCATGCTGGTTCGGCGTGATGTCGCGGCCCCAGACAACCAGGCTCGGGTCGACGTTAAGCCCACGGTCCGAGATGTCGCCGAAGACACAGTCCAAGGTCTTGTTCTCCTTCACGACGAGGATGACATGCTCAATCGGGGTGTAGTCGCCCGGGTTGACCGGGACGGGGAAGAAGTCGTCGCACTCGACCGGGAAGGTGGTCAGGGAGCGGAGGTCGTTGGAGACGACCTGCGCTGTGGTGGCAGCGATGTCGAGACCCTCGAGCGTCACGAAGCTGACGCTGCCGTCCATGGCCTCCTTGGAGGAGCGGCCTAGGCTGGGGCCACTTCCAAAGCCCTTGCCCTCTGCGACGATGAGCTTCTGACCATCGGGGGTGACAGCGCTTCCCGCAGGGTACCAGGCCGTGGGCATCGAGCCGATGAAGGAGAGGTCGGAGGTGGCGAGCACCGAGACGGCGTTGTCGACGCCACGGGTTACGTAGAGGCGGCTGCCATCGGGCGAGACTTCCACGTCGTTCACGTTGCTGCGAAGCAACGGGGTGCCATCGTTGGTGAGAACATCCGACTCCACCACGCGGACCCGCTTGCTCACAGACCAGTCAGAGACCCGAACCTCGACAAGTTCATCAGCGCCGGAGACCGCAATCCAGAGCTTGCTACCGTCGGGGGAGGCCTGCATGCCCATGGGGCCGCGACCCACATCCACTGGCTCGCCGACTTGGCCCGTCACGGTATCTACGACCTGAATGTCGGAGGTGACATGCGACGAGACGACGATGGTCTCGGTGCCGGGGATTCGTTCCACATCCCATACACCAGCGGAGATCGTGTAGGTGTTGGCGACGGCCTCCGGGGTGCCGAGGCGGGTGGTGTCGAGCGCGAGCAGGCGGCTGCCCTCTGCCTCACCGACATAAAGGCGGCTGCCATCCGCCGAGAGGGTCATACCCGAGGTAACGATGGGGAGCTCAGTGCTCACAGCAAGCGCAATCTCGCCGGTGGTGGCGTTTACGTCGAAGGCATCGACCCGCTTGGTGGACCCCGACGCGACGAAGAGACGAGAGCCGTCCGCCGTCAGCGCGAGGCCGTAGTAGGCCTCATCAAGAGAGACGTCCTGAACCACCAAACCGTCGACGGTGCTCATCACGAGGATGCGCCGGTCGTCGATGCTGGTGCTCAGCACGAAGACCACCGGGAGTGTGGGGTGGACCACCAGGTTGGAGGGGAAGCCGGGAACAGGGGTGGTGATACCGGGCGAGCTCAGGCGGCGGCCGCCGAGGCCAACAATGCCGGAGCCATCGTTGGCGCCTGCTTCCAGTTTCGCAGCCTCGGTAGGCTCGGGGGTGCAGACTACATCGGGGACAACCCATACATCTTCGGTGCCGCTTCCGTCGGCGCTGCCATCCGAAGTATCGAGGGTGCCCGAACCGTCGGCGCTGCCTTCCGAGGTATCGCTGGCATCTCCACTACCGGTACCGGCGTCGGTGATCTCGGCGGTCTCCTTGTCGTCGCCACAGGCAAGGAGCGACCCAGAGAGGAGCAAGCAGAGGAGGGGCAGGTGTCTCATGGCAAACCCGGTATGGGAGGTGGGGGTGCGCAGCGCGCCAGACGGAGATGGCTGGCGGATACCTGCCCTTTCCTACGCGAAGGTGTCAACCCTGTGACGGTTCTACCGGCGCCAGGTCGGCAGCCCTAGGGCCAGTCCTGATCGGAGTTGTCGAGGCGCGAGAGCAGGTCGGGCGGGCTGAGCACGCGGACCGCTTTGCCGTAGCCGCGGACCCAGCGAACGAAGTCGATGGTGATCTGAAGCTGGAAGGTAACGGTGAACCCCTCTCCGTTGGGCAAATCCTTGGGTTCGCCCTGCGATGGGTGAAGCCGCGTGGTGTTGAACCAGGTGCGCCAGAAGGGGCGGAAGGCCAACTCGATGGTCTCGACCGGCGCGCCTTCGCGCGGGAGCCACGAGCCGAAGGCATGCTCCCAGAGTTTCCGGGGATCGTACTCGTTGATCGAGGGGTAGAGGAACTGCTTGTTCAGCTTCCGGATGGAGCGAATGCGGGCGGTCTGATAGATGCGCTGCACGCGGATTCGATCGGTGTCGGGCGAATCGATGATGTTGCCGTAGAGCTGCACACCCTCGTCGGTGAAGAGAAGGGTCCAGGGCTGGACCTCCTCGCGGAGAAGCCCACCGTCGAACTTCTCATACTCAATCTCGATTTCATGCAGGCCGACCAGCGCATCGACAAGTTCGTCGAGCAGGTCGGAGGCGATGGTCGGGCTCAGGATCCGGGTCTTGGAGACCAGCATGCTGTCGAAGGAGCGCTGTGCCTTTGCCTTCTCGGGAGAGTCGGGATCGAGCGACGCGAAGGCGTGGTCGCAGGCCTTCTGGAGTTCGTCAGCCAGCGCGGTCTCGCGCAGGTGGGGGAAGGCGTTGATGGCAAGGCGCAGTGCTGCGACGCGGAGCGCCGTGATGTCGGAGCCGTCGGCGAGTGCTGCCTTGGAGCGGATCTCGAGCACCTCGTTGTTGTGCTGCCGCGTCTCTTCGAAATCGTCCGGCATCTTGAGAACCAGCGCCTTGAGCCAGTTGCGCGCCGTCTTTTCATCCTTGCCGACCGCATCGACCACCTGTTTGACGGTGGCCCGCCCGTTCCGCAGCAGGAACAGGGTAAACTTTACGTGACTGACCAGGCCTTCGGCCTTGCTGTCGGCTTTGCCAGCAGCGTCGGCCGTTGAGACCTTTGCAACCTTCTTGGTTGGTTGCTTGTTGCCGCCTGCGCGCCTGTTTCCATCCTTCATTGCCCACCCGGTGGAGAATCGGTTCCAGTGGAGGCTCCATTAGGCGATTTCGGTGCGCTTTCGCAAATGGCCGAATTCAGGGATGGACAAATCTGCACACTCCGGTGGAACGATCTTTCCACCCCCTCCCTCTTTTTTGAATTCCAGCCGTCGAGGTTTCACGCGCTACCGCCCCGATCCCGAGCCTGCCAAACGATCCAGCCGTTGGCCCGCGACCTCCCCAGATTTCACCTTGTGGTGCAGGTGACGCCCTGTCCTTCCCCGCTGGCGGACGGCACCGAGGAGGCCTCACATTTTTTGCCTCGCGACGGCCGCTGTGCGACACGCCGAGTCCCCCGCTGCCTCCACCAAGCACCCAAGGTCGGCCATGGCCGATATGCCCACATCCCGCCTCCCCGGCCCGGACGCCAACCGCGAAGGCACCCAGGTCGAACTGCACCATACCTATCGGCTGGGCAGGCGTCTCCACGCAACGCCCATCTACGAGTTCGTAGAGGCTCAGTGGCTTCCCTTCGGCAGGAGCGTGCAGATTCGCTCCTACGCAGGGCTCAAGTCCTCGACGCTCCGGATGATGGACCGGACCCGCATTGCGACCACCATCCAGCGGACGACGCCGAACATCGTTGGCCCGGGCGTTCCCGACATCATCGACACGGGCCTTTGGGAGGAGATGAGCCACTTCCTCGTGATGCGGCTGCCTCCGGGCGACCTCATGAGCAGCATGCTCTCCCGGGGCCACCGCTTCAGCCCCGACGAGGTTGCTGAACTCATCTCAGACCTCGCCGGCGCGCTCGATACCTACCGCTCCACCGCAGGCGAGCCTCACCGAGGCCCGACCGCGGAGCGCGTCTGGGTGACCCAGGAGGGGCGTGCGATCCTGCTCGGTTACGGCGAGGTACTCTACCGTGAGGACTCGCTGAATGCGGGCGGTACGCCTGTGGCTGAGTTCATCTCCCACCTTCCGCCGGAGGTCTTCGCCTTCTCGGCCTCGAGCAGCACAACGGGCGACGACGAGGAGGGTGCGCCTACTTCTGGCCGCTTCCGGACCGCACAGCTGCCCCCCGACGCGGTGAACTGCGAGCGGGCGCCGGCAGCCGAGGTCTACGCCTTGGGCTGCCTAGCCTATCAGGCCTTTTCGGGGCACCACCCCTACTTCGTGAAGACGAACGACGCGACCGACGGGATCCGCGCGACGCTGGCCGCGATGCCCGCGCCGCTGAAGCGGCTTCCTGCTGGCTCGGTGTTTGAGACGACCATCCTGCAGGCGATGTCGCGCCAGCCTGCCGATCGCCACGCCACGACGGCAGACTTTGCCTCTGCGCTGCAAGCGGCCTTCGACGACGGAAGCAGTGACGCCATTCCCCAGCTCCGCTCCACGGCCGTCACACAGGCCTCCTCGGATGACCTGCGCTCGCTCTCGCTCTGGCGCATGACCGGCCTCGTCTCCCTGGCGATGCTCATCATCCTCTTCGCCTACCTGCAGTTCCGGCCCTACAGCATCGTGGTAACCTCCGACCCTCCGTCGCTCGACCTGTCAGAGGTTGTGGGCCACACTTCAGAGCCGCTCGGCAGGACGCCGCTGGTGATAGAGCGCCGCTCGCTAACCGCGCCAATCCAGCTCCGCGTGATGGGCAAAGATGGCAAGGCGGGCCCGGTGACCACGCACGACCCGAAAGACTTTCAAGATCTCGGTAACTGTCGGCGGCTGGCGATTCAGCTCAAGTTCGACGAGCGTTGAACCTTGGGCGCGGCGCGCCTAGCGACAATCGAACCCTCTCCCAACCCAGGATGGTCCGATGTCTCGCCGCTTGATGCTCCCCCTGCTCCTGCTCATCGCCTGTGGCGATGATGCTTCCGAAACCTCGGCCGACACGACCACCGATACCGCGGACGGTTCCGGTGCTGACACGGGGCTGGCGGACAGTTCGGGCGAGGGGTCAGATACGGCACCGGACGGCAGCGACGATGGGTCGGGGAGCGCGGCAGAGCGCTGCGCGGCAGCACCGGTGGAGCAGCTCGCGCGCATCGAGGGCGGGGGCCTGAGCGTCGCCTTCGCAGGGGATGGCAGCTGGACGCTGGCGCGCGGCGCGACGGTTGTAGCGACAGGTGTCGCGACCTGTGATGATGACCGCCCCGGCGCGCGGGTTGCTGCGGGGACGCCAGCCTTTCGGAGTGGCTTCGGCAACACGATCGTGACGATGACGGGGCCTGCGTCGCGCCTCACCTGGCTGCAGCCGGCAGGCAGCGCGAGCGTGGAGGCCGCGACTGCAGATGCGGTGACACTCCGCTGGCCGCTGGCAGGCGCACCCGGTGCATCGGTGGCGTTGCGGTACGCGCTGGACGCGGACGGGACGCTGCGGGTCGCCATGAGCAGCACGCTCGAGGGTGCGGCCACAGGCGAGTGGAGCTGGGGCTCGCCGTCTGAGGAGCGCTTCATCGGCCTCGGAACGCAGGTGACGGGCATGGACCTTCGCGGCCGCACCTACCGGCTCTGGACGCAGGAGCAGGGAATCGGAAAGCAGGAGGGCGACGCGGGCTTTCCGCTCGCAAACGCGCTTGAGGCGGCCTACGCGCCCATGGGCGTGATGCATGCTTCGGGCGGCTACACGATGCTTCTCGATGAGGACGCCGTGTCGGAGTTGGACCTTGACCGGGGCGGCGCGGAGCGGCTGACGCTGCGAACGGCAGGTTCACTGCCTGCGCTCTCTCTGCACCCGTGGGCAGGCCCCGCGGAGGGTATCGCCTGGGCGACGGGCCTGATGGGACGGCCGCCGCAGGTCCCCGACTGGGCCTTCGCGCCGTGGAACCACGCCGTGGGTGGCCCCGAGGAGCTGCGCCGCGTGGCCACGTTGCTGCGGGATGCAGATGTGCCCTCGTCTGCTATCTGGAGCGAAGACTGGATTGGTGGAGAGCAGGGGGGCTCGGGCTTCCGGCTCAGCTACGCTTGGGAGTGGGACCCGGCGCGCTACCCCGACCTCCCGACCGACATTGACCGGCTTCATACGCAGGGATTTGCCTTCCTCGGCTACCTGAACCCCTTTGTTCCTTCGACGACGCGGATGTTCAGCGAGGGCGAGGCGGGCGGCTTTCTGGTGCGCAACGAACGGGGCCAGACCTACACCACGACCGACCCCGCCTTCCGTGCGACAGGCATGGTCGACCTAACAAACAGCGAGGGCGCAGCCTGGTATGAGTCCTACGTGACAAAGGCGGTCAACGAGGTAGGCCTCGACGGGTGGATGGCCGACTTCGCGGAGTGGTTGCCGCTCGCAGGGCAGCTTTCGAATGGTGAGAGCCTGTGGCTCGAACACAATCGCTACCCGCTCGCCTATCAGGCCTCGAATGTGCGCGGCATCACGGCAGCAAACGGTGGCACTGCCGATCCGGACCGGCTCTTCTTTGTGCGCTCCGGCTGGGCTTCGCGGCGCGGCGGTACCTCAGGCATCGCGCCGGTGCTCTGGTCCGGCGACCAGAACACCGACTGGGGTACCGACGACGGCCTGCCGAGCGTGGTTCCCATCTCGCTCCATGTGGGGGCCTCGGGCGTCTCGATGTTCGCGACCGACATCGCAGGCTACACCTCTGTGACCGTGCCCAACACGAACAAGGAGCTCTTCTACCGTTGGACCGTGCTGGGCGCGTTTGAGCCGGTGATGCGGACGCACCACGGGTCGGACAAGTGCGGGAACTGGTCGTTCGATCGCGATGAAGAGACGCTCGCCCACTTCCGGCGTTATGCGAAGATTCACAGCCTGCTCTACCCGGTCTGGCGTGGGCTGCTGGACGAGGCGCAGGCGACCGGTATGCCGATCCTGCGTCACCCCTTCTTGACCGATCCGACGGGCGGATGGGAGCGCGCAGGCTATGCCTGGTTCATCGGCGAGAACATCTTCGTGACGCCGGTGCTCGAAGAGGGAGCGACCAGCAAGGCGACCGCGCTACCGCCCGGATCCTGGTGGCCACTCTTTGGCGACGCAGCGCTGGCGGATGCCGGTGACTGGTCGGCGCAGGAGCTCTCCGTGCCGCTCACAGAGGCGGGCGCCTTCGTGCGTGCAGGCTCTGCGCTACCGCTGCTGACCCGGTCGCCTGCGACGATGCGAAGGGATGCTGATGCATCGGTCTCGTCGCTCGCTGCGCTCGGAGACAGCGTCCGCTTTGTGCTCTACCCCGATGCCTCCGGAGCTGCGGCAGGAACCGGTCGGGGCGCATCGGTATCGGCAGCCGGCGTAGGCGCGGGCTGGGTCGCGGAGGGCGCGACGTGGAAGGACGCGGTGCTCGCAGCCTGCCTCGACAGCGAGGCGCCGGACTGCATCGACACGGGTACGAAGGTGTTCCGCCTGGTGGGAGCCGGCAGCCTTGTGACAGCTGGCGCCAGCACCACGGTGGAGGCCGCAGCGGGCCAGCTGGTGGAACTCGCCGTGGGTCGCGATGGCTGGGGTTCGCTGGGGGAGCCGACGGCGCTCACCGAGCTGAACCCGGACATCCCGCCGCCCTGCGAGCAGTAACGCTCCGTTAGCCGTCGCTCTCGAGGAAGCGACGGTGCAGGCGCCGCTGGAGCTCTTTGCCGGAAGCAGCTGGTAGCACCGCGACGACGGCATCGCGGGATGAGAACCAGAAGCGCGGCGCATCGGGCAATCCTGCAGCCTGCTCGATGGCGGCATGCAGTGCGTTGGCGCTGTCGCCGACGCCGAGCCCGACGGCAGCGGCCGATGCCAGCCCTGAGGCGAAGTGCAGTTCGGCGGCAGCGGCGGCCCTTAGGCGCGCTTCAAAGGCGGCGAGGTCGTGCACATTCTCCGCCGTGCCCACGAGGCGAGCCGCGCTCCGCTCCGCGTCGACTTGGGCCGAGAGGAGGTCAATCGATCCAACCGCGGCGAGCAGCGCGGAGAGAGCCTCGGGCGTCGCGGGGGGAAGCTCAGCGACCCAGACATCGTCGCGGCCGGTGACACCACGGACGCCGAAGGCACGGAGGGAGCGGAGGAGGTGGTCCGGGAAGCCGTCGGGGCGGTGGATCGTGGTTCCCTCACCGGCACCGAAGGTGGACTTGGCGTGGAGCGCGATGCCCTTCTGACGGGCGAATTCGACGGCCTGCGCGTTGAGCACCCGGGCGCCCTGTCGCGCGAGCTCCTGCATCTCTTCGTAGCCGACCTCAGCAAGCTTGGTTGCAGAGGGGACGATGCGCGGGTCTGCAGAATAGATGCCGTCGACATCGGAGTAGATGTCGCAGGACTCGGCGCCGAGGGCGGCGGCGAGCGCGACGGCGGTGGTGTCGCTACCGCCACGCCCGAGGGTGGTCACCTCGCTGCGATAGCTGGTGCCCTGGTAGCCTGCGACGATGACGATGCGGCCGCGGGCCAGTTCGTCCTGCACGCGGTAGGGCCGGACATCGATGATGCGAGCGCCCGCGTGAGAGTCGCTCGTCATGATGCCGCACTGGCTTCCCGTGAAGGAGATGGCCTGCTCGCCGAGGTCTTGGATGGCGATAGACATGAGCGCCATGGAGATGCGCTCGCCCGTCGAGAGGAGCATGTCTAGTTCGCGCTTCGAAGGGTCTTCGGCGACCCGGCGTGCGAGCGAGAGGAGCTCGTCGGTGGTGTCGCCCATGGCGGAGACGACGGCGACCACGCCGAAGCCGGCGCGGCGCGTTGCCACAATCTTGGCGGCAACGGCCTTGATCTTCTCGATGGTGGAGACCGAGGAGCCTCCGAACTTCTGGACGATGATGCGCATCATCAGCCCCGCGCGACCGCTGCGGCACGGCGCTCGGCGACCCAGTCGTCGGCCATGCGGAAGAAGTCGTCGCCGCCGAAGAAGAGGACCTTGTCGCCGGGCTGCGCGGAGGCGCGGAGATGGGCGACGATCTGGTTCTGGTCGGGGATGTGGGTCACGAGGTGGCCGCGCTCCCGTAGCTTGCGGACTACGAGGTCGGTATCGACGCCGGGGATGGGGTCCTCGTTGGCGGCATACATGGTGGTGATGATGACCTCGCTGGAGCCCTCGAAGGCGGTCGCATACTCGTCCTGCAGGTAGCTGGTGAGGGTGTAGCGGTAGGGCTTGAAGATGCTGACGACGCGGCCCTTGGCGAGGTCCTTGGCGGAGTCGAGCACCTTGCGGATCGCGGTGGGGTGGCTGTTGTAGTCTTTGACCACGAAGAGGCCGTCGGCGTCGACGATGGTGAAGCGGTTGTCGAGCCCTTTGAAGTCGGCGAGGCCGCGCTGCATGGCCTCGAAGGGGACGCCGAGGTGGTCGCAGACGGCGATAGCGCCGATGGCGTTTCCGACGTTGTAGCGGCCGGGAAGCGGCAGGCTCACCTCGCCGAGCTTCTCACCGCGGCGGAAGACCTCGAAACGGAGCGGCATCTGTCCTTGGTCCAAGAGGACAGCACGGTACTCGGCGTCGCGCTCGACAGCGTAGGTGGTGACAGGCTTGGTGACACGCTCGAGCATCTGCCGGTTGCCATCGCAGTCGATGTTCACGAAGGCGCGCCGAAGCCGGCCGTTGGCCTCGATGATGCGGGCCATGGAGACGATGATGTCGAGGTGGTCTTTGTAGTAGTTGAGGTGGTCTGCCTCGATGTAGTTGCAGAGGAGCAGGTCGGTCGGGATGTTGGCATGAGAGCCATCGGACTCGTCCACCTCGGCGACAATGACATCGCCCTTCCCGGCCCTTGCGTTGAGGTTGTAGTCGAGCAGCAGGCCACCGATGATGAAGCCTGGCTCGCGCCCTGCGGCATCGAGCATCTTGGTGATCATCGCGCTGACGGTGCCCTTTCCATGGGTGCCGGTGACGCCCACGCTGAGCCGCTCCGAGAGGAGCGCTGCGAGGAGTTCGGAGCGATGCAGGATGGGAAGCCCGCGCTCTCTGGCTGCAAGGAGTTCCGGGTTGTGGGCGGGGATGGCGGTGGAGAGGACGATGACCTCGGCGCCTTCGATGTTTTCTGCGCGCTGGCCGATGGTGACGCGGGCGCCGAGCGCAGCCATGGCGTCGGTGAGTGCGGACTGCCGGACGTCGGAGCCGGAGACGGGATAGCCGCGCTCGATCGCGACCCGTGCGACGGCCGATACGCCGATTCCGCCGATGCCGAGGAAGTGAAGTTTGGTACCGGGCTTGAGCATCATCGGGGCGGCCTCGACAGGTGAATTCGGGTGGCCCTTCCTGCAACAGTTCGGCCCCTCTGCGCAAGCCTCGTGAAGGTTGAACAGCGTGCATCGCGGTGTTACGCGCCTCGGCAACTTCTCCCGAGGATAACCATGCGCCGCAGCCTCCTTCTCGCAGCTCCCATCTGCCTCCTCGCCCTCGCCGCCTGCCAGCGCCGCGGTGAACCTGTCCCGACGCTCACGCAGGAGCAGTGGGCCAGGGTGCAGGAGAGTTTCCTCAAGACGGCGCCGGTGCCTCAGCACCCCGTGGGCGCGATCTTCGGCGACAAATTCCGGCTCATCGGCTGGGAGATGTCGCCGGCTGCTCCGCAGATCGACGAAGCGGTCACGATCACGCTGATTTGGGAGTGTCTCGCGGAGGTCGAAACGAATTGGCGCATCTTCACGCATCTCGATGGCACCACCCGCCAGAACCTCGACCACGACGCGATGGCCAACGCCTTCCCGACCCTGCACTGGAAGAAGGGGACCATCCTCAAGGACACCATCGAGACCAAGCTTGAGACCGGTGGGAAGGGCGAAGTGAAACTCTTCGTCGGTTTCTATCATGACAACGACAGGCTCGAGGTTTCGTCTCCCGGCAGCGGCAAGGTCGACAAGGATGGCCGCCTCGGTATCGGTGCCTTCACGGCCAAGTGGGAGCCGCCTGCCTACGAGATCAAGCGGGCCTCATCGCCCATCACGATTGATGGCAAGCTGACAGACCGCGCCTGGCTCACGGCTGCGCAGACGGTCCTCTGGCGCCACCCGACGACAGGCAAGCCGCAGGACGGGCTCGATACCTGGGCCAAGATGCTCTGGGACGACGAGAACCTCTATGTGGCCTTCTCGGCCGAAGACAGCGACGTCTGGTCGACCATCACGGCCCGCGATGGCAACCTCTGGGACGAAGAGGTGCTGGAACTCTACATCGACGCCAAGAAGAACGGCACCGACTACCTCGAGTTCCAGATCAACCCGAACAACGCGGTCTTCGACGCCTTCTTCCCCAAGCCGACCAACCGAAACCTCGAGCAGGCGCGGGCGCGGAACTTGGAGAAGATGGAGTCGGCTGTCACGGTCTCCGGAACGCTCAACAAGCGTGATGATGAGGACCGTTCCTGGTTCGCCGAGCTTCGCATCCCGCTCGCGAGCATCCCGTCGATGGGCAATGTTCCGCCGCGAGATGGCGACACCGTCCGCGTGAACTTCTACCGCTACGACCGGCCTTCGGGCGGCGCTGTCAACACGCTGGCATGGAGCCCGATCGGTGGAGGCTCCTTCCACAAGCCGGAGCGGTTCGGCGTTGCCACCTTCACGGGCGCTGGGACGCCGCTGATGCCCGGCATGGTTGAGGGTTCAGGCATTGCCGTTCCCATGAAACTGCTGCCGACCACGGGGCAGGTGAAGCCGCTGCCGAGCGGGAACCCGGGGCTGCGGCCCGTGGCCCTTCCGAAGCTAGCGAAGTAGCTCCCGGCCCGCGCGGGAGGCTCCTTCGGCACCGCACTCGCCGCCTCGTTAGGGGCGGCTGTGGAGCGTGATAGAGAGGACGCTGAAAGAGGAGTCGTCTGTCATCAGCTCACGCTTGCGCTGGCCGTAGGCATCGACGCGCCAGAGCATGTCGATGGAGCGGGCGCTGGGCTTGGTACCGGCGAAGGCGACGGTGCGGCCCGTGGGCGAGACGGCCATGTTCTGGATCTGAACGAAGCAGTTCTCGGGCACGATCTCCTGTCGGATCTCGTCGTAGCAGTCGGGGCCCGGGTGCGCTTGGCCCGGGTTCTCGATGAGGCGGGTGACGGGGCTTGCGCCGTCGAGGCTGATGGCAAGCAGGTCGGTGACGAGAATGTTGCTTGCGGCACCGATGCACTCCTGGCGTCCCGTGACGAGCAAGGAGCGGTCGTCTCGCCAGGCCATCTTCGACACGGCCGCCTCATACTCGCCGAGCGTGAGGGTGGAGCAGGAGGAGGGGCCGGAGGGGCCGAGTAGGATCTGGCGGGGAATGCAGATGCCGGTGCCATCTTCGGCGGGGGCGGTGAGGTCGCAGCTGTGTTCTGCACCGCAATCCACAGCATCGAAACAGGGGGCGTCGAGCTGCGCTGCGGCCTCACGGTTGATGATGTTGACGACGAGCTGCTGCGCGACGCAACGCTTGGGTGAGGCAGAGAGCAGACAGGCAAAACCGTTGGCTGCGTCGCAGTCGGTATTGGACTCGCAAGGCGTGGTGGAGGTGAGCCCCTCGGTGACCACGGCGAGGAGGTTGCCGTTGGGCGAGAGCGCCATCTGCTCGCGGCCCGAGTAGTAGGAGCCCGTGCCGCGCTCCTGGCCAGAGACGAAGTGCTGAAGCAGCCGCTCGGTGCCGCCCGCGGTGGAGACCTCGAAGACGTCCATCGTCGTCAGGGTGACCCGGTTGAGGAAGACGAAGGCGCCGTTGGACGAGAGGGTGAAGCCGCCGGACTGGTCGCCAACGGTTCCGAGCGCGACGGTGGCCTGGCTCGCGATATCCCAGGCCTTCACATCCTGACCGACGCGGAAGGCGACCTTGCCGCCGCCGACCTGATACTCGCTCACGCCGGTTGCGATGACGGTGCTCTGTGCGGTGAAGGCAAAGTCGGGACCGAGGGGCGCGTAGCGAAGCGTGTCGCGGACCGTGGGATCGGAGAAGACGATGCCGGAGAGGTCGGGGAGCGGGATGCAGCCGTTGGTGCAGGCGAACGAAGGCTCGATGGTACCGCCCGTGATCGGGGTAGGCTCACAGCCATCGGGCTCGCAGTCTTCGTCAACGACCGCGATGTCTGAGGCAGGCGTGCCGGGCGCGGGCGTCGTGAAGCGACGGCGGAAGGCAGTGAACAGACGCTCCGCGGAGCGGGGAATGGGCGTGGTGTCGACGGCCACATCAGCGCCGCTTCCAGAGTCGGTGCCGCCCGTACCGGTGTCTGTGCCGCTGTCGGTCGTCGAGGTCTCCGTGCTGCTCCCGCTCGAGCAGGCAACCAACTGAGCACTGGCGACGAGCGCCAACAAACAACGATGCGAAGTTCCCATCACACTCATTTCGCAACTCCTACTTCTTCCGATTGGCTCGGCTTGGCTTGGCGGCGGCCCACCCACAGAGGGGTCGGAGGGCGCACCCTTCACAGATCGATTCAGCGTACCGATGCAGACAGTCCCGCGCAATCCCGAGGTGGCAGAGCGGCATGTCGAGCGCGACGGGGTCGTGGGGAGCTACCGTTGCGAGCTGCGCGGTCACCTCGCGGGCCATCTGCAGGTCGACCGTCGCACGGCTGGTGAGACCCAGTGCGCGGGAGAGACGGCTGGTGTGCGTGTCGAGCGGGATGAGCAGGTCGGCGCAGTCTACCGCGCGCCAGAGGCCAAGGTCTGCGCCGTCATCGGGTCGAACGAGCCAGCGCATGAGCAGCAGCCACCGCTTGATTGCTGAGCCTGATGCGGGGTGTGGCGTGAGGTAGGCAAAGCCTCGGGAGGGCGCCTCGGGCGACGCAGCACGGATGGCCTCTACGTAGCCGCCGAGGCGACCGACCAGGTCGCCCTCCCCGCCCGTCGCGACAAAGGCGGCCTCGAGCGAGCCGTGCGCGAGGTGAAAGCGGCCGAGAGAAAAGGCGAGGCGGTCGAGGTCATCGGCCGACGTCATGCGGTAGCGAAAATCGCCGAGCCGGTCGCGGAGATCGCCACGCCGCATCGTGCGGACGAAGTGTGTCGGCGCGCCGTCCATCGCATCAAAGAGGAGGCGGGCGGTCTTTCGGATCTGGGGCACCGCGCCGTAGCAGAAGGCGCCAACAAGATGGGCGGCGACCTCCCACTCAGCGTGCGGCAGGCAGCGTACCTCTGCGATGGGATCACGGGCGGCGAGAGCGGCTCGGTCGGTGGCAAGGAGCGCATCGCGGAGCTGCGCCAGCGCTGCCTGCCGCCGGAGTTCGGCGCTTCGGCTACGGGTAGCCAATGAGCTCCAGGCGGACGATGGGCCGATGCAGCACGACATGAAAGAACAGCAGCACCAGCAGCCCGATGACCGCCGCCCAGAAGGCGAAGAGCGTGACCCACTCGAGCGGCTTCCGCCCCTTCGCCGTAGCGGCCACGATGGCGAGCGCAAAGAGCAGCACGGTCGGTACCAGGTAGACGAGCACTGCCCTGTCGGTCGTCACGACCAGCGCCATCACGGCGGAGTAGGCGTCTGCGAGCGTCATGGTCTCAGCCCTCTTCGAGCGCGAGCAGGTTGAAGTAGTTCACCGTGAAGTGAGCGACCATCGCTGCGGTGAGGTCACCTGTTACCAGCGTACCCTTGGCGAAGGCTAGCCCGAGCAGGCCGGCAAAGAGGGTCCAGTGCCAGGTCACGCGGCCGGGAGCGACATGGGCTGCAGCAAAGAGGAGCGAAGACCACCAGGGCCCGAGCAGGCTCATCAGCAGGCCACGGAAGGCCAGTTCCTCTGCCACGGCGCTCGCGCCAGCGAGGACGGTCGCCTGGCGCATGGTGGGGATGCCGAGAATCTCTCGAAACTGCCCGTTCATGGTCTTGGCCCAGGCGAACCGAGCCGTGAGCTGACGGGAGAGCAGCACGACGGCGAGACCTGCTGCGGCACCGGCACCGGCAGACTGCCAGACGGGCCAGCGGTCTTCGGAGCGGAGCACAAAAAGAGGAATATCGAGCCAGCGCGCGATGCCGACGGAAACGAGTACCATGAAGCCGTAGAAGAGCACCGCTCCGGTGAGGACGGCGGCGTCGGCGGCCGGGCGCTTCACGCTTCCCGTTCAGCCGCGGCGAGGATTGCGTCTGCTTGGGACTCGAGCGCGGCGTTGGACCACTCGCCGCGAAACAGGACGGTCTCACCGTCGAGGTCGTACTCGCGGAAGTCGTGGTGCGGACCGGGGATGCGTTCACCGGCAAAGTAGTCTTCGAGCCAGCCGCCCAGGAAGTCGATGCTGCGAGCGCGGGCGACCGCGAGGCTCTCTGCCTTGCCATCTGCCATCTTGCTTGCCGCGACCAAGGCGACCACCTCGGACTGGTCGGCACGGGCGAGCACAAGCGTGACCTCTACATGCCCCTCAGCGATAACCGCCGATAACCCGAAGGCCTCCGTCGGACGAAGCGAGGCGCGGAAGGTCGAGGTGAGGGTCGCCAGGACCTCCTTCGTCTCGGCAGGCTCGAACACAGAGACGGAGGATCGGGGCTTGGGAGAAACAATCACGGTCAGTCCTCGGGCATGTCGGATGGGTAGACGACGGTTTCTGAGTCGGGGCCAACCTTGATGGTCTGGACCCAAGTCATGTGACCCGGACGACGCAGTTCAAGCTTGTGAGGCCCAGGCGGCAGATCGACAACGGTCTCTGCTGGCGCGCTGCCCACCTTGGCTCCATCCACAAAGAGATCTCCGCGCAATCCGTCCATCACAACGCGCAGATGACCAACGCGGACTGGGGCGCCGCGGGCCGCCTCGGTGGCGTTGAGCGACAGGCGGATTGGGGTCTCAGAGCCGTCGGCCACCGGTGCAATGACGAAGGGAATGCGACGGTCGCGACCGCCCTGCTGGAGGAGGAAGGTACAGTTTCCCGCAGGCAGTTCGCCCTTGAACTGGCCCATGCCGAGCTTCCGACGGGCGCCGTCTGCCGCGAAGTACCAGACCGTAGCCGAGGCCGGCTCGCTGGTTACTGCAACAGTGACCATCAGCGGCTCGAGGTCGAAGGAGATGCGAGGGATCTCCTCGCCGGCTTGCGGGACAGTGATCTGCACCACGCGACGCGCCGGCTTCTTGTTGGGGAGCTCGATCGCGATGAGGTGAGGCCCCACAAAGAGGCGGGTATCGAGCGGCGTGTTCCCAATCGAGCCCAATTCGACATCGTCGATAAAGACAGCCGCCCCGGGCGGGTTCGAGGCAATCTGAACGGGAACATCGCGCACATTGGTACCAAGTGCGTAACGCTGCGCAGAGCGTGGGGGGGGCGTGGAGCCATTGGCCTTCACGATGGCGTCCTCGACCCGCTCGCGGGCAAGCCGCACCGCATCGGCGGCGATCGCCAATTCGAGCTCGGCGGCCAAGGGCGCAGCCTGCGCAGCGGCCTCTTCGGAGGTCGCAGCAAACTTCCGAAGGCTCTCGCGTGCCTCCACCCACTGCTGAAGCCCGGCCTGAGCCTGGGCGATGTAGAAGTGGAGGAGCGGCTTGGGCAGGATGGAATCGGCCCGCATGTATTGACGCACCGCCTCTTCGAACTGGCGCGCGCTGAAGGCCTGGCGGCCGGCAGCATAGGCTGCCCGGGCCAGCTCTTTCTGGTCGTCCGGTGCAGCAGGTGCCGCAGTCGCCGCGGCAGGCGCCTCGGCCTGTGCCGGAGGAGCTACAATGAGCATCAGCGCACCGCACAGCACCGCACCCGTGACAACAGACCAAAATCGCGAAACGGAGCCCATCATACTCTCCAGGAGACAGCGGCCAGACAGCAGCAAGCCGAGGCTACCCGCGGCCCCGCTGCCAGTCAACGCGGGGCGCGCTCCTCCCGCTTGACCTCGTCCCACAGCGCATCCATCTCGGCGAGGTCGGACTGCTCCGGCAGCAGGCCGCGATCGGCCAGTTTGGAGAGTACACCGCCAAACCTCCGCTCGAACTTGGCGTTGGTCCGGCGGAGCGCCGCCTCGGCATCGAGCCCGAGTTTACGCCCCAGATTCACGACGGCGAACATGAGGTCGCCGAGTTCATCTTCCATCGCATCCTGCGAGCCAGAGGCCATCGCCTCTTCAACCTCCGCCGTCTCCTCTTTGATCTTAGCAATGACCTCGTTGGCAGAGGGCCAATCGAAGCCGACACTGCCCGCGCGGGTCGCAATCTGCTGCGCCCGCTGCACTGCCGGCGCTGAGCGGGGAACCCCCTCGAGCAGGCCCCGTCCCTCTACCCGCTTGAGCTCCTTCCAAGCCTTGAGGACAGACTCTGCATCTTCCGCGGTTTCGCCTGCAAAGACGTGCGGGTGACGCCTCACCATCTTGTCGGAGACCAACTCGATGACATGAGCGAGGTCGAAGGCGCCTCGATCATGCGCGATCTGCGCGTGGAGAACGACCTGCAGCAACACATCCCCGAGCTCCTCGGCGATGGCCTCATCCTTTCCAGAGTCGATGGCATCGACGAGTTCGTAGCTCTCCTCGAGGAGGTAGGGCCGGAGCGAAGCGTGGGTCTGCTTGAGGTCCCACGGACAGCCTTGCGGCCCGCGCAGGGTGGCGATGATGTCGGCGAAGCGCTGGAGCGGCGCAGGCGGCCCCTGCACGAGGCTCAGCGGGGCAGCCCCATCAAGGGTACCAGCGGGCATCGGAGGATGGGTTTCGTTCGGGCACATTTTGTCTCCGCAGCCGAAGGTGTTGTAGGGGGGCGGCACACCTTGTGAGGTCTGCTCGAAGTGTCAACGCATCACCATGCACCGGAGGGGCGAGCACGGGTCGGGCTTGTCTCGGCACTGATCTTCGCGGCGCTCTGCGGGGCGTCCGGCGAGGCACAGGCGTCGGATGCGGATCGGCCGCTGCCGATCACGCTTGAGGCCCTTCGCGAGGGCAGCGGTGCAATCGACGGCCGGGCCCTTGCGATGCGGGCGGTGGAGCATCTGAGAGCAGGCGACCCCGCACGAGCCGAGAAGGAGCTCGTGCTTGCCGGAGCGCGGGCCCCGGGCGCTGCGGAGACCTGGGCGGCGCGGGAGCTACTGCTCGCCAAACAGACGCCATGGGACCTTCCGGAACGGCTCGAGACCTATCGCGCGGTCTGGGGCTCGCTGGCCGCCGACCCTGCCGCGGCGCTCTCACTGCAGAGCTTCGGCTACCGGCTCGGCGGCGCCCTGCTCACGCTGCTTGGGGCAGCGCTCTCTTTGGGCCTCGCGGTCGCGGCAGCGGGGTGCTTCCACGTAGACCTTCGCCGCGCAGCTGCCCAACTGCTCCGTGCGGTGGTCCCGCGGCCGCTGCCGTGGCTGACGGTGGCCTGCGCAGCACTGGTGACGGGCAGTATCTCCGTCGGTATCGCCGGCGCGGCATCCATTGGGGTGCTCTACCTCCAAGGATGGAGGAGGCTACTCATCCCGGCGACAGCGCTCTGCATCGCCTTCGCACCGCTACTCACCGAGCGAGCCGACCGCCTCGACGACCTCGTGTCGGCCGATGAACTTTATGCGCTCCGAACCATCTCTCAGCGCTGCAGTTCGTCGGCCTGCCGTGAGGCGCTCCGGCTGGCTTCCCCGACCGACCCAACGGGGGCGAGCGGCGTGGCACTCGCGCGGGCTCTGCGCTCAAGCAGCGACCCTGAAGATCAGGCGGAGGCCGCACGGCTGCTTGCCAATCCTGCGCGGTTGGCATCGCTGCAGAGGTTTGCGTCGGGCGAAGCGCTCGGTTCAACGCCTGCGGGTCTTACAGCCTCGTGGCTCAGCGAGGCCGGCGCGCGGGCCTCCTTGGCGCCGCGGGCAGTTCCTTCAGCGCGTTTGGGGTTCGGGGGCTCTCTCTCGAAACTCGGTGGCTGGCTGCTTGCGGCACTTATTCTTCAAGCGGGCCTGTTGGCCATCTTCTTGCGACGCGACGGACTGCTCTCCTGCCGCTGCACAACCTGTGGGGCGGTCTGCAACGCAGCAGAGCAGCGAGCGGGCGGAGGCTGCAACCTCTGCGGTGACGACGGCGCCGAGCTACGGGATGCAGAGCAGCAGGCGGCGGCGCGATATCGCCCGAACGCGTTGAGTGCCCGCGCGACCTGGTCAAAGGCCCTAGGCAATCTCCTTCTTCCCGGCCTTGGTGCTTTTGCCTCTTCGCTCTCTGCCGCGTCACTCGCGCTGCTCCTGCCCTCATGCATCGCGGCGGCCCTGCTGTCGGCCCCCGATCCATGGTGGCCGACGGCAGCAGCGGCGGTCGGGCCGCTACGCGGTTGCGCCGCGCTTGTCCTAGGTCTGTTGTGGTGCGCGATGCTGCTTCGCTTGGTGCGGCTCCTTCGTAACCCGATTGCCGCGGAGGAGAGATGAGCGAGCCGGAGTCTTCGCGCAGCACCGGTTCGCTGGTGCTTCTCTCAGCAGCCTGGGCGATGGGCGGGTTTGTCGTTGCGTCGACGCTGATCGAACCGCTTCTGGCCCTCCGCGAAAGCGCGACGGAAACGACCCTACGGCAGAAGCCCGTAGGTCGCGACCACGCATCGGAAGAGGCCCAGATGGTCATCATCCGTGAGGCTATCGCCGCCTTCTACGAGAACGGCGGGCGCTACCCCAAGAACCTCGACGAGCTGGTGACAGGCCGCTGGCTGGGCGCGTCGCAGCTCCGCGCTCCGGGTCGGACCGGACAGCCTTACTTTGCAGCTACCAGAGACAGTTACACGCTGCTTCCATGGCGTCAGTGAGCGGTTTCGTGGCTGCTTGCGCCGGTGCTTCAATCCTGTAGCGTCTGTCCTCCCCTTTGTGAGGCCGCGGACGCATGAGCTCTCAGTCCTTCGAGTTCGACGACACCAATATTGCCCGCTCCGTCTTCGGCCACCGCGATGAGTTTCTTCGCCTCATCGAGCACGAACTGACGGTCGACATCCTCTGGAAGGGGAACAAGTTGAGCATCAGCGGTGACCCCTCCGATGCGGTCATCGCGCGCAACGTGTTGGTTCAGCTCTACGGCATTGTTGCAGATGGCTATGCACTCGCGACAACCGATGTGACGCGCGCCATCAGCCTGCTCAAGGAGGCGCCCGACACCGACCTCCGGCGCATCTTCCTCGATGCCGTCATCACCGGCTCGTCTGGCCGGAACATCTCGCCCAAGACGGTCACGCAGAAACACTATGTAGATGCCATCCGTAACCATCCGCTCGTCTTCGGCATTGGGCCGGCGGGAACGGGCAAGACCTATCTGGCGATGGCGATGGCGGTGTCGGCGTTGCTCAAGCGGAAGGTGAAGCGGATTGTGCTTGTGCGACCTGCTGTCGAAGCCGGCGAGAAGCTGGGGTTCCTTCCCGGCGACCTTCAGGAGAAGGTCAACCCCTATCTCCGACCTCTGTATGATGCTCTGAACGAGATGCTCGACTTCGAGAAGGCGAGCCAGTGGATGCAGCGGGGCATCATCGAGGTGGCCCCGCTCGCCTTCATGCGTGGCCGGACGCTCAACGACTCGTTTATCATTCTCGACGAGGCGCAGAACGCCACGCGCGAGCAGATGAAGATGTTCCTCACCCGCATCGGCTACGGTTCGAGCGCGGTGGTGACGGGCGACGCGAGCCAGATCGACCTGATTGAGAAGCAGACCTCCGGGTTGACCCACGCGGCGCGCATCCTCGAAGGGCTCGAGGGCGTTTCGGTGGTGCGGTTCGAAGAGGTTGATGTCGTGCGTCATCCGCTCGTTCGACGGGTAGTCGCGGCCTACGACCGGCAGGAGGCGCTGGAGCGGGAGCAGGAGCTGCAAGAGGACCCCTACCAACGCGATCGCGGGTACCGGTTCAGGCCCGACCGCGGCCCGCGATTTGAGAACCGAGGCTGGAACGAGCCGCGTGACTGGCGGCCGGAAGCGGCGGCCCCTCCAGCGGCGCCGACCGTATCACACGCAGCCACGCAGTCAGGCGAAGAGCCGACCCCGACAGACCCTGCGAAGACCGAGGGAGAGTCCGAATGATCACGCTGATGACGCGACGGGGGAAGACAGGGTTGGCTGCAGCGGATCTGGCCTGGTTTCGTCGCAAAATGGAGGCGCTGCCTGCCTGCAGTTCGCAGCCGGAAAACATTGAAGCGACGATTCTTCTGACGGACGACGAAGAGATTCGGCAGCTCAACCGCGACTTCCGCGGCTACGACAAGCCGACGGATGTGCTCTCCTTCGCGATGCAGGAGTCGGAAGATGCAGCGGTCACGCCCGACCTGCTCGGCGACGTGGCGGTCTCTGTGGAGACGGCGCGCCGCATGGTGGGCAGCGGCGAACATCGGGCACGGGTCTGCGAGGAGTTGGGGCTTGAGACGCCATGGGGCGAGCGAGAAGAGGTGCTCTTCCTGATCGTGCACGGATATCTCCATCTGCTGGGTTACGACCATGCGACGAAGCGCGAGGAGCGGGAGATGAAGGCGGCCGAGCGCAAGGTGTTTTTTCGGCTGATGGGGTGGAAGTCGTAGGGCTCCGATCTGCCGATCTTTTCTTGGCGACGAGGGCTCAGTGGCGGGCAGAGGTAGGCGGGGGGCGGCGAGTTGTCGAAGGTGGCGAATGGACGGGAGATTCACCGATTTTCAACCTTCGATAAAACCCGAAGCGAGGTGGCACGGCATCTGCAAACGCACCTTGAATCGGCGTGTAAGTCCCTGAAAATTGGTGCGCCGAGAATCGTACCGGCGGCGGTGACGGGGAGATGCGTTTGCGTTGACAACCCAACTCCGCGGGTGGCAAGAACGGGGTCCCTCCCTCGACAACGAATGTCCACATCTTGTGGTCACGAGCACGGCACCCCACATGATGTTGCGTCAGCCCCGCCAAAAATTTGCTCCCCGATCGACGGCACTCCAAAGTGCAATGCGTCGCGAGCTTGGTGGCCGTCTGAACCGACCGCCGCTGCCTTCGAGGGCTGCCTAACCGCACACCGGGTCGACCGTTGCGCGCAACGCAGGCCCCGACCTGCGCGAAAACCTGTCTCTTCTGCATTCATCTCTTCGATTCAAACCGCCCGCATCATCTCCTCGAAGGTCATTCATGAAGTTCACGCGCCTCTTCACCACCGCCGGCACCGACCCCTACGCAAAGCTCTCGTTTACGGAGCGCACGAGCGAGATCCGCAACCCCGACGGCACGGTCGTCTTCAAAGCCGAGAAAGTGGGTGTCCCGGAGGGCTGGACGCAGACTGCAACCGACATCCTAGCGCAGAAGTACTTCCGCAAGGCGGGCGTTCCTAGGCAGCTGAAGCGGGTTGCTGAGGCGGGTGTTCCGGAGTGGCTGCAGCCAATGGAAGCAGACGAGGAGGCTCTGGCAGGTCTGGATCTCAAGTCGCGGACGACCGGCGAGACCGATGCCCGCCAGGTCTTCGATCGCATGGCTGGCTGCTGGGTCTACTGGGGCTTCAAGCACAACTACTTCTCGAGCGAGGAGGACGCGCGGACCTTCTTTGACGAGATGCGCTACATGCTCGCAGCGCAGATCGCGGCGCCCAACTCGCCGCAGTGGTTCAACACGGGCCTTCACTGGGCCTACGGCGTCAACGGACCGTCGCAGGGTCACTACTATGTAGACCCTGTTTCCGGTGTGCTGACTGCCTCCGTCGACGCCTACACCCACCCGCAGCCGCACGCCTGCTTCATCCAGAGCGTCAATGACGACCTGGTGAACGAGAACGGCATCATGGACCTGTGGACCCGCGAGGCACGCCTCTTCAAGTATGGTAGCGGTACAGGCACCAACTTCTCGATGATCCGCGGCGAAGACGAGCGCCTGTCGGGCGGTGGCCGTTCGAGCGGCCTGATGAGCTTCCTGGCCATCGGCGACCGTGCTGCCGGAGCCATCAAGTCGGGCGGCACGACCCGCCGGGCAGCCAAGATGGTCTGCCTCGATCTCGACCACCCCGACGTCGAGGCCTTCGTCGACTGGAAGGTGACGGAGGAGCAGAAGGTTGCCGCGCTCATGGCCGGCTCCAAGTCGATCAAGAAGGCGCTGCTTCGGGTGTTCGACGCCTGCGCTGCCGTGCCCGACGCCGCGATCAAGTTCGACCCGAAGAAGAACGGCCAGCTCGCCACCGCACTCCGCGCAGCCATCGAGGGTGGCACGCCGTCGAACCTCATTGCCCGCGTGCTCCAGCTCGCGAAGCAGGGCTTCACGAAGATGGACTTCGAGACCTACGACACCGATTGGAACGGTGAAGGCTACCGCACCGTTGGCGGTCAGAACTCGAACAACTCGGTGCGGGTGCCCAACCGGTTCTTCAAGGCCATCGACGAGCCCGGCTCCAGCTGGCCGCTCATTCGCCGCACCGACGGCAAGGTCCAGCGCGAGCTCGACCCCCGCGAGCTCTGGGACCGCATCGCCTACTCCGCTTGGGCCTGCGCCGACCCCGGCCTGCAGTACGACACGACCATCAACGAGTGGCACACCTGCCCCACCGATGGCCCGATTCGTGCGAGCAACCCCTGCTCAGAATACATGTTCCTCGACGATACGGCCTGCAACCTTGCGAGCATCAACCTCGCCAAGCTGCACACGCCCACCGGCTTCGACATCGACGCCTACCGCCACGCCATCCGCCTCTGGACGGTCGTGCTCGAAGTGAGCGTTCTCATGGCGCAGTACCCGAGCCGGCGCATCGCAGAAAACTCCTACGAGTTCCGTACGCTCGGACTGGGCTACGCCAACATTGGCACCCTGCTGATGATCAACGGCATCCCCTACGACAGCGAGCGGGCCTGCGCCTGGACCGGCGCCCTTACCGCCATCCTCACCGGCGAATCCTACGCGGCCTCCGCCGAGATGGCCTCCGAGCTGGGCCCCTTCGCAGGCTACGTGCGGAACGCCGAGCCCATGCTCCGCGTCATCCGCAACCACCGCCGCGCTGCCTACTCCGCAGCTCCGAGCGAGTATGAGGGGCTCACCATCAAGCCCATGGGCATCGATGCCCGCCTCTGCCCCGCCCCCCTGCTCGAGGCGGCCCGCACCGCCTGGGACCGCGCCCTCGAGGCCGGTCAGGCACATGGCTACCGCAACGCCCAAGTCTCAGTCATTGCCCCGACCGGCACCATCGGTCTCGTCATGGACTGCGACACCACCGGCATCG
>JABMMX010000212.1 GCA_013205435.1 Deltaproteobacteria bacterium
AGAGCCCACCGGCCGATGGGTGACCAAAGGCGCACGGTAAACCCCATCCGGAGCAAGATCAGATAGAGACCAATCAGGTAAACCTGGACGGGCGTCCCGCTCGGTGGCCTCGGGTTGATCGCACGAGACCATGAGCAATCATGGCCCTAGAAGAATGGTCACGACCCGCTCACGCGGGAACAGAACCCGGCTTACATCCCATCCCAATCGGGCACCCTCGTCTCTCCCATGCCCCACGACGAAGCACAGGCCATCCAGGAGCTGCTCAGCAGCTACGCCAGGCTCTTCGGCTTCTTTGAGGCCGAGGGAGAAGAGCTGGTCATTGTCGGCGGTGCGGTGCGCGACCTCATCGCCGCGGCTGCGCTGCCGGCCAAACTTGATGTTGATTTCGCGACCTCGGCGCTGCCCGAGAAGACCATCGAGATCCTGAAGAAGAACAAGCTCCGCTTCTTCACGACCGGCATCCGCTTCGGCACCATCTCGACCATCCATGCCGATTCGGGCCGGATGCTCGAGCTGACCACCTACCGGCCCGACGAGAGCTACACGCCGGGCAGCCGCAAACCCGAGGTCTCCTTCGGCACCTCGCTCGAGGCCGACCTCATCCGGCGCGATCTCTCCATCAACGCGATGGCGCTGCGGGGCGACGGCTCGATCGTCGACCTGTTCGGAGGCCGCGAGGCGATCGCGGCAAGGCGGCTCGAGGTGCCGGGCGGAGGGCTCGAGCGCACCCGGATCATCCTCCGTGACGACCCGCTCCGCATCCTCCGCATCGCCCGCTTTGCGGCCCGTCTCGACTACCGCGCCACCGATGACACCACCACGGCGGCGACTGAGTGCGCGCCCTGGCTGCAGTCCATCTCGCACGAGCGCTGGAAGGCCGAACTCGACAAGCTCCTCATCGCGCCCCAACCCGCTGCTGGCCTGCGCTGGCTGCAGCAGACGGGTGCGCTGCGCGAGGTGTTGCCCGAGGTGCTGCCGCTGCTAGAGAGCGCCGACTTTGACCGCTGGTGTGAGGCGCTGCAGCAGCTCCCGACCGAGCCCCACCACCTGCGCTGGGGCTGGCTCCTGCTCGGTGCGGCGATCGCGGGCGCAGAGGCCGACGATGCCACCAGCTGGCCCGAGGTGGCGGTGCGGCAGCAGACGGTGGCGCTGCTCGCAGACCGGCTCAAGTGGAGCAACGAGGAGCGGCAGGTGGTTGGCGAGCTGATCGCCCTGCCCCTTTCGACCGCACAGCTTGCGGCGCTGCCCGAGCTCGAGCTGCGGCGCTGGATTGCCCGCACGGAGCCCCGCGTTGCCGACCAGTGCGCGCTGCTCGTCGCGCTCGGCCATCTTGGCAGCGAGGGTGCAGCGCTGGCCCCCTTCCTTGCGCGGGTGGAGGCGCTCAGCGGCGAGGCGAGCCCGGTGCCGCAGCTCCCGCTGGGGTTCGGCAAGGTGCTGATGACGGAGCTTGGACTGCAGCCCGGGCCGGCCGTCGGGCAGGCGGTCGAGGCCGTTAAGCAGGCCATCATCGACGGCCTCCTCCCCAACCAGGGCGGGGCCCAGGACTACCTCGCCTGGCTCCGCAACCGGGCCGCGACCGACGCCTAGCGGAGCCCGCTCCAGGGCGGCGCGAGCGCGCCCTCCGGCTCCACAAACCAGGCGGCGCCGCGGCTCGTAGAGACCGGCACGGCCTGGCCCGCCGCAATCACTGCTGCGCGCGCGGCGGTCCATGCTTGGAGGCGGGCGAGCTGCTCGGCGCGGGCCTCTGCGCTCCGCTGATAGGCGAAGCGGAGCGTCACCGCACCGCTCCGCACCTCGTCGGCGCGGCTATCGAAGAGCACTGCCTCCAGGTCGGCACCGTTGCTCGGATGGACGCGCAGGATGGGGAGCCAGGGCCGCCCCTTCTCGTCGCAGAGACCGGCGAGCGCGCGCAGCATCTGCACCTGCTCCGACGCCCCGGCGTAGGCCGGCAACGAAGCAACCATTGCGGCAGCCTCGGGCAACCCCTGCGCGGGCGAGAGGGTCCGCACCTGCGCCACACCGCCACGGTCGAGCACCCAAGCGAGCGCGGCACCCACGAGCTCCTTTTGGGCGCCGCTCCCGCGCGCGGCGGGCGCTACCGTAAGCGCGATGAAGTGCCAGAAGCCGCCGATGGGCCAGCCCAGCTCGTCGAGCCAGCGCGGCGACAGCTCGGTTGCCTGGTCGAAGAGATCATCGAAGCGGCTCACAGGCTCCGGCTGCCAGACACCGACAATCACGCCCAGCAGCGCTCCGGCCTCGTCCCGGTGCGCGATGACCACCATGGGATGGGGACCGTCGGCGCGCAGAAAGTCGCGCCAGCGCCAGACACCCGCTGCACGCCAGTCGGCGTCGCAGAGCGCATCGAAGGCCGCCGCGAAGGCCGGCTGCCGATCGAAGTCTGAGGCGCGATAGACCGAGAAGCCGGCGCCTAGCATCAGCCCTCGTTCGGCACGAGCACGAGGCGACCGCGGAGGCCGCCGGCCCGAATCGCCTGATGCGCCTGCTCGGCCTCCTCGAGCGGCAGCGTGCGCTCCACATTCGACGACAGCGGCCGCTCGCGATGCAGCGCCAGCACGCCCCGCATGTCGGCCGCGGTGGCGCCGCTGCTGCCAACAAGCTTGATGCTCGAGACGATCAGGAAGCCCAGGTTCAGGCTCACCGACTCCTGCACAACGTTGCCGATGACCGTCATGCCGCCACCCACGCGCAGCGACCGCATCGTGGCGTTGAAGGTGGGCTGCCCAACGCAGTCGAGCGCCACATCGGCACGCCAGGCGCCGAGCTGTTTGTGGAAGCTTCCGCCGGCATCCACAATCACCCGATGCGCGCCGAGCCCGGTCACAAACGCCACATGCTCCGCGCTCCGCACCACCGCCACCACCTCGGCGCCCATCCGCAGGCCGAGCTGTACCGCGGCTGCGCCAACGCCACCGTTCGCGCCCGTGACCAGCAGCCGCGTTCCGGGCCCGATCGGCGCATGGTGCATCAGCCCCCGATAGGCGGTCCCAAAGGTGCAGTGCAGCACGGCCGCCAGAGATGGCTCGAGGTCATCGGGCAGCGCGTAGAGTCCGAGCTCGGGCGACACCACATGGGTCGCGTAGCCGCCATCTGCCATGAGCCCGAAGACCCAGGCTGCGGCGTCGCACTGCGAGGTCTGACCCGCCTTACAGGCCACGCAGGTGCCGCAGGAGTCGCGGTGCATCGTGCCTACGCGGTCGCCCAGCTTCCAGGCCGTTACGCCCTCACCCACCGCGATGATGCGGCCCACGGTCTCATGACCCGGCGTCACCGGCAGGGCAACGAAGGGGAAACGACCAGACCGATCGATAAGGTCGCGAAAACAGACGCCGCAGGCCTCCACCTTGACCAGCACCTTGCCGGACCCGGGATCGGCGGGCGGCTCAAAGGACTCCACCTGCAGCGGCGTGTCGAACCCCAGCGCCTCCATTCTGACCCGCTTTCCCATGACGATCTCCCAGTCTGTTGTGCGGCCGCCAACCTACGATCTCGTCGCACGCGGCGCCACACAAAACCCCCGCACCGAGCGCGCCCGTTGCCGCCTGCACGGAGCCAGACTAGACCGCCCGCATCGCCCGCACCGGAGATGCCCATGTCGACGCTTCAGGTCCGCATCCGAAACGCCACGGTCATGCTCCCCTCCGGGCCCGCCCACTGCACCGTTGGCATCGCAGGCGGCAAGCTCCTGCTCGACCCGCCAGACACGCTCGCAGCGGAGCGAGAGATCGACGCCACAGGCCTCACCCTGATGCCCGGCGTCATCGATGCCCACCTCCACTTTCGCGACCCCGGCTTTCCGCACAAAGAGGACCTCTTCACCGGCCCGCTCGCAGCCGTGACGGGCGGCGTGACCACCTTCTTCGAGATGCCCAACACCTCGCCCTCCACCACCTCGCAGGCTCGCCTGGCGGAGAAGCTCGCGATCGCCTCGCTCAAGAGCCTGGCCAACTACGGCTTCTACCTGGGCGCCACCTCCGATGCGGCCGGTGCGATCGCCAACCTGCCCGACCTCGCCGCGCTCCGGCGGAGCCCCGGCATCAAGATCTTCATCGGCTCCAGCACCGGCGACCTGCTCGTCGAGCGTCAGGAGGCGCTCGAGCAGATCTTCGCAGAGACGACGGCGCCCATCTGCGCCCACTGCGAAGACGAAGAGACCATCCGCGAAAACCGCGAGGCAATCGGCGCCATCACCAGCGTCGCGGATCACTCCCGCATTCGCGACGTGAAGGCGGCGGTGCGCTGCACCTGGCGCACGCTCGAGCTGGCGCTTCGTCACCGCCACCGCTTCCACCTGCTCCATGTCTCGACCGCCGCAGAGGCCGTGCTGCTCGCACGCTTCTTCCTCACGGGAACGCTCGTCAGCCGCGAGGTCGCAGAGGCGCTCGCCAACACGCCGGCGGCCACCCACCTCCTTGAGCTCGAGGCCATCCCCTTCGGCGGCGCCCTCGCCTTCGCCCGCGACCCCGCGACCGCCGCAGACGATCCGCGCCACCTGCTCTCTGCAGAGGCCTGCCCCCACCACTTCCTGCTCTCCACCGACGACTACGAACGGCTGGGCTCGCTCGTGCAGATGAACCCGCCCGTGAAGTCGGCCGACGATGCCCGCGCCATCTGGGCCGGCCTCAAGGCTGGCGCGCTGCAGATGGGCGCCACCGACCATGCCCCGCACACGCCCAAAGAGAAGGCCGCAGCCTACCCCGCCTCGCCCTCCGGCATGCCCGCCGTGGCCCACCTGCTCGGCCTCTTCACAGAGCGGGCGTTGGCCGATGGCCTCCCCTTCCACGAGGTGGTCCGCTGGCTCTGCGACAGGCCCGCACGCATCTGGGGCATCGCGGGCAAGGGGCGGATTGCCGAGGGATTCGACGCCGACCTCGTGCTCCTCGACCCCGAGGCGCCGCACCGGCTGAATGAGGGCTTCCGCTACCACTGCGGCACGAATCCCTGGGAGGGGATTCCGATGCGGGGTGCGATCGAGGCGGTCTTCGTGAACGGCAACCAGGTCTCCGACGGACGGCCCGCCCAGATCTCGGCTGCCCTGTCGCTCCCGCGCGGTCGTGAGGTGGCCTTCTTGGAGCCCCGCCCATCGCCCTGGGCCGCGGGGAGCGAGTCGTGAATACCTTCGGCACCCTCTTCCGGCTCACCTCCTGGGGTGAGTCGCACGGCCCTGCCGTTGGTGGCGTCATCGACGGCTGCCCCGCCGGCCTACTCCTCGACGAGGCCGCGATCGCCGCACAGCTCGCACGCCGCCGCACCGCGCAGAGCTTGCTCACCTCGTCGCGCCGCGAATCCGACGCCGTCCGCCTCCTCTCCGGCCTCTACGAGGGGCGCACCACCGGCACACCCATCGCCTTCGAGGTGGCCAACGAGGATGCCAAGAGCGAGCACTACGCGGCAATCGCCGGCCTCTACCGCCCCTCGCATGCCGACTTCACCTACGAGGCCAAGTTCGGCCACCGCGACCCGCGCGGCGGCGGACGAGCCAGCGCCCGCGAGACGGTGGCCCGTGTGGTCGCCGGCACCATCGCGGAGCAGCTCCTCCGCGAGCAGTTCGGCGTGGAGATCGTCGCCTGGGTGGGCAGCGTCGCGAAGATCGGCAGCAGCGTCGATGCAGACAGCGTGACCCGCGCGGAGGTCGACCGCTCCGCTGTGCGCTGCCCCGACACCACCGCCGCCGCCGCAATGGAGGCCGAGATCCTCGCGGCACGGAGCGAAGGCGACACGGTCGGAGGCACCATCACCTGCGTGGCGCGGGGCCTCCCCGCCGGCTGGGGCGAACCGGTCTTCGGCAAGCTCGAGGCCGAGCTGGCCCGGGCGATGCTCTCGCTCCCCGCCTGCAAAGGGTTCGAGTCGGGCAGCGGCTTCGACGGCACCCGCATGCGGGGCTCCGCCCACAACGACGACTTCGTCCGCGACGGCGAGCGGATCACAACTGCGACCAACCGCTCCGGCGGCATCCAGGGCGGCATCTCCAACGGCGCACCGGTGCTCTTCCGCGCCGCCTTCAAACCGGTTGCCACCCACTTCCAGCCGCAACAGACCGTCACCCGCGACGGCGAGCCCACCACCTTCACCGCCTCGGGGCGCCACGATCCCTGCGTGGTGCCGCGCGCCGTGCCCATGGTCGAGGCCATGGCGGCCCTCACATTGCTCGACGCAGCGCTCCTCCACCGGGCCCGCTCCGGCCGCTGACAACGGGCAGGAACCGGCCACGGCCGGCGCCGAAACCGACCCGATTCCAAACCGAATGAACGCTCATTCAGCGTTGACCCCACCCCCCGCTTCGGCTAGTTGCGCGGCAGGTTTTCTGCCCGGATTTTCATGCGCGACAAGAACCCAGAAAAGCGCGTCCGCATCCTCGACGCAGCCCTCAAAATCTTCGCGAGCCGCGGCTTCTATAACGCCAAGGTCTCCGAGGTCGCCAAAGAGGCCGGCGTCGCCGACGGCACCATCTACCTCTACTTCGAGAGCAAAGACGCCCTCCTCATCGCCCTCTTCGAAGACCGCATGCAGCGGATCATCGCACGGGCCAACGACGAGATCGCACACTCCGAAGGCAACGTCCTCGACAAGATCCGGCAGGCCATCGCCCTCCACTTGAGCCTCGTCCTCGACGACCCCGACCTCGCCGAGTTCATCACCGTCGAGCTGCGCCAGTCGGGCAAGTTCGTCAAAGAGTACGACAACCCCAAGTTCACGGAATATCTCCGCATCTTCCGCGATCTCATCCTCGCCGGCCAGGAGCAGGGGCTCATCCGACGCACCGTCGATGCCCGACTCGTGGTCCGCGCCATCTTTGGCGCGCTCGACGAGCTCCTCTTGACACTCAGCCTTACCCACCGCAACCGCTCCGTGGACATCAACGCCACCGTGGACGGCCTCTGCGACATCTTCTTCGACGGCATCCGGGCCCAGCCGGCCCGCTGACTTCTCTCACCATCAAAGCGCCGCTCTTGCGGCCAGTTTCCGGAGGTTCCCTGTGAAGATTCTCGCCACTGTAAAGCGTGTGTTCGACACCGACGGCAAGCCCAAGCTCACCGCCGATGCCAAGCTCGACGTCTCGTCCATCGACTGCAAACTCAACCCCTTTGACGAGTATGGCGTCGAAGAGGCCGTCCGTCTCCAGGAGAAGGGCATCGCCACCGAGGTGGTCATCTGCTGCGTCGGCCCCGAAGAGGCCCAGAAGGAGATGCGCACCGCACTCGCCATGGGCGGCGATCGCGGCCTGCTCGTGAAGGTGAACGACACCGAGTCGCTCGACACCCTCTCCATCGCCAAAATCCTCGCGGCCGTCGTCAAGAAGGAGAAGCCCGACCTCGTCATCCTCGGCAAGCTCTCCACCGACTCCGAGAACAACCAGGTGGGCCAGATGCTCGCCGAGCTCACCGGCCTCCCGCAGGCCACCTTCGCCTTCAAGCTCACCCCCGATGCGGGCGGCTGGGCCATCGTTGGACGCGAAGTCGACGGCGGCACCTCCGACGTCAAGGTCAAGCTGCCCGCCATCATTACGGCCGACCTTCGCCTCAACGAGCCCCGCTACGCCTCACTCCCCGGCATCATGAAGGCCAAGAAGAAGCCCCTCGAGATCACCACGCCCGAGGCGCTCGGTGTCTCGGTAAAGCCGGCCATCGTTGGGATCGGCTACGAGCTCCCGCCCGCCCGCAAGGCCGGCATCAAGGTGGCCTCGGTCGCCGAGCTCGTGGACAAGCTCAGGAACGAAGCCAAGGTCATCTCGTAACCCCTCTTTTCACCTCTCACTTCGAATCTTTTGGAGACACCATGAGCAACATTCTCGTCGTTGCAGAGCACCTCGAAGGCAAGCTCCGCAAAGCCACCCTCCCCACCATCGGCTTCGCCAAGAAGGCGCAGGCCCTCACCGGCGGCAAGATCATCGGCCTCGTGCTCGGTCACAACGCGGCCTCCGTGGCAGCTGAGCTCGCCACCGCCGGCGTCGACCATGTCATCCTCGTCGACAGCGCCATCTACGCGGACTACCTCGCCGAGGCCTACGCGCCCGCCGTGGCCGAGATCGCCAAGGTCAAAGGCGCCTCGATCGTCGCGGCCCCCGCCTCGACCACGGGCAAGGACTTCCTCCCCCGCGCCGCCGCCCGCATGGACGCCGGCATGATCTCCGACGCCATCGAGGTCTTCTCGCACAACGGCGCCGTGGCCTACAAGCGGCCCGTCTGGGCCGGCAACCTCATCGCCCGCGAGACCTCCACCTCGGCCATCACCGCGGTCACCGTCCGTATGACCAACTTCGACGCGCCCGCTGCCGGCGCGGCCGCCCCGATCGAGACGATCTCGCTCGGCTTCGCTGCCCCCGACGACACGCAATTCCTGAGCTTCGACCGGGTCAAGTCGAGCCGTCCTGAGCTCACCGACGCCGCTGCCATCGTGGCGGGCGGTCGTGGCCTCAAGTCGGCCGAGGCCTTCAAGATGCTTGAGGAGCTCGCCGACCTCATCGGCGGTGCCGTGGGCGCCTCACGCGCTGCGGTCGACTCGGGCTACGCGCCCAACGACTGGCAGATTGGCCAGACGGGCAAGATCGTCGCCCCCGGCATCTACTTCGCCGTCGCCATCTCGGGCGCCATCCAGCACCTTGCCGGCATGAAGGGCTCCAAGGTCATCGTCACCATCAACAAGGATGGCGAGGCGCCCATCTACCAGATCTCGGACTACGGCCTGGTCGCCGACGCCTTCAAGGCGGTCCCCGAGCTCACCGCCGCGCTCAAGTAGCGGCCTGCCCTCCCCGCGCGGAGGGTCCGAACGACAACGCCCCCGACGGGCCGTAAGGCTCATCGGGGGCGCTTCGTTTTTGTCTCAGGCGAGGCAGGCCCCGTGTGCCGGCCCGGGCTTAGAACGGGATGTCGTCGTCGTTGAAATTGCCACCGCCGGCGCCGCCCTGGTCGCGGGCCGGAGCGTCGTCTTCGGACTGAGTGTTGGTGCGGCCACCGCCAGCAGCAGCACCACCACCGGCAGCACCGCCGCTGCGGGCGCCACCGCCACCGCCACCGCCGCCACGGTTGCCGCCGCCGTAGCCGCCGCCACCCTCGCTTTCGCCACCGCCACCGCCAGCCGCGCCGC
>JABMMX010000213.1 GCA_013205435.1 Deltaproteobacteria bacterium
ATTCCGACCGCTGCTCCGCTAGAGCCGTCGGTCGACCTAGACCTCGACTTTGACTTCACGGCCGTGACCTTCTCTGCCGGTCTGCCAGCGTCGCTGAGCGGGAGCCGCCCAGCTCTCACGACCGCTCCCGTGCCCGCGCTCCTACCCGCGCCTGCTGCGCCCGTCATCTCGGCGCCTCCAGCGAGCCTTGCCCCCGAAGCAGGGCCGGCCCCGCAGCGGGCAGCAGCTGTGACCTCCCCCGCAGTAGCTGCCGGTCCGAGTCGTTTGCCGCCGGCTCCTCCACCAAAGAGCGGCCCGCTCGTCGGGGCGGTGGCGGGTGCCGCTGCCACGCGCCAGCCCGTGCAGATGAGCAAGCCGATTCCCAAGCCGACAGCTGCCGAGACAGCCGACAAACCGGGCCTCTTCGGTTGGCTGCGCGGCAAGAAGTAAGGGCGCGGCCTCAGGGCTCGTTGAGCGCCTTGCCGATGTCGGTGCGGTATTGCATGCCCGACCAGCGGATGCAGGCGGCGGCAAGGTAGGCAGAGGAGATGGCCTCGTCGGGCGTGTTGCCGTGCGCAGCCACGCCGAGCACCCGACCGCCGTTCACGCGCAGGCCTCGGTCGAGCCGAGTTCCTGCATGAAAGACCTTGGCGGTGGAGACGACCTCGGCCTCTTCAACGCCCACGATGAGAGCGTCTTTAACAGGATCGAGCGGGTAACCCTCCGCTGCCAGCACGATGACGGCGGCAGGGGTAGAGGGGGGCGGCGAGGTAGCGGAGAGATCGCCGGCCGCGCAGGCCAAGAGCATGGGGAGGATGTCGCCGCGAAAGGCGAGCAAGAGGGCCTGTGCCTCGGGGTCGCCAAGCCGGGTATTGAACTCCAGCACGCGGGGGCCATCGGGCGTGAGCATGAGGCCGGCGTAGAGGAAGCCGCGGAAGGGGATGCCGCGCGCGCGCAATGCCGCGAGGGTGGGCTCGATGACGGTGGCGTGGATGGTTGCTGCGAGTTCGTCCGTTACGAAGGGGACAGGCGAGTAGGCGCCCATGCCGCCGGTGTTGGGTCCGAGGTCGCCGTCGAGGAGCCGCTTGTGGTCCTGCGCCGTGGGCATGGGGAGGAAGTGGGTGCCGTCGGTGAGGACGATGTAGCTGAGCTCCGGGCCGGTGAGGCGCTCTTCGAGCACGAGGGTGCTGCAGGCGTCGCCGAAGGGGCGGTCGCGGAGCATCGCGATGGCTTCGGTGCGGGCCTGGTCGAGGGTATCGCAGACGACGACGCCCTTGCCTGCTGCGAGGCCATCGGCCTTGACGACGAGGCCGCCTGCAGGGCGCGCGGCGATGAAGCGGAGCGCCTCCTCCTCGGTGGTCACCTGCGCGAAGGCCGCAGTGGGCACTCCAGCGTCGATCATGAGCTGTTTGGAGAAGGCCTTGGAGGCTTCGAGCATGGCGCCTGCTGCGCTGGGTCCGACGGTCGGAATGCCCTGTTCGCGCATCGCATCTGCAACGCCCGCCACAAGCGCCGACTCAGGCCCGATCACGACCAGCCCCACCTGATGCTGCACAGCCGCGGCAACGAGGGCCGCGACATCGTTGTCGCGAATGGCGAGGTTCTCGCACTTGGGCTCTCCGGCTGTTCCGGCGTTGCCCGGCGCGACGAGCACCCGTGCGATGCTGCTGCTCTGGGCGAGCTTCCAAGCGAGGGCGTGTTCGCGTCCGCCGCCGCCGATGACCATGAGCTTCATTGCAGTCTCTCGTTAGTGTCTGAAGTGGCGGCGGCCGACGAGGACCATGGCCAGTCCATGCTCGTTGGCGGCGTCGATGACCTCTTGGTCTCGCTTGCTGCCGCCGGGCTGAATGATGGCGGTCACGCCGCCAGCCGCAGCAACATCAACGCCGTCGCGGAAGGGGAAGAAGGCGTCGCTCGCGAGCGCCAGAGGCTGCTGCCCGGCCGCCTTGGAGATGGCAATCCGGACCGACTCCACACGGGACATCTGGCCTGCTCCCACGCCCGCGGTGGCGGTAGGTCCACCCACGACGATGGCGTTGGACTTCACATGTTTACAGACCCGCCAGAGGAAGCGGAGGGCCGTGACCTCGTCGTCCGTGGGCTGTCGGTTGGAGACCACCTCCCACTGCTCGAAGTCGGCATCGACCCGGGGGTCGAGGGTCTGGGCGAGCGTTCCGAAGGCGGTGGTGCGCAGGCGAAGCTGGTTCTGCGGCGCGGTATCGACGACGAGCAGGCGGAGCGCCTTCTTGGCTGCGAGCGTCTCGAGCGCCTCGGCAGCAAACGACGGCGCGATCACGACCTCGAGGAAGAGCTCGGCAAGGCGTTTTGCCAGCGCGGGCGAGACCTCTCGGTTGACTGCAACGATGCCGCCAAAGGCCGAGACGGGGTCTGCGGCGAGGGCGCGCTCGTAGGCCTCTTCGATGGTTGCGCCTCGGCCGACACCGCATGGGTTGGTGTGCTTGACGATGACAACGGCGGGCTCGTCGTGCTCGCGGACCGCCTCGAGCGCTGCGTCGGCATCGAGGAGGTTGTTGTAGGAGAGCTCCTTGCCCTGCACGAACCGGGTACCACCGAAGGCGGGTGCCGAGGTGGCGCGAAAGAGGGCTGCAGCCTGGTGCGGATTCTCGCCGTAGCGGAGCGCTGCATCCTGCTCGAGCGGGACAAAGAGTCGCTGCGGGATGAGGGCCTCGGGCGCACACTGACCACCGAGGTAGGTGGCGATGGCGGAGTCGTAGGCGGCGGTGTGGGCGAAGGCCTCGAGCGCCAGTTCGCGCCGCAGTTCGACGGTGTTGGCGCCCTTCTCGATGGCGTCGGCGACGCGTTCGTAGTCGGTCGGACGGACGACAACGGTGACATCGCGGAAGTTCTTCGCGGCCGCCCGGAGCATGGCCGGCCCACCGATGTCGATCTGCTCAATCGCCTCGGGCTCAGTCACGCCCGGCGTCGCGATGGTGGCTGCGAAGGGGTAGAGGTTCACGACGACAACATCGACGGGGACGATGCCGTTCTGCACAAGCTGCTCCACATGTTCGACGAGGTCGCGTCGGAACAGGATTCCGCCGTGGACTGCCGGGTGGAGTGTCTTGACGCGGCCGCCGAGGATTTCGGGGAAGCCGGTGATCTCGGAGACGTAGGTGACCGGGATTCCTGCGGCCTGCAGCGCCTTGAAGGTGCCTCCCGTGGAGACCAACTGGTAGCCAGCGGCGGCGAGACGGGCTGCGAGCGGGGCGAGGCCCTGCTTGTCGGAGACCGACAGCAGAGCGCGTGGTTGGACGCGTTCAGTCGAGGGCATGGACCTTCCCAGGTTCGGTGCCGATTCTCTGCGACGGCTAGTCGTCGCCGAGGAGGTCGGAGTATTCGATCTTGAGCTTCTCGAGCCCGAAGACCTCGACCTGACGGATGCGTTCGCGGGTCAGGTTGAGGATTTCGCCGACCTCTTCGAGCGTGATGCCACCGCGGTCGGCGACATCGAGCGCACAGGTCTCTTTCATTTCCCACGGCTCAAGGTCGGGGAAGTTGAGTTTGATGGTTCCCGTCTCGGGGTTCACATCGAGGTAGAGGTGGAACTTGCAGGCGACCCAGGGGCAGGGTCGAGGGCCGTTTGCGCACTGGCCGCGGTGGGCCGGTCGCACGTGGCCGGAGGCGGCGATGATCCCGTCGGTCTCCGCGACCTCATCCTTGGAGAGGCGGCGCGCGTTGAGGGTCTTGGAGCGACGGAGCCCCTTTCGGCCTTGGCGCTTTGCGACCCCTGAGGGCGTGATGCTCTTGCTCTTATCGGCCATGCGCTTGAACGGGAGGAGGTCGGCTTGCTGGACTTGGCTACCGATTGCGACGATCTTTTGTCAAGCGTGCCGGTTGCCGGGGATTCAACGAATCGACGGGTCCTTGCGACCGAGGTTGTGGCGGGCCTCCACGAAGCGGACGGTGCCGGTCTTTGCGCGCATAACGATGGAGTGGGTTTCGCAGACACCGCCCGACTCAAAGCGGACGCCCTTGAGCATATCGCCGCTGGTGACGCCCGTGGCAGCGAAGAGGATGTCTCCGTAGGCGAGGTCGTTGATGGAGAGGACGCGGTGGACATCCTGGCCAGGCATCATGGTCTGGGCCCGCTCGATCTGCTGGTCGTTGTTGAAGAGGAGCCGCCCCTCCATCTCGCCGCCCAAGCACTGCAGCGCTGCGGCAGCAAGGACGCCTTCGGGTGCGCCGCCCGTGCCGAGGAGGAGGTCGATGCCGGTCTCCTGATGGCAGGTGGCGATGGCGGCATGGACGTCACCGTCCTGGATGAGGCGGATGCGGGCGCCGGCGGCGCGGACCTCACGGATGATCCCCTCGTGACGGGTGCGGTCGAGGATGATGACGGTGAGGTCTTCGACGGGAACGCCCTTCTTTGCGGCGAGCTCGATGAGGTTCTGCGTGGGCGACTTGCGCACGCTGATGACGCCACGGCCGAGCGGGCCGGAGGCAACCTTCTCCATGTAGACGTCGGGGGCATGGAGGAAGCAGCCGCTGGGGCCCGCCGCGAGCACTGCGAGGCCGCCGGCGCGACCGTAGGCGCAGAGGCTGGTGCCTTCGAGCGGGTCGAGTGCGATGTCGAGCGCAGGCGCCCCCGCGCTGGCGCGGCCAACACGCTCTCCGATGTAGAGCATGGGCGCCTCGTCGCGCTCCCCTTCACCGATGACGACGGTACCGTCGATGTCGAGACCCGAGAAGGCGGTCCGCATGGCGGTCACGGCAGCGTCGTCGCTGAGGTCGGCGTCGCCCCGTCCCATGGTGCGGGCCGCGGCAATGGCGGCAGCTTCGGTAACGCGGATGAACTCAAGCGCCAGATTGCGATCCATGACAAGACCTCTCGGGGCCGAAGCAGTCGGCCGTTAGATTGTGAACCGAGCAGCCGAATTCATCGATGGCTGCGTCGCGGGCAGCCGTCTACCGCATGGCCTGCTGCGATTCAATCCGAAGCCCACGCTGTGACGAATCGATGGGGCGCGAGGTTGTTGACAGCCCGCCTGCCATGCGGGAGTAATTTTGCGCGTCGGAGAGCGTTCCGGCCGATTCGCCCTGGGAGGGCAGTCTGGAACGTTTCGGCCCCTACGACATCATCAAGCCACTGGCATCGGGGGGCATGGCAACCACCTATCTGGCTCGTCCGGCGGGTGCACCTGCGGGCCAGGAGATGGTGGTAAAGCGCATCCTCGCGGAGCTCCGCGACGACCCTGAATTGCGGGCCCTCTTCGGTGCGGAGGTCGGCGTAGCGCAGCAGCTCGACCACCCCAACATCGTCAAGGCGATGCCTCCGTTGGAGGTGTCCGGCGAACTGGTGCTGCCGCTCGAGTTTGTCTGGGGCGAAGACCTCCGGGCGCTGGCGGAGCGGGCGCTGGTGACGGGCCGGCCGCTGCGCGCGAGCGAGGTGGTCTTCATCATCGCCGAGGCAGCCCGCGGACTTCACCATTTTCACACGCGCCGGAGCGCAGACGGGCAGCTGCTCGGCCTGGTGCACCGAGATGTGTCACCGCCCAACCTGATGGTGGACTACACGGGCCGTGTGAAGGTCCTCGACTTCGGGATTGCGCGGGCCGAAGCGGCCTTCATGGAGGTTCGGCCAGGCCAGCTGCCGGGCAAGTTCGGCTACATGTCGCCAGAGCAGGTGGACGGGCTCGAGGTGACGGCTGCGTCGGATCAGTTTGCGCTCGGCGTGCTGCTCTACGAACTGACCATGATGCGGCGGCTCTTTAAGGCCGACAGCGACATGGCGACCATGAAGATGGTGTCGCGCGCGAACATCGCCGAGCCAACCAGCCTCGTTCTCGGCTTTTCGCCGGCGCTGTCGGCGATCATGATGCGGGCGCTGGCACGCGAGCCGCGCGACCGGTTCGCGGACTGTGCCGCGCTCGCCGCCGCACTCGACGCGCTCGATTTGGGTGAGGCGCGTTGTGGGGAGCGCCAACTCGGCGAGGTCATTCGTGCACTCTTCGCCGACCATATCGCCGAGACGCGGGCACTGCTGGGAGCGAACTATGGCGGGCCGCTGCCGCTCGATGCGCCCGAGCGGCGGCAGCGGTTTGCCGCAGGGGGACTGAGCCCGCTGCTTGCGAGCGAGGCTGACCGGCTCTCCGGAGAACTCGACGCGGAGGTGGCCGACCATACGCTGCGCGTTCGGACGGTCGCGTCGGGCCTTCGTGGTGGAGCAGCAGGTAGGGGGCCTGTGTGGCGCGTAGCAGGGCTGGCTGTGGGGCTCTGCCTCCTGCTCTGGCTGCTGTTCCGTGCTCTTGGCGGCTAGTCGAGCGCGACTGTCGCGGGCGCGAACCGAGAAGTTGGAGAGTTCGGCAAAGTGCGCGTAGCATGTGCAGCACAGGGTTCAGAGGGTGTTGCTCTCGGGCCTGTGGAGCGTCGCGGAGGGGCGGCGCGTCTGGGGGGCAGCGTGAAGCGGATCTCATGCCATGGTCGTAGCATTGGAGTTGTGTTGGCCGTCATCTTGCTGGGTGGCTGCACGATGCTCGGCGGCGAGGCGGGCGAAGGCACACTCGCCGAGCGTTTCAAGCGCCGGAATGAGTCGCCAGAAGCCAGACGGTTCGGCTCGCAACTGAGCGAGAAGTTGATGGCAGCGGTGTTGGCGGAGAGCTCCGAGA
>JABMMX010000021.1 GCA_013205435.1 Deltaproteobacteria bacterium
AGCCGCTTCATGATGTCGGCGGTCGCGGTCTGTTCGGCGCGGGCAAGCTCGCGCTGGTGGCGCTCGAAGCCCTCGGAGAGCGCCTTGTAGCGGTCCTGGTACTCGGTCATCTTGGCCTGCTTCCGCTCGGGCGTCAGCATGGCGGCGCTCGACTCAAGGTCCTTTGCAAAGACCTCGAGGTCGGCTTTCTGCTTCTCGAGCTCCTTCTGCCGGCGGTCGAAGTCGGCCTCGAGCCGCTTCTTCGCCTCCTTGCCCTCGGTGCAGTTGTTGAGGGCCTTCTGGAGGTCGACGAAGGCGACGGTGCGGTTGGTGTTGGCGGCGGCCGGCGCAGCGGCAGCGGCGGGCGCAGCAGCAGGCGCAGCTGCGGGCGCGGCTGCCTCCTCAGCTTGGGCGGTGAACGGGGCGGCGCCGAGTGCGAAGGCGGCGAGGGCGGCGAGAAGAAGCGGTGATTTCATCGAAGGCTCCGGCTTGGAGAGAGGCGCTAGAAAGAGTTACCGATACTGAACTCGAAGACCTGGTCGAGCTCGCCGGCGCGGGGCGCGGCGGCGTTGCCCCACTCGAAGCGGAGCGGCCCGATGGGGCTCTGCCAGCGGATGCCGAAGCCCCAGGCGGAGCGGAGGACGGCTGCGTTGGCGTCACCTTCAAGGAAATCGAGTTGGAACGAATAGGGCTGGTCGGCATCGAAGGCGTTGCCGGCGTCTGCGAACATGACGCCACGGAGGCCGACGGCAGAGAGGATGGGGAACTCCAGTTCGCCGTTGAAGACGAGGCTCTTCACACCGCCCACCGGGCAGGTGCTGCGGGCCGCGTAGGGGTCTGCGTTGGCGCAGCCCTGACGGGGCCCCAGGCTGAGCCGCTCGAAGCCGCGGACACCGTTCGGGCCGCCCTCGAAGAAGCGCTCCGAGATCGGCACCGGCTTTTCGGGCGAGAGCGAGCCGACGCGCGAGATGGTGCCGTTCAGCTTGAGCACCGCGCTCGAGAACCAACGACAGAGCGTGCCTGTGACGCCACCGCCCTGCTCTTCGCCGGGGCAATCGAAGGCGAAGGGCCGTGCATACCAGCGCGAGATACCGCGGGTGAGCCAGAACTCGTTGGCGCTGCCGAGCGCGCCAGGGGCGACCTCGGTGTAGAGCTGCTGGTAGAAGCCGGCGGAGGGCATGTACTGGTCGTTGCGCTTGTCCCAGGTCACGGTGCCGTTGACGCCCGAGGTGATGCCGCTGCGGTAGAGGCTGAGCGTGCTGCCGGCGACCGAGCCGGAGATGGAGGCGCGGTCGATGGAGACATCCTCGAGCCGGTAGCCGAGGTTGAAGGCGAGGTCGCGGAACATGGGCGACTCGTCGAAGGGACGGACGCCAACGTTGAGGGCGAAGCCGCGCGACTCGCGGGTGAACTGGGGGTATTGGATGGTGCGCTGGAAGAGGTCGGCGCCGAACTGCCACTTGGAGTCGAAGACCCGCTGCTCCACGAAGGAGAGGACGAACAGCTTGCGGAGCGAGCTGAGCGTGGTGTTGAGCGTGAGCGACTGGCCGCGACCGAAGAGGTTGTTCTCGCTGATCTGAGCCATGAAGAAGAGGCTCTCGCCCGACGAGAATCCGGCGCCTGCTTGGAGCGACCGCGTAGAGCGCTCCTTCACCAGAATCTTCAGGTTGACGATGCGCGGGTCGGTGGAGGAGGGCTCCTCCTCGTAGGTCACATCTTCGAAGAAGCCGAGCCGCTTCACATAGGCGACCGAGCGCTCGATTTCGGAGGAGGAGTACTGGTCGCCCTCCTCGATGGCGAGCTCGCGGCGGACCACGCGGTCGCGCGTCAGGTCGTTTCCGCTGACCTCGATGGTCCCGATGAAGCAGACCTCGCCGCGATCGACCTCGTAGGTAACCGAGACCTGATGGTTTTCGGCATCCATCCGGGTCATGAGGTTGACGTTGGCGTTGGCGTAGCCGCGGTCCTTGTAGGAGCGTGTGATTCGGGCGAGGTCGACGCGGACCGAGCTCGACGAGAAGTTCTCGCCGGGCACAATCTTGGAGCCCTTGAGCAGCTTGCCCGGCTCCTCGAGGAGGTCGCCGCTCGCCGAGAGGGTCGAGACGGAGTAGGCCTTGCCCTCATCGATGGGGACGGAGATGTAGACGCGCGAACGGTCGCGGCTGAGCGAGACGGTGGGCTTGCTGACACGCACATCGAGGAAGCCGCGGTCGTAGTAGAGCACCCGGATGCGCTGCAGGTCGAGGTCGAGCGAGGCCTCCTTGAAGGAGCCGAGCCCGCTCATGAAGCTGAGGTAGGTCTCGGGGCGGGTCTCGATGAACTGCTGGATCTCCTCGTCTGAGAGCGCCTCGTTGCCGATGAGCGTGAGCCGGGCGATGCGAACCTTCTCGGCTTCGGTGATGACATACTTCACCACCACCTCGCCGACGGCGCGGGTCTCGATGCGAGACTCGACCGAGGCGAGGAAGAAGCCCTTCTCACGGTACATCTCCTCGATGGTGGTGACGCCGGCCGCGATGCTCTGCTGGTTGAGGATGGTGCCCTTGGGGAGCGCCAGCTTCTCGATCATCTCCGACTCTTCGATGGCATCTTCGCCCTCGATCTCGACGCTGGAGATGGTCGGGCGCTCGACGAGGATGAAGCGGAGGAGAATGCCGTCGCCCTGAGGCTGCGCGTCTACCGAGACATCATCGAAGAAGCCCATCGCGTAGACCGCGCGGACCGCTTCGCCGAGCGACCGGCTGGTGAGCCTCATGCCGGCGCGGAGTGCGACCTGGCGGTAGATGGCTTCGGCCTCGACGCGGACGGTTCCGCTGACCTCAATGCCGGCGATGAAGGGGGCGTTGTCTTCGGTGAGCTGTGCCTCGGCGCGGGCCGGCAGAAGGCCCAAGCCGGCGAGCGCGAGCAGGGCCGCGAAGAGGAGACGGAGGGCAGTCATGGAGCCCCCGTGGTCTGTTCGGAGTCGTGCAGCAGGCGGCCCTCGTCCATGATGAGCCGACGGCTCATGGAGGCTGCGAGCTGGTGGTTGTGGGTGACGACGACGACGGAGATCTGCGACTCGGCGACGATCTCGTGGAGAAGCTCGACGATCTGCTGGCCGGTGCGGTCGTCGAGGTTGCCGGTCGGCTCATCGGCCAGGAGCAGCGGCGGGTTCATCACGAGTGAGCGAGCGAGCGCGGTGCGCTGCTGCTCGCCACCCGAGAGTTCGCTCGGGCGGTGGGTCAGCCGGTGCGAGAGCCCCACGCGTCCGAGCATCTTCTCGGCCAGACCGAAGGCCTCGTCGCGGGGACGGCGCGCGATCAGCGCCGGCATCGCTGCGTTCTCCAGCGTGGTGAGTTCGGGGAGCAGGTGGTGAAACTGGAAGACGAAGCCGAGCCAGGAGCCACGGAAGGCCGCAAGCTTCTGCTCTTCGAGGGCGAAGACGTCGGTGCCCTGCAGCAGGAGCCTGCCGGAGGTTGGGCGGTCGAGCGTGCCAACAATCTGCAGCAGCGTGCTCTTGCCCGCGCCGCTGCGCCCCATGATGCTAACAGTCTCGCCCCGCTGGATCTGCAGGTCGATGCCGCGCAGCACCTCGATGGTGGCGCCATCTTTGATGAAGGTCTTGGTGAGACCCTCTATCTTGACGAGCGGTTCGGTCATGCGGGGTCAGTCATCGTGGCGGAGGGCCGAAACAGGGTCGAGGCGGGCAGCTTCCCGGGCCGGCTGAATCGTGGCGGCCAACCCCAGCAGGAGCGCCGCCACAACCACCGCGATAATCTCGACGGCTTCGACCGAAACGGGGAGGCGGTCGATGTAGTAAACATTTGGGTCGAGGGGTATGCCAATCGTCATGAGGTAGAGGATGGCCAAGAGCCCCATCCCAAGCCCGACTGCGGTGCCGATGATGGCGATGTGGCCACCGAGAATACGGAAGATGAGAGAGATGTCGGCAGCACCCGCGCCCATCGACTTCACGATTGCGATTTCACGCCGCTTTTCGATGACAATCATGAGGAGCACGCAGACCACGGCGAAGCTGGCAACCACGATGGTGATGCTCATCACAAAGTACATCGCAATCTTCTCAAGGCGCAGTGCCTGAAACAAATTCCGATTGAGCTCTTTCCAGTCCGCCGCCTTGAGGTCTTTCCGACCGAGTGAGGTGATTCTGGCCAAGACCGCGTCGCGCAGGGCGGTGGCGTCGTCGAGGTTCTGGCCCCGCACCTCCACGCCGCTCGCCACCTCGGGGCCAACGCGGAGCAGACCGCGGGCCACGTCGAGCTTGGTGAAGACCAGGCGCGAATCGTATTCGTAGAGCCCCGTGTAGAAGACGGCGACCACCCGGAAGGGCCGAGAGCGGGGAATGAAGCCGGTGGGTCCGATGTCGCCCTCGGGGTCGATCAGGTTAACGGCATCGCCCACATCGAGCCCCAGCGCATCTGCGAGCTCGGTGCCGACGGCGCACCCGGGGAGCGACACGGGCGGGCTGGATGGCATCCCGCCCTGCTCCATGCCCGGAAGTGGCGGCATCGCCCCCTGCTCCATGCCCGGAAGTGGCGGCATCGCCCCCTGCTCCATGCCCGGAAGTGGCGGCATCGC
>JABMMX010000214.1 GCA_013205435.1 Deltaproteobacteria bacterium
AACGTTGCGGAAATCATTCAATCCGCAGTTTGGCGGGGCGGAGTTTTCAACCTCTCCGCGCAGTACGCTCGGGCTGCTTCACGCCTCAATAACTACTATGATCGAACTTCTCGTGACGGATACCTCGGCTTCCGCCTCGTCCGCACTGTTCCGTCGCAGATCTACACGCCGCCCGTCTACTAGCCGCCGCTCAGCCCGCGCCGCTCAGTTCGGCTTGTCGCTCCCACCGCTCCGGCGCGGCCCCACCCGGTAGCCCTGCGGCGTAGCGCGGGGCGTCTGCATCGCGAGCGGCAGCTTCTCCATCTTCTCGATGGCATCCTCGGTCGCCAGCGCCAGCACGATGGGGGTGAGGCCGAACATCTTCACCAGGTTGGCGTGGTCGGCCGCCCAGGCAGGCTCGGCGAAGGGGTTGAGGTTGTCCTGGAAGGAGACCGCCACCACATGGCTGAGCGGGTCGCCGAAGCCGTAGACGACCACAAAGTCGGTCATCTCCATGGGCGTCCCCTTGAGCTCGCGCGAGAGGTTGCGCGGCTCGGGCTCGAGCACCTTGCCCGCGAGGTCGGGGAAGAAGCGGGCCAGCATGCGCGGGTTGCTGCGGAGCTGGAGCATGAACTCAAAAAGCGACAGGTTCAACATGACAGACACCCGGTTCGAGCGCGGGCCGAATGCTCGCGGTCAAAAGGGTTATCGTCGTCTGTCGCCGGTTGTTGCGGGCCCGATGATCGAACCCGCGCAAACCCCTGATTTAACGGGCTTCGAAGCGGGAGAAGCCGGTGGTCACCTGGTCGAGGTCGAACAGCGTGGTGCCGCCCGACGAGACCACCTCGTCGAAGCCGACGCCGCTGGTCAGCTGGATCGATTCGACCCGCACGAAGGCGTTGGTGTCGAACGGCGTAAAGCGGCGGGGCACAGCAGGCAGCGAGGCAGCGAGGTCGCCGCCGCCGGCCGAGATGACCTCCCACTCGTTGGTGGCGCCGACGAGCGTCACGCGGAGCAGGTCGCCCGAGGCGCCCGTCGTGGTGAGCTGGCGGGTCGCGGTGTCGAAGGCGCCGCCCGTGGCCACATCGGCAAAGCCGCGCTCCGCAAAGTTGATGGCCGTGGGCAGCGTGGCGCCCGAGTAGATGCGGGCGGAGATGCTCGAGGGCAGCGAGATGCCGCCGGCGCCGATGCCCGCGCCGCTGGCGCCGAAGGCCAGCACGACCACCGAGAAGTCGCCCACGCCGAGGCCGCTGTGCGAGGGGGCCATGCGGAGCACGATGTTGTCCGGGTCGCCGCCGCCGGGCTGGTTGACCGCCGAGATGCCGGTCGGCACAAAGCCAACGCCGTCCACCGAGACGCCGCCAACGACAATCGCCGTCTCGGCCGCCGCGCCGTCGATGCGGGGCAGCGTGGGGAAGGCGAGGTCGGTGCGGTAGCGCTGCGCCACTTCGGGGGTGAGGCCGAGCACGTCGAACCGGTTGTAGTCGGGGACCAGCTCGGCGGTGTTGCCGTCGCCGTCCACGTCGCGGGTGTCGGTGATGAGGGCGCGGGTGGCGATGTCGATGGGGGCCACATCATGCTGGAAGGACTCGAAGAGGGGCAGGATGGCGCCGAGGATGCTGCCGAGGTCACCGGCGCCGCCGCCCGTGAAGAGGTCGATGAGCGAGGCCGCGTTGATCTTGCCGCCGAGGCCCCAGGCGAAGGTCACGCCGGCGGGGGAGAGGGCGTAGTAGGTGGCCTTGACGTCGCCGATGCCAAAGAAGGTGGAGGAGAAGGTGAGGCCGCCGGGGAGGGGGAAGGCGGCGCCGCCGAAGCCCGGGATGTTGATCTCGGTGTTGAAGCCCTCGCCGAGGAGGTTGTTGAGGTCGAGGTCGACGAGGTTGCCCGGGATGGCGGCGCCTGCGAGGCCGACCGAGGTGTCGCCGCGGGTGGTCACAGCGGAGAGGTCGAACTCGCCGGTGAAGCCGCCGATGGCGGCGCTGCCGCGGGCCTGGTCGAGGGTCACGAGGATGTCGGGGGTGGCGGCTGAGACGCCGATGACCGAGAGGAAGGTGCGGCCCTCTGCGAAGACATGGACGTCGCCGGCGATGCTGCCCGCGAAGGCTGCGATGCCGTCGGCGCCGGTGGTCACCGTGCTGCCGCCTGCGATGACCGAGGCGTTGGCGATGGGCGCGCCCGAGAGCCGGTCGATGACGACGACGCGCGAGCCGGTGGCCACTTCGCCGAGGTTGACGAAGGTGACGGCTGCGGAGACGGGGGTCGCGGTGCCGGTGACGACGGCGGTCACATCGGTGGTGCCTGCGGCCTCTGTCGCGGTGAGGAGGTTGCCTGCGAAGGCTGCCACCGCGGGGTTGCTCGAGGTGAAGGTGAAGGTTGCGCCGGACAGCACTGCGCCGCTCCGCTCGAAGGCGATGGCCTCGAGCGCAAGCTGGTCGCCGGGGCGGAGCGGGACGGGGCGGGTGAGGATGACAACGCGGCCGATCTCGATGGTGGTGTCGACCGTCGCGCAGATGCCGGCGTTGCAGTACTCGCCGTCGGCGCACTCCGCGTCGCCGCGGCAGAGGCCGGGCACGCAGATGCCGGCGATGCAGTCGTCGGTATCGTTGGGGCAGGGGGTGGCGGCGTCGCAATCGGGTGCGGCGATGCAGAAGCTGGCCTCGCAGATCTCGCCTGCGCCGCAGTTGAGGTCGCTCAGGCAGCCTCGGCGGGGCTCACAGATGCCCGCGCTGCAGAGCTGGGTGGCGTCGCAGTCGGTGTCGGTGGCGCAGGCGGTGTAGGCGACGCAGGCGCCGTTGCCGTTGCAGCGCTCGCCCGTGGGGCAGCCCTCGATGCCGGTGCCGCTGCACTCGTCGGGCACGCAGAAGCCGCCGAGGCATTGCTCGGTGGGGTCGCAGGTGGCGTCGCTGTTGCAGGCGAAGAGGCAGGCGCCCTCGACGCAGTCGGTGGCGGGGGTGCCGCCGCAGGCGGCGTTGGTGTCGCAGCCGGCGGTGCAGCGGCCGGCGTCGCAGGTGCCGAGCGTGGCGGCGCAGTCGGCGTCGGCGGTGCAGTCGGGGGTGGCGCGGCAGATGGTGCCCACGCAGGAGGCATCGGTGGGGCACTGGCGGTTGCTGTTGCACTCTACGGTGCGGCAGGCGCCTTCGCGGCAGACCTCATCGAGGGCGCACTCGGTCGAGGCGGTGCAGCCCGTGGGGACGACGATGCCCTCGCAGGCGTCGCCCTGGCCGTCGGCATCGGCATCGACCTGGTCGGCGTTGGCCACGGTCGGGCAGTTGTCGCTGCTGTCGGCGATGCCATCCGTGTCGCCATCGATGATGACGACGGCGTCTGCCGCGCAGGTTCCCGCGGTGCAGGAGTAGCCCTCGGGGCAGACGTTGGCCTCGTCACACTCCAGGCCGGTCGGCTCGACGCAGGCGCCCGCCACGCAGCGGAGCGAGCCGGCGCACTCGAGGTCGGAGGCGCAGTCGCCCGAGCTGCTCGCTTCGGAGCCGCCACAGGCGGCCACGAGAGAGAGCACAAAGCTCAGACAGAGGAGAGACAACCGCGTGGAGAGACGATCCATGGGCAAACCTTGCAGGCAGGTGAAGATGGGACGGCAGACTGCGCTAGCAAACTCGCCCCGATCATTGAAGCATCGCCGCGTCTAATGCGGTCGAAACCCGATCAGCCGCTCGACCAGCGCCGAACAGGCTGCCGCCACCTCTGCGAAGCCGTCGCTGGGCTCGCAGGCCGTCTCGTCCATGTAGAGCCCCCGGTTGAGCTCCAGCTGGATGGCGTGAAGGCCCTCCGACGGCCGGCCGTAGCGTCGCGTGATGGCGCCACCGCGGTAGGGCTTGTTGAGCGCCACGGTGCGCCCCTGCTCCTGCCAGAAGTCCACCACACACCGGGTAAGCGCCGGCGCGCAGGAGACGCCCATCACGTCGCCCGGAACGATGTCGGCCCGCCGCTCACCGGCGTCTGTGTGCGCCGCCTTTGCAACCGACGGCATGCTGTGGGCATCGAGCAGGATCGCAAAGCCGAAGGTCGCGTGCGCCCGCTCCAGCTCCGCCGCCAAGAGCGCATGATAGGGCGCATAGAAGGCGGCGATGCGGGCCTCATGCACCTCGCGTGGGAGGGGCAGACGGTAGATCGATTCGCCGCGCGTCGAGACCCCCCAAATCACGCCCCGGTTGCCGTAGTAGCCGGCCGCCGTGTTGCGCGAACTGCCGAGCACCACGCTGGGGCAGAGGTCGTCATCGAACCGGTTCAGGTCGACCACAAACCGGCTCACCGGCGTGCTGATGAGCGTCGCGCCAAGCTCTGGCGCCTCGGCGTAGAGGCGGTCCACAAAGAGGTCGACATCGGCTGCCAGCACCTCGGACGAAAGCGCATAGCGGTGCAGCTCTGCCTCGGGGATCAGCGTGCCTGCGTGGGGCACCGAGACGACGAGCGGAGAGGGCGCTGCGGGACGGAT
>JABMMX010000215.1 GCA_013205435.1 Deltaproteobacteria bacterium
GTCGGCCTGGGTGCGCAGCAGGTGGCCCAGCTCGTCCTCCCGGGCCAGCAGCCCGGACTGCTCCAGCCACTGAGACGTGGCGTCGGCATCTTCCAGCTGCTCCACCGTGATGGCGGGCGAGATGCCGATCTCGGCGCAGGCGCTCGCCACCGCCTCGCGCACCGTGATGCGGGGCCACGGCGGCGACATGTCGATGGCCTGGCCCTCCCAGGAGATGTTCAGCCCCCCGCAGACCTGCTCGGTGAGCTGGACCATCAGCTCCTCGGTCAGGTCCATCAGCGTCTCGTAGGTGGCGTAGGCCATGTAGAACTCGCACATGCTGAACTCGGGGTTGTGCTTGCGCGAGAGCCCCTCGTTGCGGAAGTTCCGGTTGATTTCGTACACCCGCTCCAAGCCGCCAACGAGGAGGCGCTTGAGGTAGAGCTCCGGCGCGATGCGCATGAAGAGCTGCATGTTGAGCGCGTTGTGGTGGGTCGAGAAGGGGCGTGCCGCCGCGCCGCCGGGCGTGGCATGCATCATGGGCGTCTCGACCTCGAGGTAGTCGCGGCGGTCGAGGAAGCTGCGGATGGCGCTGACGATACGGGTGCGCTTGTAGAAGACCTCACGAACCTCGTCGTTCATTACGAGGTCGACGTAGCGCATGCGGTAGCGCTGCTCGACATCGGAGAGCCCCTTGAACTTGTCGGGGAGCGGGCGGATGCTCTTGGTGAGCATGATGATCTCGGTCGCCGCGACCGAAAGTTCGCCCGTCTTGGTGCGCATCAGTGTGCCGCGGAAGCCGAGGATGTCGCCGAGGTCGAAGGTGAGGAGGCGGTCGAAGAATTCCTGGCCCACGCTGCCAAGCGAGACGAAGACCTGCAGGAAGTTGTCGTCGCTCGGCGCCCCCTTGAGCCCCTCGCGGCAGGTGCGGTCGGCAATCTTGAGGAAGGCCGCCTTGCCCATCTTGCGGAAGAGCCGGAGCCGTCCCGCGACCGAGACCGTGATGGCACGCTCGGTGAGCTCCTCGGCGCTCAGCGCGCCAGCCTCCGCATAGACCTGCGCGGCGGTGTGACTGACCTCAAAGCCGTTGGCGAAGGGGCTGGTGCCGGCCTCGCGGAGGGCGTCGACCTTGGCCACACGCTCCTGCACGATGTGGTTGTCGAAGCGGTCGCGGTAGGCGGAGATGCGTTGGTCGTGGCTCATGTGCGGGCCCGTCAGTAGGCTTCGTCGGAGGGCGCGACGGCGATGCCCTTGCGAGCTGCCATCGCGTTCGCGAACTGGAGGAGATAGGTGTCGATGAAGGGCTGGATGTCGCCGTCGAGGACGCCGCCCGTGTTGCTGGTCTCGTGCTGGGTCCGGAGGTCTTTGACCATCTGGTAGGGAGCGAGGACGTAGCTGCGGATCTGGCTGCCCCAACCCACGTCGGCCTTGTCGGCGTAGAGCGCTGCGTTGATGGCCTCCCGCTTGCGCTGCTCCTCTTCGTAGAGACGGCTGCGGAGCATCTTCATGGCGGTGGAGCGGTTCTTGAGCTGCGACCGCTCGCTCTGGCACTGCACGACCGTGTTGGTCGGCATGTGGGTGATTCGGACGGCCGAGTCGGTTCGGTTGACGTGCTGTCCGCCGGAGCCCGAGGCGCGGTAGGTGTCGATGCGGAGGTCGGCCTCCTTGATATCGACCTCGATGGCGTCGTCGAGCTCGGGCAGCACGCCGACCGAGGCAAAGGAGGTGTGGCGGCGGGCCTGGCTGTCGAAGGGGGAGATGCGGACCAGGCGATGCACGCCCGTCTCCGGTCGGATGTAGCCGAAGGCGAACTCGCCGGTGACGTGGAAGGTGGCACCCTTGATGCCGGCCTCTTCACCATCCTGGTAGTCGAGTACCTCGGTCTTCCAGCCCTTCTTCTCGCAGAAGCGAAGATACATGCGGTAGAGCATGTGGGCCCAGTCTTGGCTCTCGGTTCCGCCGGCGCCGGCGGAGATGGTGACGATTGCGTTGTTGCGATCGGTGGGGCCGCTGAGCATGCGCTCCAGCTGCATCTTCTCGAGCACCGCGTCGGCCTCGGCGAGGCCGGCCTTGAGGTCGTCGGCGACCGCCTCTTCACCCATCTCGGCGCCCAGCTCGATCAGTGCGCCGCAGTCGGCAAGCTTGCCAGAAAGCTCCTTGAAGAAGGTCAACACCTTCTCCAAGTTGGCCCGCTCCTGCATGACGGTCTGCGCCTTGTCTGCGTCGCCCCAGAAGGCGGCATCAGACATCTGATAGTTCAGTTCTTCAAGTTTCTCGGTCTTGCGAGCGACGTCAAAGATACCCCCGGAGCTCGCCAAGCCGCTGATTCAGCGACTGGAGCTCTTCACGAAACTGTTCCATCTGTTGAACCCTGGGCGCGGCGCCGATTGGGCGCGTGTTGCGGCTGTCGGTTAGCCCCGCGCGAGCGGCTGCGTCAAGCGGCTTATCGGCTCAGGGGGCGGCAGCTGCGGCAGCGGCGAAGCGGGTCGCCTGCTTGGCGTAGTAGGGGTCCGTAGGCTCATCGGCCTGCGCGCGGGCCGACTCGGTCGCGGCAGCCTTGTGCTCTCCGTTCGCAGCGAGGAGTTCTGCCAGGGTGTCGCGCAGGCCGGCATCCTTTGGTGCCAGCTCGAGGCCGCGGCGGGCGATGGAGATGCCGGTCGCAAACTCACGCTTCTCGCGGAAGTAGAACCAGGCGATGGCGTTGGCCGTGCCTGCATCGGGCTCGGCTGCGAAGGCCCGCTCGGCGGCGGCGGCCGCGGCGGGTGCGTTGCCGGCCTTGAGGTAGGCGACAACGGTCTGCACCCGGGCCTCGGAGGCCTCGCCGGAGCCGGCGAACTCGCGCTCGATGCGGACGAATGTCTCGACAGCCTTGGCATACTGCTTGGAGCCGCGGAGGTAGTGATACTTGGCGAGCACCATGAGGGCGCGGCGGTCTAGGCCGGCGGCGCTGCCCTTCGCCCGCTGGATGACGGTCTGTAGTGCAACCTCCGCCTCGTTGGCGAGGCCGCGGACCGAGGCGCGGAAGCCGAAGTCGAAGAGAAGTTCGAGGTCGTCCGGTGCAGCCTTCACTTGATCCCGGAGCGCCTCGAGCGTGCCCTTGCCTGAGAGGTCATCGGTGAGCGCCGTGGCGAACTCCTTTGTTGGTAGGAAGCCGAAGATGCGGTCGATCTCGGTACCGTCTGCGCGGAGCAACAGGACGGTCGGATAACCCACAACATGGTAGCGCTCGACGAGCGGAATCCCGGCCTCCGACTCGGCGTCGATGCGCATCGCCACCATCCCATCGGTGATGTTCGCCACCTCCTCCGCGGGGAAGACCTCGGCATCGAGCTTGTGGCAGGGGCCGCACCAGGTTGCGTAGAGGTCGAGGAGGACTGGCTTGCCCTCAGCTTTGGCCTGCGCGAGCGCCGCTTCGAAGGAGCCATCGGTCCAGCGGACGCCGGCGGCGGAGGCGCTGGCGGGAGGCAGCAAGAGGAGCGCGACAGGGAGCAGCAGCGCGAGAATGGCTCGCTGCGAGAGACGGAATGGGTTCATGGAGGGCTCGGGGGTTGGTGGCTGCGGAGACTGTTCAGCGCATCGGGTGGTCGAGCCACTCTGGCAGGCCGGCAACGGCAGTGCGGGTGGCCGCATCGATGGGGAAGGCCCAGGCCTCGTAGAAGTTGATGAGGTTGAATCCCGCCGCTCGTGACGACTCGATGACCCAGGTCTGGATGCGGGCGTTGTCGCTGTCGGCCGGGCGCTCCGATGAGGTCATGTTGCGGTAGCGGGTGAAGACCGTCGAGAAGATCGACCAGCCGAACCGCTCCTGCAGCTGCAGGTAGGTCTCGAGTGCGGTCCAGACCGACCAGTTCGCAAAGTTGGGTGCGCGGCGCCAGGCGGCGATCGTCGAGGCGCGGCTCGCCGCGGTGATGGCGGGGTGCGCTGATGCGCGCGGAGTGCCGGCAACCTCCTCCGAGAGGTAGACCGACCAGAGGTTGCAGGTGGTCTCGGTGGTGCCGGGCAGGATCCAGTCGTTCCACTGGTGGTTGTGGCCGAACTCGTGGAAGGGGCCCCACATGCCGTCGGCGGCGCTGCCGCTCACCAGCGCGACCTGCGGCGCTGCATCAAGATGGCCCATGACGGGGTAGCCGGAGTGGAGGTAGCCGGCGCTGATCTCACGGTCGGCAACGATGCGCTCGGATCGGAGCGTGGAGCGGTCGAACCCGCCGAGCGTGCCGGCCGCCGTCATCGCGCGGGCCCAGTAGTCCTGCGGCACAGCGGCGTCGGCGACCTCGAGCGCGACCGAAGCGGGGATGGTGCCGATCCAGCCGGCGGTCTCGAGCTCGGCCCAGGGCGCGCCGAGCTGCTGCATCGCCTGCCAGTCGGCGAGCGTGTCGCGGCCGCGGACATGGTGGGCCATAGCGACAGCGCCGTCGATGGTCACAGTGACAGGCCCGAGCGAGCTGGTGCGCGGGACGGTGATATAGATGGGGCCACCGAAGCCGCTGGCGATGACCGTAATGGGCTCCGCGAGCGGGGCGCTGCGGACGATGCGGGGCATGCGGGGCCAGCTGTCGAGGCCGAAGAGGGTGTCGGTGTGGGCGCCGAGCTGCACGCCGAGGCCGTCGCCGGCGACGTTGGCGGGGATGGTGATGGTGATGCGCTCGCCGGGCGCTGCGTAGAGGCCGGTGCTGCGCCAGAGGTCGTCGCCGGCCCCCGAGTAGATGAAGTTCAGCGGGTAGCCAGCGTCGTTGCCGTCGATGGTCAGGGTCTTGGAGAGGCGCGGCGCATCCTGCGCGACGGGGCCGGGAAAGTCGCTGCCGGCGGGATGAGCGACGACCTGGTCCGCGGGCAGATCGAGCGCCTCGCGGATCTGGACGCGGGCTGCGAGCGCGCGCACCGGCTCGGAGGCTGGCAACACAGGGTCGGCCTCGGTCGGGACAACGGGGCCCTGGCCTGCGCTGAAGGCCTGCGCGGCGGCAAAGATGGGTGAGTCTGTGGGTACCCAGGAGACCGCGACGCCTGCAGCGGAGGCAGCGCGGTCGGCTTCGGCGGACGAGAGCGAGATCTGACCGGCATCGACTGCGGCCATTGCGTCGAGCGCGCAGGTGGCTTGGAGCAGGTCGGAGGCGCGGTGGGCAATGAGGTCGTAGGCGCCGGAGTCGGCGGTGTCGCCTGTGACGAGGATGCCGGTAGGACGGAGCAGTTTGTTGCCCGGGAAGTTGGTTGCCTCGTCGTCGCGCGACTGCCCCCACCACCAGGCGTGACCGCCGCTGATCAGGCCGCCGCCGGCCTCCACAAAGGCGTGAATGTTGGCGAGGTTGGCGGCCGAATACTCTTGGTAGTTGGTGGTCACGAAGACATCGACGCCGTCGAGCGCATCGGCGGCACCGACGACGACCGTGTAGCCTTCGGCCTCGAGCATCGCGGCCGCTCGGTCGTAGCTCCGGTCGAGTGCGATGACGCCCGTGCGTCCGCTGCCGCTGCCCGTCCAGGCGACCGCGTTGCGCACCAGCTGAGCGAGGCCTGGCGAGGCTGCGTCGTCGCGGTTCAAGAGCCCCTCGTGGGCAATCGTGAAGACCCTGCCCGCGCCCTGAAAGGCGGCTGCTGCGATGATGCGCTCACCGCTGTCGACGATGACGGGAAAGGCGTTTCGGCCCCCGACGACAAGGTAGGAGGGGAGCGCGCCGTCGGTGTCGAACGAGGTCACGCCCTCGAGCAGCAGGGCCCGCTCGGCCTCCGCGTCGCAGGCGCAGCGGAAGCCGCCGCCATCGGTCTCGATGCAGGAGGCAATCGCCGCCGGCCCGCACTGCGCGACGGGATCGGCGCAGGCCGAGACAGGTGCGGTGTCGCCGCCGGTGTCCCCGCTACCGGCCCCGGTGTCTGACGAGGTATCGGTCTCCGTGTCGCCGCCCGTATCGCCCGATGCAGCTGCATCGTCGCTGCTGTCGGCCGCTGCGTCACCCGCCGTATCGGCTTCGATCACGCCGGTAGAGGTGCCACCGTCAGAACCGCAGGCAGCGGTGGTGAGAAGGAGCAGCGAAAGGGAGAACGACCAGGCAGGCGTGCGCACAGAGAGACCCGATGAAGATGAGGTGAAAGAGCTCCTCTCCCAAGCATCAAGGCCCGCCATTTGGCAAGCCTCTTCAGCGTTTGGAGACGAGGTCGCGCAGCTTCTCCGCTAAGGCCCGTGCCTCGAGGTCGAGCAGCGGCTGACGGCTGGCATCGACGGTAACCTCCACCAGCAGGTCGCCGGTCTTGCCGCCTCGCGTGACGCCCTTCCCTGCGACACGGACGCGGTGGCCGGCTGAGTGCCCGGCCGGGATGGGGACAGGGGTGAGGCCGTCGAGGGTCTCGACCGTTGCATCGCAGCCGAGCAGCGCGTCGATGGGGCCGATGGTCGCGCTGGTGATGAGCGCAATGCCGTCGCGTCGGAGCGTTCGGTGCGGTTCGACCTGCACCTCGAGCATGAGGTCTCCTGGCGGCGCGCCACCGATGCCGTCGCCACCCTTGCCCTTGATGCGGAGCTTGTCGCCGTTGTCGGCCCCCGACGGGATATTGACGCTGAGCGACTTCGACTCCGCGACCAGCCCTTGGCCGCGGCAGCGCGAGCAGGCAGCGTTGCCGGAGATGCCCCGTCCGCTGCAGGCCGGGCAGGCGGTGGGACGCTCATACTGAAACTTGGTGGTAAGGCCGCGCGCCGCCTGGTCAAACCGGATGCGGATTTTGAGGTCGAGCTGGCTCCCTGGCGTCGGGCCCTTGGCGCGGGGCGCAAAGCCTCCGAAGCCGCCCGCGGCGCCGCCGAAGGGGCTGCCAGCACCGAAGAGGTCGAAGAGGTCTTTGAGGTCGGCTCCGCCTGGGCCGGGGCCACGCGGCGCCTGCCGTCCAGCTGCGGCAGCGCGGGGGTCGAAGCCATCCTGCAGGCCAGCTGCGCCAAACTTGTCGAAGCGGGCCCGCTTGTCGTCATCCGAGAGGATTTCGTAGGCAGTGGAGACGGCCTTGAACTTCTCTTCCGCGGCGGCGTTGTCGGGGTTGTGGTCGGGGTGGTAGCTCCGTGCCAGCTTCCGATAGGCCTTCTTGATCTCGTCTGCGGTAGCCGTCCGGCTGACGCCGAGCGTCTTGTAGGGGTCCAAAGGCATCTCTCCACGCAGCGGCAAGGGAACGGAGTGAGCCTAACGGGTGTTGCAACCGCGTGGAAGCGGAAGGCGTCGATTGCATTTTGCGCGGGCGCGGGAGCGTGTAGTCACGCTCCCAAACTACGAGGTGTCTCACATGTCGAACGCAAGCATCGCTCAGGCTCTTGGTCAGTCGCTCGCTCCCGAACATGCGGCCTTTGTCGAATCGCTCCGAGCAACCTACGCGGCCCACGGTGCAGTGGAGGCAGCCAGCCTGATGCGCGAGGCTGCAGCGGAATCGGGCAATGATGCTCCGCTCTACCACCTGACGGCGGCCGACCTCCTCAGCGGTCTTCCGGCGCACCGTCGCGCGCGGCTCGACCACCTGCGCGCCGCATACGCCGGGGCGACCGGCTGGCAGCGAGAGCTTGAGGCTGCCTGGATCGCAGCCGCCGTTTCTGATGCGCGCGCCGTGATCGCGCTAGAGCAGTCCTTGCGCCTCGACCCGACCGACATCTCCCGCGCGGAGATGGCCGTGGCGGAGGCCGACCGGGCCGGCTGCCTTCCCCTTCTGGCAGAGGCCTGGGCGCAGCTCCTCATGCTCCGTCGGGGCGAGGCGCTCCGCTGCGCGCTCGAACTGGAGCTACGGCTCGATGGCCCAGAGGCGTTTGAGGTCGAGGCGACCTATGAATCGGCGCTCCGACTGTCGATGCAACAGGAGCGGCTCGTCGCATGGCTCACCCGTCGCTGGGAGCGCGAGCTCGCTGCCCCCTCGCCCGAGCGCATCGCGGCTGGCGTCGAACTCATCGGGCTGCACGCAGCGGCGGGCGAGTTGGACCGAGCGGCCGCGATCGCGCGCCTGCTCTGGCACCAGACCGGCATCAGCTCCAACGCAACCAGCGAGGCGCTCGACGCCCTCGAGCGCTCTGCCCCCAAGGCGCTCCCCACCCTCTTGCTGTTGCGCCAGCGCGCCGAACTGCTGGAGCGCTGGGATGAAGCGATGGACCGCATCGAGGAGGAGGCTCAAGCGACCGAGCAGCCCGTCGCCGCGGCACAGCTGTTGCTCCATGCCGCGAGCATTGCGGTGGAGCAGGCCGCCTCGCCCGGCCGCTCGCTGGATCTGATCCGTCGCGCGATCCAGCTCGACACGGGTGTCCGCGCCCGCGCCGCGGCGCTTCTGGACGTCGGCATCGAGCGTGCCGTCGGAACGCTTCGCGACGAGCTCCTCTCCGACCGGCGCAGACTCGCCGGGTCGCTCGGCGACTGGGCCACGATCTACCGCATCTCCCTGGAGCAGCTCCCGGCTCTGGCCGCGCCCGAAGCCCGCGCTTCGCTCCTGCTGGAGCTCGGCGAGATGGAGCAGCGAGGGCTCGCCACACCGCAGTCTGCGCTCGAACGCTTTGTCGAGGCCGCGACGCTGACGGAGAAGGATGCGACGCGGCAGCTCGCCATCGACCAACTCTACCGGATGCTGGAGCAGCCCGAGGTGCAGCTCACAGTCGCAGACCGCCTCATCGCCCTGCTGAGCGGCGACGACCAGCGCCCTGCCCGCGTCGCCATGCACCGGTTCCTCGCAGACCGCATCGCAGCGCCGGAAGGACGGCTCGAGCACCTGGTCGCGATCGCGGGTGCGCTAGACGCCATGGGCGACGAGGGCGCAGAGGCCGCCTGGCAGCGCTGCTTCGAGGCTGCACCGGCGCTTGACGCGGCATGGGAGCGGTCGCGGGCGCTCGCACTGCAGCGCGGCGATGGGCAGCGCGCCTTCGCGCTCATTGATGCGCAGATCTCTTGCGCCACCGATCCCGAAAGGGCCGCGGCGCTGGCACGCATCCGGCTCCAGCACGCTGCGGCCTGGACGGGCGACCATCGCGCCGCCTGGGGCGCCACCGCCGCCCTCTTCCTCCTCGACCCGGAGGCCCCCGAAGTCGCCGCCTCTCTGGCCCTCCTCGCCCAGGCGCCCGAAGCGGTCGAGATGTTTGCCCTCCTCGAGCAGCACCTCACCGCAAACACGCAGCCCCAGCTCGTAGAGCGTTGGCTTCGGCTCGCGATCGACGCCCTCGGTTGGCGCCACCCCTACGCCCTCTCGCTGGCGCTCGTGATGCTCGACCGGGCCCCGAACGACAGCGCCTTCACGGCCCAGGTCGAAGCCGCGGTCGAAGCGGCAGGAAGCGCCGAGCAGAGACTCTTCCTGCTCCGCCGCACAGCCGCGCGCCACCCCGACGACGCCGCGGCCACGCTCGCGCTCGCTCGGCACCTCGCTGGCGCCGCTGCAGCGGACGAGGCCCAGGCGCTGCTGCAGGCCGCCGCCGAACGCATGCCTGAGAATCCCGTGCTCTGGCATGAGCTCATCGCCCTGGCCCGCGCCACCGGCAACACCGTCGCCGAGGTGGTTGCGCTCGAGGCGCTCTCCGAGTACCCTCGCCTTTCGCCCACCGAACGGTTCGATGCGTTCATGGCACTCGCCCGCCACTACGACCGCACGCTCGGCCGTCCCGACCTTGCCGTCGCACGGGCGACCGCAGCCTGCCGCATCCGACCAACCGACGCCGATGCCATCGGCCTCCTCCGTGACCACGCAGCCAGCTTCGGTGACTTTGGTCCGCTCGAGTCCGCGCTCAGCATCGCGGTCGGGCTCGAAGACGGAGATCCGGAGGGCAGGCTCTCGCTCGAGCGCCTTCAGCTCGCGCTCCGTCGCGGCGCTTCTGATGCCCCCGCGTTGGCCACCGCCCTGCTTGCCCGGACGGGACTCCCCGCGGAGGTCAGCGCCCTGGCGCGGGCCATCGCCACAACGCTGGCTGCCGCAGACGACACGCTCACCTTTGATGCCGTATGGGCACAGGTCGAGGCCTCCGCAGACGAACTCCCGGCGGCTGACTGGAAGCGTATCGGAGCCCGCCTGCACGAGGCTACCGACGCAGCGGCCGCAGCCGTTTTTGCGACCCGCTGGATGGCACGCGGCGGCGCTCTTTCCGACGACGAGCAGGATGCAGCTCTCGCCGCGATCCTGGCCGGAGGCGGCGTCACGCTGCAGACCTGGGTCGAGGTTGTCGAGCGCAGGAGCGCATCAGGCCTCGGCCCGAAGGTTGCCGCGCAGATCGCAGCGATTCCCGCCTCGCCCGAGCTTGGAGCCTCGCTTCTGAGCGCCTTCGAAGAGACGGCCATCAGCATCGAGACCGAGGCCGATACGGCGCAGCTCGTCGAACTGTTCGGCTGGATGATGCATTCGGGCGCCTCCGCTGCCTCCGTCGTCTCGCAGGCAACGAAGCTGCTCGAACCGGCTGGGCCCCAGGCGGTCCGCCTCGCTGCGGGCCTCTTTGACCTCCTGGCCGAGGTCGACCGCACTTCGCTCGGCCTGCCTCTCCTCGAAGCGGCGCTCGGGTTTGACGCCGAGCAACCCGCGCTGGCCTGGAGCCGCATCGAAGCCCTCGCACGCCAGAGCGACGACAGCGCGCTCCTGGTCCGCGCCATGCGTGGCCTGCGCGCCGCATCGACCAAGCGCTCCGAGCGCACCCGCCTCTCGCGCGAGCTCGGCAGTCTGCTCGCAGAGCGGCTCTCCGACCCTGCCGCTGCGGCAGACGCGCTGGCCGAGGCGCTGGAGGAGGAGCCGCTGCACCTCACCCTCCTCGAGGACCACGCCGCGATGCTCGAGCGGGCGGAGCGCTGGACCGACGCCCTGCGCGCCATCGAGCGATTCGCCTCCGCAGCTCCGGTGCAGGAGCTGCAGGACGACCTCACCTTCCGTGCCGCCGCCATCCTGGGCGAGCGGCTCCAGCGGCCCGAAGCGGCCATGGCCCTGCTCATCCCCATGGCGCAGAGCGGGCCGATGGCACCCGAGCGGCGTGCGAAGGCCGTCGAGATTGCCACGGCTGCCTCTCGCTGGGAGGCGCTCTCCACGCTGCTCGACAGCGCCGCTACCCTAGCACCAACGGCGGAAGAACGGCAGCTGCTCCAGGTCGAGCGGGCCACACGGCTCGCTGCCGGCGGCCAACACGAGGCAGCTTGGAAGGCCGCGCAGGATGCTGCCGCCAGTGGCCTCAACGAGGCCATCGCCGCGCTGCTGCTCGAGCATTGCGGCAACAGCGCCGACAGCGCTGCTGCAGCGCAGGCCCTCATCGCGATCGCCACAGCTGCCGACGCCAGCGACCTCGCCTGGCCGCTCTGGGAGCGCGCTGCAGCGCTGCTTGCAGCAACCGACCCCGCTGCCGCCTTCAACAGCCTCCAGGCCGCTGCTGCGCTCCCTGCGCTTGCAGCAAGAGCCATCGCAGCGCAGAAGCAGCTGGCCACCGACCACCAGCTCTGGCCGCAGCTCGCCGCCCTCCTCGCCGCCGCAAGCGACGGCTCGGTCGCAGCCCTCACCGAGCGGGCCACCGTCGAGTTTGAACAGCTCCGCGACCCCGTGCGCGCGCTCGCGACCGCCTGCGCCATCCTCGCCCGGGAGCCCCTCCACGAGGCTGCCTGGGCCATCATCAACGAGGCAGCGAAGAGTGCCGCGGACTGGACTTCGGTCGACGCCGCGCTCGCCTCTGCGCCTGCACCGGAGGGCCACGAGGCCGACCTTCTCGATCGGCGGCTCACGCTCACCCGCGGCCCGCTCGCAAACCCAAGTGGCGCCTTCGACCTCGGTCGGCAGCTTCACGAACTGGCGCCCGAGCGCTGCGGCTGGTCTCTGCTCGAGGCCGACGCCCGCGCGGCAGGACGGCTCGCCGATTGGCTCCCACGCGCAGCAGATGCGCTCATCGCAGCCGCAACCGGTCACGCCGAACTCACGGCCTGCGCCAACGAAGCCGAGCGTTGCGCCCTTGCCGACCTCGCGCTCCAGCTCCATCGCGCGGCGGCAGACCGCTCCTTCGACGCAGCTGAGTCGTGGCTCGCGCTCGCCCGCGCAACCGAGGCGACCGACGGCCCTGCAGCCGCAGCCGCGCTCCTCGAAGCGCCCGCGGCTCAGGCCGAAGACCCCGACGCCCGTGCCCTGCTCAACCTCCGCGCGGAACAGCTCCAAGAGGCGGCGCTCCCACCCGAGGTCGTCGCCGCGCGCGAAGCACTCGCCGCGACACTCCACGCCATCGACCAGGCATCCTCTGCCGCCACCTCCGCCGCAGAGCGTGCAGCACTCGCCGCAGCCCGCGCCAGCTGGCTCATCGCCCACGGCGACCTCGACCGGGCCGCAGCCGCACTCGCGGCCGCAGCCGAACTCGACCCCTCCTCGCAGCTTGCGTTCCAGGTCGCCGGAGACCTCGCACTCGCGCAAGACGACGCAGCGAAGGCCGTCACGGCCTACCTCACCGCCCGGGTCAACCAAGACCCCGCCGCAGACCACCCCCACCTCTGCACCGCCCCGCTCCAGGGCGAAGCCGGCGCAGAATCGAACGCGACCATCCGCTACACGCTCCGGGCCGCACGCGCGCTCGAAGCAGTCGGCGCTCAGGAGGAGGCCTTCGAGACCCTCATGAACGGCCACCTCGAAGACGAAACCGCGGAGTCTCCGCTGCTCGGCCTTGCCCGCATCTCACTGCTCCGCGGCAACAGCGACGCGGCCACCTCCTATCTCGCCGCCATCCGACGGGTCAGCGATGCAGCGGGAGAGATTCCCTCTGCCGCCTACCTCGCGCTGGCCGCCAAGCTCGAGTCCGAGCCCGGCTAAGCGGCTACTGCCCGGCGGGCGGCTGCCAGAGCTCGATGCGGTTTCCCTCGGGGTCGGTGACCCAGCCGAAGATGCCATACTCCGAGTCGCTCACCTCGTCGTCCACGTTGCAGCCCTCGGCGCGCAGCGCTGCCACGAGTGCGTGCAGGTCGGCGACCCGGTAGTTCACCATGAAGGAGGAGTCGGTCTTCGCAAACTTGCTGCTCTCCTGCGCGAAGATGGACCAGACGGTCGACCCCGTGCCGGTCGGATTCTCCGGCCCATTCCAGCTGAAGACAGAGCCTCCCCACGGCTCGAGGCCGACGCCCAAGTGCAGCTTGTACCAGGCACGGAGCGCTTCGGGGTCACGGGCGCGAAAGAAGATGCCGCCTACGCCGGTGACCCGTTGCATCACGCTGTCTCTAGTTGCCGGAGCCCGAGCCAGCGCCCGAACCCTCTAGCAGGAAGGGGCAGGTCTCGCCGGGGATGAGGGTCACGCGCTCGGTGTCGTACTCGGCCTCGAAGATCCAACCGGTCTTCTCCCCAGGGCCAGCGGGGTAGTTGAGGGTGCGGTCGCCGCCCAAGAGCTGGCAGAGGAGCACGCCCGGCTGACCGGCCGTGAGCGCGATTTCGACATTGCAGTCGGCCTTCAGGATGGCGCCCTTGAGGGTGCCGCTGAAGGTGGTGCGGTTGTTCTCATCAATCGCCGTGGTGCCGGTGATGTTGAGCTCCTTGATGGGGAAGATGATGACATCCTTCGGGTCGGGCGGATTGTTGGGCGCCAGTGCCGGGAAGTTGATGCTGAGCGTCGTGGTCGAGGCGAAGGCGCCATTTCCGTCGGTGAGCGCCTGCGCCTGCACGGGCTCCGTCGCGCCCGGCTCCCAGCCGCGCGAATCCCAGGTGTAGGTGCCGCAGGATGTGTCGAGGACGCAACCGCCGCCGCCGCCGATGGAGAAGATGGCGTTCGGGCGGTCGGCGTTGAAGCCCTTGGTGGTGACCACGATGTGGAGCAGATTCGCGTTGATGTCGCGGTTGATGAGCGTGCCCAGAATCGGGCCAAGACCGGCCGGCTTCAGGATGCGGGCGTAGGTCACGCGGTAGGAGGTCGGCGTGTAGATGTCGCCGCAGAGCGCGGTATCCTCGCTGCAAACCGCGCCGCCCGAACCCTCGTTCGTGGTCTGGCAGGTGGGGCCGGCATCGCCGCTGCCCGAACCGCCGCCGCTGCCGTTTCCGGTGTCGCTGCCGCTACCGTCAGCGGTCGAGGTGTCGGTGGTCTCCTTCGTGTCGCTGCTGCAGGCGCCAAGAAGAAGGAGAGAGGCGAAGGAGAGCGTGCGCAGGGAATGCATGGAATGACTCCGAAGAGGACGAGAGAAGAAGACCGCGATTAGGCGCGGGTCGGAAAGGCCGTCATGGCCTCAAAGGCTGCAATGCGATCCTGAATCTCGCCCTGCGTCAGCGAGCGGAAACGGTCTACGCTGAAGTTCTCGACCGAGAAGGAGGCCAGCGCCGAACCCGCAACAACGGCGTGGCAGAGCGTCGGCCACGAGGTGTCCCCCGATGCGGCGATGAGGCCCATGAAGCCGCCCGCGAAGCAGTCGCCTGCGCCTGTCGGGTCAACAACCTGCTCGAGCGGAAAGGCCGGCACAAAGAAGAAGTTGCCCTCGCTGTAGAGGAAGGCGCCGTGCTCGCCACGCTTCACAACCACGAGCCGCGGGCCCATCGCAGAGATCGCCTTTGCCGCCGTGATGACGTTCGGAGTCTTCGCCAACTGGCGGGCCTCGGAGTCATTGAGCACGATGCAGTCGACCCGCGCGAGCACCTTCTTGAGGTCGTCAAGCGCCCCCTCAATCCAGAAGTTCATCGTGTCCATCGCCACGAACTTCGCGCCGTGCGCCTGGTCGAGCACGTGGCTCTGGAGCGACGGGTGGATGTTGGCGAGGAAGAGGTAGGGCGCCGCGGCGTAGTCCCCGGGCAGCTCCGGTCGGAAGTGCTCGAAGACGTTGAGCTCGGTCAGCAGCGTGTCCCGCTGGTTGAGGTCGTAGCCGTAGCGACCGGCCCACCTGAAGGTCTTGCCCTCCACACGCTGAAGCCCCCGCACATCCACATCGTGGTTGCGCAGCAGCTCCACGGAGCTCTCCGGGAAATCGTCGCCGACGATCCCCACAAAGCCCACCCGTCCAAAGAACGAGGCCGCCAACGAGAAGTAACTCGCTGAGCCGCCAAGCGCGAGCTCCACTTTTCCGAACGGGGTCTCGACATCGTCAAGACCCACCGAACCAACAACGGACAGATTCATTGCTTTGCTCCGCCTTTCCAAAGGGCAACCGCGTCGGGCTACCACAGCGGGCGCATCGTGGCAAACAGCGCAGCAGCAGCCTGCCCTGCCCCGCCCTGATCGTCGTGCCTTTCGGTTGCTTCCGCCGCCCGATGCGTTACGCTGCTTCAAGGAGCGTGGCATGGAGCACTACGACCGAAAGCGCGCGCTGCGCAGCCGCAATCGACGAGCCGCTGCGCTCCTCGCAACCCTTGCGCTCCACCTGCTGCTCGGCCTTCTTTTTGCGACCTCCGGTGAGCCTCCGCGGCCATCGACGGGGGCCAAGACCGTACCCTTCGTCATTGCGCAGCCACCCGCGCAGCAACCCCTCGCGAACTACGCCAGCATGGAGCCGGAGGAGCGCACCGACCGGCCACCCGACGAGGCCAACTTCATCTCCCAGTTCAACCAGCGGACCGACCGCGAAACGACCGCGCGGAAGTCTCAGGGCGGCGGTGAATCCGCCACGCCGACGCGTGAGCGGGAGCCAGGACGCGACCAGCCGAAAGACCCCGCCGAGGCCGCCGCCGCGCCCAAGGGAAGACCCGGCGAGGCGCTCTCCCCCGCACCGGCCGCCGCCATTCAGCCCGAGACAGGACGCCCGCTCTTCGTCTCCCCCGGCGGAGGCAAGAATGGCGAGGCCGAGGCCGGCGAAGGCGTCGGGCCGGGCTCGCTGGCGCTTCGTGACTTCAAGCCCCGCTACGACTCCGTGCAGCCACGCGCCGCCCGCTCCGGCAGCCCGATGGAGCGCGACTATCTGCCGCTGCCCGAGAGCGACCGCAGCCGCATCAACGCACTGCAGAGCACCTACTGGAGCTTCTTCGATCGGGCCAAGTCGCGCCTGCAGCGCAACTGGAACCCCTCCCGCGTCTTCCGACGGTTCGACCCCGACTTCCGCAAGCTCGGCAGCGAGCGAACCACCGTTGTCAAAATCACGCTCCAGCAGGATGGCGCCATCCTCGAGGCCGCCGTCAGCCACAGCTCGGGCCTCGACTTTCTCGACCAGGAGGCCCTCCGCGCACTCCGTGCCGCAAAGCCCTTCAACAACGTGCCGCCCGGCATGCTCGACCAGTTCGGTCGCGCCTCCTTCGAGTGGGCCTTTGTCGTCACGCCCGAAGGCTCGAGCACCCGGTGGCTCGGCCGCTAATGCGGCCGCCCAGCGCTACGAAATCTTCGACAGATGGGCCTTGTAGCCCTCTGCATCGAGCAGCGCCTCGGCACCGCCGGAGACCCGAATCTTCACCAGCCAGGCGCCGCCGTAGGGCTCGCGGTTGAGCACCGACGGGTCGGCGACCACCTCTGCGTTCACCTCCACCACCTCGCCTGCAACCGGCGCGAAGAGGTCGGAGAAGGTCTTCACGCTCTCAACGACGCCAAAGGTCTCGTTGGCCGCCAGCTGACGACCCACAGCGGGAAGCTCAACATAGGTGACGTCGCCCAGTGCATCCTGCGCGTAGTCGGTGATGCCCACGGTCGCGATGTCGCCCGAGAGGTCGGCCCACTCATGCTCAACGGTGTAGCGGAGGGTGTCGGGGATGGTGAAGCGGTCGATGCTCATGGCAGGCTCCGTCGGGAGTGAATGTAGAAAACGGTCGTAGCGGGCTGCGCGCGACTAGCCAACCCGCGGGCGGCTGTAGAAGGCCTTTTTGGTGACGGTCGCCGGCACGCGGCGGTCGCGGATGCCGATGAGGAGCTCCTCACGATCGGCGACCTCCCGCTCCACATAGCCGAGCCCGATGGAGACGCTGCCCAGCGTCGGCGCGACCGAACCCGAGGTGATCTCGCCCACCTGACGCTCGCCGTCGAAGATGGGGTAGCCGTGACGCATCACACCCTTCTCCGTCAGCACGAAGCCTCGCAGTACCCGCGCCGGCCCTGCCGCCCGCTCGGCCACCAACGCGTCGCGGCCAATGAAGTCGGCCTTGTCCCAGCCAACCACCCAGCTCAGCCCAGCCTGAACCGGCGTCGTGATGTCGTCGATGTCCTGGCCATAGAGCGCAAGCCGCGCCTCGAGCCGGAGTGTGTCGCGGCAGCCGAGCCCGGCGAGTTTGAGCCCCTCCGGCTGACCGGCCGCAACCAGCGCATCAAAGACCGGTTCGGCATGGTCGCGTGGGATGTAGATCTCGAACCCATCTTCGCCCGTGTAGCCCGTGCGCGAAAGCAGCACCCGCACGCCGGCCAGCTCAGCCCAGGCCACATGGAAGGGCGCCGGAAGCACAACGCCGGCACCAACCACCTGCTGCACGATGCCGACCGCCTTCGGCCCTTGAATCGCAACCTGCGCCCACGCATCCGAGTCGTCCGTTACCTCCGCCTCGGCGCCAATCTGGGCGCGAATCCAGTCGGCATCCTTGTGACGGTTGGCGGCGTTCACGCAGATGAGCCACTCCTGCTCGCCAAGACGGGCCACGATGAGGTCGTCAACAATGCCGCCATCGGGACGGCACATCGCGGTGTAGAGCGCCTTGCCAACCGGCAGCGCCGCACAGCGGTTCGTCACGAGCCGGTCTACCGCCGCCGTTGCACCCGGGCCGCGCACGAAGACCTCGCCCATGTGACTCACGTCGAAGAGGCCCGCAGCCTGCCGCACGGCGTGGTGCTCATCGACGATGCCCGAATACCACATCGGCATCTCGAAGCCGGCGAAGGAGGCAAAGCGGGCGCCGGCAGCCACATGGCGGTCGTGGAGCGGGAGACGGGTCGTGGGGGTCGAAGACATGCGGCTTCCTTGCGCGTGGAAAAACTAGAGGCTCCAACCCTGAGCGGCTGGGCGGGGCATGTCGAGGCGGCGGCGGAGCATGGCCGCAACGAGGGTGTTCCAGAGGAGCATAGCCACGGTCATGGGGCCCACGCCACCCGGTACGGGCGTGATAACGCCGGCCCGCGCGTGGGCCTCTTCGAACTCCACATCGCCTGTCAGCTTGCCCGTCGGGAGCCGGTTGATGCCCACATCGATGATGGCAGCGCCAGGCTTGATCCAGCCGCCCCGAATGAGGCCCGGCACGCCGGCCGCGACCACCAC
>JABMMX010000216.1 GCA_013205435.1 Deltaproteobacteria bacterium
CGCGGCAGCCAATATGCCAGCCGCGACTATCGCCAGGCGCTGCAGGCCGCAGGAATCGTCTGCAGCATGAGCCGCAAGGGCAACTGCTGGGACAACGCACCGGCCGAAAGCTTCTTCGCAACCCTCAAGGTCGAGGAGCTCCGGCACTTCGAATTCAACACCCGCGAAGAGGCCCGCGACAAGGTCCTGCGCTACATCTGCTGGTACAACGCCCACCGCCGGCACTCGACCCTTGGCCTGCTATCCCCTGCCACCTTCGAAGCTCAAACCCGAACCGCCACCTGCGCTGCCTGACACCTTAGACGATCTGTCCGTTTTTGTTGCGCCAGTCCAGACGGCATCCTTGCCCTCTTCAACGGTGCGCCGGAGCTCGCTGTGCGTGCAGCCATCGAGATGCAGCGGGCCCTCCACGAGGCGATGACCCATGGCGCGCTGGGCGCCTGCCTGCCGCCCGGAACGGAGGTCACGCTCGGCATCGGCCTCCACTTCGGGCGCATCGAGATGGGCATCGTCGGCGAGAGCGGCCGGTGGGACTCATCGGTCATCTCCGACGCCGTCAACACCGCTGCCCGCGTGGAGGGTCTCACGAAGACCTTTGGCGCCGAGGTGCTCATCACGGGCGAACTTGCCAATCGGATGGCCGCGACGGGCGCAATTCAGACGCGAAGGCTCGGCCGCATCGAGGTCAAAGGAAGAGGGGCGCGCGTCGATCTGCACGAGGTGCTCGATTCGCTCCAGCCTGCGCTCCGCGCGTTGCGCCACGCCAACGCACCCAAGCTGGCAGCCGCCATCGTCGCCTTTGAAGCCGGCCTGCTCGAGGCTGCTGCCGAGGGCTTCCGCGGCTGCCTCACTACCGACCCGACCGACCGTGCCGCCCAGCACTACCTGCAGCTCTGCGCAAAGTAGCCGCTGCAACTCCCGGGTCGTTAGGGGAGTTCGCAGACGAAGAGGTCGGGGAGTGTGGGGTCCACGGCGCTGCAACGCCAACCCGAGGGGCAATCGGTTCTGCTGCTGCGGCAGAAGAGGCTGCAGTAGCCGAGACCGCCTGTATCGGGAGTGATGCAGGTCTGGCTCAAGCAGTTGTCCTGGCTCAGGCAGGGGTTGCCAACGGGCGCGCAGGCGTAGCGTAGGTCTCCGCCGCCGAAGTCCATCAGACCGCATGCAGTGCCGTCGGGGCAGTCGGCCGCCGACTGGCACTCCCAACTGCAGCTGCTCGCGGAGGCCGTCCGAAGGCAGATGCCGCCGAGGCAATCGGTCGATGCGTCGCAACGTCCGTCGAAGTCGCTCGGCAGGCAGACCCGTCTCGTGGCGCCCGCGTCATCGACGGGGAGGCAGGCAAAGTCGCCTCGACGACCTGCCGGATTGCAATCGCCGTACACGCTGCAATTTTCTGTGCAAAAGCCGGTTGTAGAACCGAGTGCGGTGGGCACGCAGAGGCCTGAACAGCAGTCGGTCCCCCGCGTGCAACTGCCATCGAACAGGCCGCATGCCGGCGCGACATCGGTATCGGCTACCTCGGTGTCGCTCGCTGCGTCTGTGTCGGTTGCTGCGTCGTTCTCCGTATCGCCGGAGGCCGTGTCGGGGAGGTCGGTATCCAGTGGCGTGGTATCAGGCGCGGTGTCGGGGGCGGTGTCGGCTTCGACATCAACCGCCGTGTCGGCTTCGACATCAACCGCCGTGTCGGCTTCGACATCCGTCGCCGTATCGGGGCGGCTGTCGGTCTCTCGGAGGCAGCGGTTGTTCACGCACGAGGCATTCGTCGGGCAGTCGCCCGGCGTGATGCACTCCAAGTCCTCGCCCGCTTTCGCGCAGCCGGCGAGTGCAACCACCGTGAGCATTCCAATCAGTGTTTTACGCATGCCAGCCTCCGAATCCGACCACCGTATCGCCGAGAGAGCCTGCGGGCAACGCTGGTCTGTCGGGGAGGGCAGCGAGACCAAAACGGCGCGCGCCCCGAGGCAGAACCCCGAGGCGCGGTGACGACTGCTGCGGCCGTAGCCGCGGCGGCTACTTCTTGAGGTCGAACCGGTCGAGGTTCATGACCTTGTCCCAGGCTGCCACGAAGTCGGTGACGAACTTCTGCTCGCCGCCGGCCATCGCATAGACCTCCGCGATGGCGCGGAGCTGCGAGTTGTAGCCGAAGACAAGGTCGGCACGGCTCGCCGTCCACTGGAGGTCGCCCGAGGCGCGGTCGTAGCCCTCAAAGTGGGTGTGCGAACCGGCGGCCGTCTTCCACTCCGTGCCGATGTTGAGGATGCCGGCGAAGAAGTCGTTCGTCAGCGTCTCGGCCCGCTTGGTGAAGACGCCATGCTGCGCCTTGCCCGTGTTGGCGTTGAGGACGCGGAGGCCGCCGACGAGCACCGTCATCTCGGGTGCCGAGAGGGTGAGGAGCTGTGCGCGGTCGATCAGCATCTCTTCTGCAGAGATGGTGTAGGCGGCCTTCTGGTAGTTGCGGAAGCCGTCGCTCTGCGGCTCGAGCCAGGCGAAGGAGACCGTCTCGGTCTGCTCTGCGGTGGCATCGGTGCGGCCGGGCGTGAAGGGCACGGTGACGGCGTGGCCGGCAGCCTTGGCGGCATGCTCAACCGCGGCGCAGCCGCCGAGCACGATGAGGTCTGCGATGGAGACCTTCTTGCCGCCCGTCGCCGCGCCGTTGAAGGAGGCCTGCACGCCCTCGAGGGCCGCGATGACCTTCGCGAGCTTGGCAGGCTGGTTGACCTCCCAGTCCTTCTGCGGGGCGAGACGGACGCGGCCGCCGTTGGCACCGCCACGCTTGTCGGAGCCGCGGTAGGTCGAGGCCGAGGCCCAGGCCGTGGAGACGAGCTCGGAGACCGAGAGGCCGGTGGCGAGGATGCTCGCCTTGAGCGCCGCGATGTCGGCGGCGTCGATGATCGCATAGTCGGCGGCCGGGATCGGGTCCTGCCAGATGAGGACCTCCGACGGGACCTCCGAGCCGAGGTAGAGGGCGCGGGGGCCCATGTCGCGGTGGGTCAGCTTGAACCAGGCGCGGGCGAAGGCGTCGGCGAACTGGTCAGGGTTGGCCAGGAAGCGGCGCGAGATGGTCTCGTAGATGGGGTCGAAGCGGAGCGAGAGGTCGGCCGTGGTCATCATCGGCGCATGCTTGGCCGACGGGTCGTGGGCGTCGGGGATGAGGTGCTCCGGCTTGCAGTCCTTGGCGCGCCACTGGTGGGCGCCGGCGGGGCTGGCGACGAGCTCCCACTCGTAGCCGAAGAGGGTCTCGAAGTAGCCATTGTCCCAGGTGGTGGGGTTGGGCTTCCAGGCACCTTCGATGCCGCTGGTGATGGTGTCGACGCCCTTGCCCGACTTGTAGCTGCTGAGCCAACCTAAGCCCATGTTCTCCATGGGGGCGCCTTCCGGCTCGGGGCCAACATGGGCGGCATCGCCTGCGCCGTGTGCCTTGCCGAAGGTGTGACCGCCTGCGACGAGCGCGACGGTCTCTTCGTCATTCATGGCCATGCGGGCGATGGTCTCGCGCACATCGCGGCCCGAGGCGACCGGGTCGGGGTTGCCGTTAGGGCCCTGCGGATTGACGTAGACGAGGCCCATCTGGACGGCCGCAAGCGGGTTCTCCAGGGTGCGCTCACCGCTGTAGCGATTGTCCTCGAGCCAGCCGCCTTCCGAACCCCAGTAGATGTCCTCCTCGGGCTCCCAGACGTCGACGCGGCCGCCAGCAAAGCCGAAGGTCTTGAAGCCCATCGACTCGAGCGCCACGTTGCCGGCGAGGATGTGGAGGTCGCCCCACGAGAGGCTGGCGCCATACTTCTGCTTGATGGGCCAGAGC
>JABMMX010000217.1 GCA_013205435.1 Deltaproteobacteria bacterium
CGCTGAAGGTGGGGTTGGGGTCGCCGACCGTCCAGGTGCCATCCGGGTCGCCAAGCTCCTCACCATTGGTGAAGCCGTCGCCGTCGGAGTCGAGGCCGGCGAGCACCGGCCCCCAGCCTGCGGGCGCGGTGAAGACGCTGGTGGTGAAGCCAGCGGCCACCGCAGTGCCGAAGCTGTTGCGGGCGCCGCCGGACGGCGAGGTGTGGCAGCTGGTGCAGCCGAAGTCGGCGCCGTTGGGGATCTGCGTCACGCGGAAGGGACGGGCCTCGGCGGTGGTGGCGGAGAGGGTGAGGAGGGCGGCGGTGGCGCCCGTAAGGAGCAGACGGTTGATGGCAGACATGGCGGCTCCAAACAGAAGCGTGATAAGGATTTCAACGCGCAATAGGCCAAGCGCCCGCTTTGATGCAAGCAAATTTGGCTGTCGCCCGGTCATGGCGCGGTGCGCCGTAGGCTGGTTTGGTGGCCCTGTCCGAACTGTGGTAGGCAGGCCGCCACCTCTTCCTGCTCGAAGGAATCGCCGATGCGTCACTGGTATCTTGCCTCGCTCCTGCTCCTCGCCGCCTGTAGCTCCGACGACAAGGAGACGGCTGCGGCCGACACTTCTGGCTCGGGTGCCGATACCTCCGATACGAGCGACGGCTCTGGGACCGCCGACACGACCGAGGCCTCCGGCGACACCACCGGTTCGGGCGACACGACCGAGGCCTCCGGCGATACCGGCCCCACCTTCGACCTGACCGCTCCGCTGAGCTGGCCCGTCGGCGAGGCAGGCCCCTTCGTGGTCGGCTACCGCCACTGGGAGACCACCTACACCTCGCCCGGCAACGGCGAGCAGCGCACCATCGGCATCAACATCTGGTACCCGGCGACCGAGAAGACGGCCACCTCGCCCAACTACCTCAACCTGGCGCTCTTCCGCGACACCGACGTCTACGTGGACGCGCCGCCTGCGCCGCCCGTCTATCCGAACGGCAAGTACCCCGTCTGGGCCCACTCGCATGGCTCGCAGGCCTACGGCGGCAGCTCCTCCGACCTCATGCGCCACCTCGCCTCGCATGGCTGGGTGGCCGTGTCGCCCGACCATACCAACAACCTCTTCAACCAGGATGTGAACCCCCGCCCGCTGGCCTTCTACGTGGAGCGTCCGGCCGACGTCGTCGTCGCGATCGACCAGCTCGACGCGGTCAACACGACCTCCTGGCTCCCCGCCGCCGCCGACACCTCGCGGGTCGTCATCTCGGGCCACAGCTTCGGCTCCTTCGACGCCTGGGCCCTCGCCGGCGGCACCTACGACACCACGCTCATCCAATGGAAGTGCGACAGCGGCGAGTTCCCCGACTGCACGCCGGAGCGGGTTGCCCTCTTCGCCCCCGGCTTCCGCGAGCCCCGCGCCATCGCCGTCGTCCCCATGGCCGGCCGGATGGGCGCAGACTGGCGCGCCGCCGCCGGCCTGCTCTCCGTCACCATCCCGATGCTGCTCATGAGCGGCTCCAACGACGACGTGGGCCACGCCGATACCTTTGCCCAGATGACGGGCAGGCCTGTCACTTGGGTCGATTTCGCGGGCGGCTGCCACGAGACCTTCGCGCTGGGCATCTGCTCCACGCTCAACAAGGCGAAGGGCTACGGTCTGGTGAACACCTACGCGCTCTCCTTCGGCCGCCAGCAGATGTTCGCGGATAGCTCCGTGGATGCCATCCTCGACGGCACGCAGGTGGTGAGCGACCTGGTGACGCTGCAGAAGCAGCCCTGAACCCATGACCGCCTCTCTCGACAGCATCCCGAGCCGCGTCAGCCTCGTCGAGGTTGGCCCGCGTGACGGCCTGCAGAACGAGCGTGTGCGGCTGACGACCGACCAGAAGGTCGACCTTGTCCATCGGCTCGTCGAGGCCGGCCTGCGCGACGTGGAGGTGGGGAGCTTTGTGCACCCCAAGTGGATCCCGCAGATGGCCGACACCGCCGAGGTGTTGCGCCGGATCCGCAAGGTGGAGGGGGTGCGCTATTGGACGCTGGTGCCCAACCAGAAGGGGTTCGAGGCGGCGCGCGAGGCGGGCGCACGCGACATCGCGGTCTTCCTCTCGTCGAGCGAGACCCACAACCAGAAGAACCTCAACCGGACCATCGCCGAGAGCCTCGCCGGCATCCGCGAGATCGTGGCGCCGGCGCTGGCAGAGGGCATGCAGGTGCGGGGCTACATCTCGACCGTCTTCGGCTGCCCCTACGAGGGGCGCGTCTCCTTCGACCGGGTGCTCGAGACGGCCGGCGCGCTGCTCGAGATGGGCTGCAGGCAGGTGAGCCTGGGCGACACGACCGGCATGGGCACCCCCTTTCAGGTGCGGGCCGGCGCGGCGCGCGCGCTCGAGCGGTTCGGCACCGAGCGCATCGCGCTCCATCTGCACGACACGCGGGGCACGGGGCTGGCCAACGCGCTGGCGGGGCTGGAGGTGGGCGTGACCACCTTCGACAGCTCTGTGGGCGGCATGGGCGGCTGCCCCTACGCGCCGGGTGCCTCGGGCAACCTGGGCACCGAAGATCTGCTCTATGTGCTCGCTGAGGCGGGCATCGAGACGGGTGTGGATCTGGAGGCGCTGCTGCGCATTTCGGGGCGGCTCGAGAACGACTACGGAGCGACGCTCAACTCACGGCTGTACCGGTACAGCCAATCTGGGAAGTCGGGCACATGGAAGACGCTCTGATGGAGGCAGCGGTGCTGGTGGAGCGGCGTGGCGGCACGCTGCTGCTCACGCTCAACCGCCCCGAGCGGGCCAACGCCCTCTCGCGGGAGCTGGTGGAGGCCCTCGAGGCGGCGCTGACGGCTGCTGCTGCCGACGGTTCGTGGCGGGTCTGCCTGTTGGCGGCCGTTGGCGACAAGGCCTTTTGCGCGGGCGCCGACCTCAAGGAGCGGGCCTTGATGAGCGAGGAGCAGGTGCGGGCCTTTGTGCCGCGGCTGCAGGCGCTTGCCTCGCAGCTGGCGGGGCTCGACCGGCCGACCATCGCGCTGGTGCAGGGCGCGGCCCTGGGTGGCGGGCTGGAGCTGGCGCTGGCCTGCGACCTCCGCATCGCCGCAGACGAGGCCACGCTGGGGCTCCCGGAGGTGCAGCTGGGCATCATCCCGGGCGCCGGCGGCACGCAGCGGCTTGCCCGGCTGGTGGGCGTAGCGAAGGCCAAGGAGCTCATCTTCATGGCGCGCCGGCTGTCGGGCACGGAGGCGGTGGCTGCAGGTGTTTCCAATGCATCGGTGCCCCGCGCTGCGCTGCTCGAGACGGGGCTGGCCTGGGCCGAGAGCGTTGCAAAGGGTGCGCCGCTGGCGCTGATTGCGGCCAAGCGGGCCATCGATGAGGGCATCGCGCTGCCGCTCGGAGCGGGGCTGGCGGTGGAGCGGGCCTGCTCCGCGCCGCTGGTCGAGACGGCCGATCGGGTGGAGGCCTTGAACGCCTTCCGCGAGAAGCGGGCGCCACGGTTCGAGGGTCGATGAATCTTCTCCGCCTCCTTGTTGCAGCCCTCGTTGCTGCCTCTGTTTCGCTGCCTGTCGCGGCGCGCGAACTGCCGCCTGTGCTGGAGCTCGAGCGGGCCGACATCGTGGTCGCGAAGGGGGCCGACTGGTCGCTCTGGGCGGAGCTGCAGGAGCCGGCCGGCTGGCCGCAGCTGCAGGGCTTTGTGGCGCCGAAGGGTGAGGCAAAGGCTGGGCTTCGTGCAGGCGATCTGCAGGGCTGGAGCCCGGTTGCGCTGCCGCTCGACGGTCGCACCGAGGCGATGCAGGCCATCGGCGCCGCCAAGTTCGCGCGCGAGGCCCATTTCCGCGCCCGTGCAGGCATTGGGGAGGGCACACTGCTGCTCGATACGCCGGGGCGCTCACCTGCGGTCGGTCAACGAACCACGCTCTACCTCACCCGGACCTTCGAGCTGGCCGAGCCCGCCTCGGTGGTCTCGCTGCAGTCGGAGCTGGAGTTCGCGGCAGGTGCCATCGTCTATCTGAACGGCGTGGAGATCATCCGCCAGCAGGTGCTGCCCGGCGCAGAAGCCGCTAGCTTTTCGGCCGCGGTCCCGACCATGCCGACCTTCGTGAAGGCCACCTCCATGGAGCGGTGGCAGCGCACCTCGCTCGCCATCCCGCCCACCATGCTCCGGGCGGGCACCAACCGGATCACCGTGGCGCTCCACCGCCACCCCGACGGCGGCCACCGGGCCTTCTGGTTCGACATGGATCTGCGGCTCCACAAGCGGGCCGGCTTCATCAAGACGCCCTACCTGCAGGGCGGCGACCGCGACTGGGTAACGGTGTCGTGGGAGACCAACGTGGCCGGCTTCGGCGGCGTGCGCTGGGGGCTCGCGCCCGACAGGCTCGACCGCCGTGTCGTCGCGCCCGAGATCGCCGGCGCCCACCACGAGGTCACCCTCACCGAGCTGCCTCCCAATAGCACCATCTACTACCGGGCCGAGACCGACGCCGTGAAGGGGGCAACGGCCCGCGTGGATGCGCCCGTGCGGAGCTTCCGGAGCCAGCCGCTCAAGGGCGAGACCTACCGCTTCATCGCCTACGGTGATGTGCGCACCAACGCCGATATCCATGCCGCGCTTACCCGGCGCATGTGGGATGATGCGCTCGCCGCCGACGCCCGCTTCGTGGTCAACACGGGCGACCTGACCGACCTCGGCGCGCCCTGGGATGGCTGGCAGCGCGAGTTCTTCGAGCCGGCGCTCCCCATCATGAGCCGCCTCCCCTTCTTTGCCTCGCTGGGCAACCACGAGGGCAACCACGAGTCCTACTACCACTACATGGCGCTGCCGGGGAACGAGGCCTGGTATACCTTCGAGCGGGGCGATGCCGCCTTCTTCGCCATCAACAGCAGCAGCGATTTTGAGGAGGGCACGGCACAGTGGCGCTGGCTCGACGGGGCGCTCGCCGCATCGAAGGCCAAGTGGAAGCTGGTCTTCTTCCACCACCCGCCCTTTGCCTGCACGCCGGAGCGGAAGCCGGGAGATCTGCGGGTGCAGACCCACCTCGTGCCGCTCTTCGAGAAGCACCATGTAGACATGGCGCTGCTGGGCCACGACCACCTCTACGGTCGGAGCCGCGACATCAACGGCGTGCGCTACGTCATCACGGGCGGAGGCGGCGCGCCGACCTATCCCGCCGAGTCCGACGCCATCAACGAGGTCTGCATCAGCGCCCACCACTATCTGGTAGTCGAGGTTGCACCCGACCATCTGTCGTGGACAGCCACCGACATCGATGGCAAACAGCTAGACGCCTTTTCCCTCACCAAGCCCCCCGCCGCGAGCAGCCCCCCATGATCGGAAGAAGCCCCATCGGGCAAGGCGGGGTCGACCCGGATGCAGAGACGCCCGTGCCGACCGAAGCGCCCGGCCAGCCGGTATCGGTTGCCTCCTACGTGCTCTCTGGCAGCTACCCCTCGATCTCCGAGGCGAGCGCGCCCGTGGTAGCCGAGTTCTCGGTAAACCAGATTGTGCCGCGGGTGGAGCCGACGACGCGCGCCTTCACGAGCACAGAGATCTTTATCCGGCTGGAGCAGACCATCTACGGTCCGCTGTCGCGGGAGCGTCTCGCGGAGCTTCTGGCCTCGGGCCGGCTGACCGGGTTTGAGCAGGCCTCGAGCAACCTCCGCACCTGGACGCCGCTCATCTACCATCCTCGGATGGTGCTGGCCGAAGATGTGGATCCCGAGACGACCCACCGGATGCTGCAGACGGAGTCGGACCTGCCGAAGGAGTCGGGGGTGCAGCGGCGGATCGATCTTGCGCAGTATGGGGAGCAGTCGGCGGCAGCGACGGAGGAGGCCCCCGCGATGGCGGCGCATGCGATGCCGCTGGCGAAGATGCTTGTGCGGCCGCGGAAGCGGTCGTCGGCGACCCATGATGCCGAGCCGATGCCGCCGCTCGACCTGCCTGTGTTCGGAGATCTGGGCCAAGAGTCGCTCGAGTCGCTCGCGCAGCGGGCCGGGGCGCCCGGCGGCGGCACGATGATGATGCCTGCCTTTGTGGCGCTGGCCGAGGGAGCAGTGGTGGCTGCGCCGGTGTTGGTTTCGATGTTGGAGGATCCTCAGGCGATGCGCGAAAACGAGCGTCCGACACTGCGGATGCCGGCGACGAACGGGACGGGGTCGGTAGCGCTGGCGGAGCCCGCGGAGGAGCCGTCGGAGCCGGAGGCGGAGCAAGGGGCTGCGCCGGAGGCCGCCGGCCTGCCGGTGGCGGCGCGTGGAACGGCGCTCTTTGGGTTGGCGCTGGCGATTGCGGCGGTGGCCACGGTGGCGGCCGTCTATCTTTTTCTCCGGGTCGCGACGCTGGAGCGTCAGGTGCGTCTGCTCGAGCAGCACGAAGGCGCACATCCGAAGTAGCCGTTGCAACGAGCGGGGCAGGGGCGCAGATTCCTTGCCTCACGCGGGGGAAAGCGGCTAAACTTTGTTACCATCGTAAACCTTTATCCTGAAAACTGAAGGAAGTCTCACCATGCGTGAATCCATGCTTCGAGTCTCTGGCCTCGGCCTCCTCATCGCGGCTGTCACCATCCTCTCTGCCTGTGGCGATGACCCGGCGAAGGAGAGCTGCGGCGATGGCACGCTGAGCGCCATTGAGCGTTGCGACGATGGCAACACCGTCGACGGCGACGGCTGCTCCAGCATCTGTGAGGTGGAGGCCGCCCCGCCCGAGGACTGCGCGGCTACGGGCGACGAAGATGGCGACGGCAACGCCGACTGCGCCGACAGCGACTGTGCGGCCGCGCCGGCCTGTGCTGCGACGCCCGAGGACTGCGCGGCTACGGGCGACGAAGATGGCGACGGCAATGCCGATTGTGCCGACAGCGACTGTGCGGCCGCGCCGGCCTGCGCTGTGACGCCCGAGGACTGCGCGGCGGTGGGCGACGAAGATGGCGATGGCGATGCCGACTGCGCCGACAGCGACTGCGCGACGGTCGACGGCTGCTTCGAGGTCTGCGACGACGGCGTCGACAACAATGGCGACGACACGGTGGACTGCCTCGACCCGACCTGCTCGGACGCTGTGGTCTGCGAGAGCTTCTGCGGCGACGGTGTGGTGGATGCGGGCGAGGGCTGCGACGATGGCGCCGCGAACTCGGACATCGATGCCGACGCCTGCCGCAACAACTGCCAGCCGGCCTTCTGCGGCGACGGCGTCTTCGACGCGGGCGAGGCCTGCGACAGTGGCAACGCCAACTCCGACACGGAGGCCGACGCCTGCCGGACCAGCTGCGCGCTCCCGAGCTGCGGCGATGGCGCCGTGGACTTTGGCGAGGAGTGCGATGGCGGCGTGAATGGCAGCGACACGGCGGCCGACGCCTGCCGCACCAGCTGCAAGCTGCCGGTCTGCGGCGATGGCGCTGTGGACACGGGCGAGGGCTGCGACAACGGCGCTGACAACAGCGACGAAACGGTAGACGGCTGCCGCACCACCTGCGCCCTGGCCTCCTGCGGCGACGGCGTGCTCGATGCGGGCGAGGCCTGCGACAACGGCGCTGCAAACAGCGACACGACGGTCGACGGCTGCCGCACCCGCTGCCTCATCGCCTCCTGCGGCGACGGCGTCGTGGATGCGGGCGAGGTCTGCGACAACGGCGCTGCGAACAGCGACAGTGCCGCCAACGCCTGCCGCACCAGCTGCACCGCGGCGACCTGTGGCGATGGCGTCGTAGACGCGGGCGAGGGCTGCGACGCTGCTGCTGCGAACAGCAACACGGCGGCCGATACCTGCCGCACCTCCTGCGCGCTTCCGAGCTGCGGCGACGGCACGCTCGACGCGGGCGAGGCCTGCGACGCGGGCGCGCTCAATGGCGATGGCGGCACCAACCCCTGCCGCTCTTCCTGCCTGCTGCCCGGCTGCGGCGACGGCATCGTCGACACGGGCGAGCAGTGCGACAACGGTCTCGACAACTCCGACACCGAAGCCGACGCCTGCCGCACCTCCTGCGCCGTGGCGATCTGCGGCGATGGCATCCAAGACAGCGGCGAGGCCTGCGACAGCGGCGCTGCCAACTCCAACACCGATGCCGACGCCTGCCGCACCAGCTGCAGCATCGCCTCGTGCGGCGATGGAACCGTCGACACCTTTGAGCTCTGCGACAGCGGCGCCGCCAACTCCGACACGGCCGCCAATGGCTGCCGCACCACCTGCGCGCCCGCCTCCTGCGGCGACGGCGTGGTAGACTCCGGCGAGGCCTGCGACGCCGGCGCCGGCAACTCCAACTCGTCCGCCGACGGCTGCCGCACGAGCTGCGAAGTCGCCTCTTGCGGCGACGGCGTGATCGACGCGGGCGAGCAGTGCGACAACGGCGCCGCCAACGGCAGCGACGACGTCTGTGCCGCCACCTGCTCCATCAACCATGCGCTCGCCTGTGGCGATGCTGACCTCCGCGACCCATCGCTCACCGACCCTCTGGCCGGCAGCCGCTTCCTGGTCTCGGGCAACCTCTCCGAGGCGAGCGACGACTTCGCTGGCGGCTGCGGCGCCAACCCCGGCGTGGAAGAGGTCGTTGTCTTCGTCGCACCGACGACCGGTGACTTTGTTGCGCGCACCGCCTTCCTCGGCACCATCGCCGATACCAGCGTGCGCGTCCTCACCGACTGCGGCAGCGTCGACTCCGAGATCGCCTGCGGCGCCGACGGCGCGACCGCCACTGAGCCCCGCGGCGAGACCACCTTCAGCGCCATCGCCGGCCGCGCCTATTACATCCTCGTAGAGGCCGAAATCGGCACCCAGGCACCCTACCTGCTCGAGGTTGCCCCGGTCGTCGCCGCCACGGCTCCGAGCCTTGCAACAGGCAGCGCACGCTACCTCAGCGCCACCAACATCCAGGTCGCGCTCACCGGCAGCGACGCCGAGCAGGATGTCGCCTCCATCGAGCTCTTTGCTCTCATCACGACGGCTGGCGAGGGCAGCGGCTCCGGCGCCATCCCGCCCGGCACCGAGCGAATCCTCATCGGCACCTTCCCGCGCAACAACCTCTCCTACAGCGGCACGAACGGCTTCTCGACCAACGTCGAGCTGACCGCCGCGCTCGCCAGCACCGCCACCGGCCTCGAGGCCGTCGCCATCGACAGGGCTGGCAACAGCAGCGCGCCCTTCGCCATCGCGGCGCCCAGCTACACCCCGCCCACGGCCGTTGCCACGGGTGCCACCTGCGACCCGACCCAGCAGCTCACCGTCTGCACAGCGCCCCAGGCCTGCACCCGGCAGTCGAACGCCACCTACATCTGCGCTGCAGCCCGGGCCCCCCAGCTCGCCAGCGCCACGGTCACCCGGGTCGACCTCACCACGGCGACCGCTACCCTGACGGGCTTCGACACCAACGCCGACGTGACCCGCTTCCGCGCCGAGTTCTACACGGTCACCAACGGCCGCCTCGGCCAGATCGAGGGCAACCTGTCGGCCACGCTCCTCGGCCAGGCCAACTACGATGTCACCTTCCCCCTCACGGGCGTGAACGGCTTCCCGACCGCGACCCAGATCCGCTTCGTCGCGATCGACCAGCGGGGCCTCGTCTCCAACCAGCTTGCCGCGCCGCTCGCCGGCTTCGCCGACCGCACCGTGGGCCAGCTCTGCGACCCCTCGGGCATCGCGAACCGTTGCGCTACGGGCCTCTCCTGCCAGCCCAAGCAGGATGGCGGAACCGCCTGCATCGCGCCTGCGGCCCCGGTCTTCACCGGCTTCGCAGCCTCCATCTCCGAGCTCGGCCTGGCCGTCTTTGGCCCGGTCAGCGGCTTCGATGCCGATGGTGGTCTGACCAACCTCGCGGTGACCTGGAGCTTCGTGGGTGGCGCGACCGTCCGCGAGGACTACCCGCTCTCCGGCTTCAGCTTCCGCCAGTCGGGCAGCTACGCCTTTGAGGGCGCCGCACCCGTCTCGGTGACCTTCACGCTCTCGGACAGCAGCGGCAATGAGACCGTCTCTCCCGCGATCACCGTGGCCCTCCCCGGCGACCCCGGCGCAGCCTGCGACCGCGCCGGCACGGCCTGTCTCGCCAACGACTACGCCTGCGGCCTCGGCGCCTTCTGCGAGACCGCGGCGGCCCCCGTGCTCAGCGCCTTCTATTTCGCTCGCTCCGACCTCGACAACGGTACAGCGGAGCTCAGGGGCAGCGACGACAATGGCGACATCACCCAGGTGCAGATCGATGCGCTCGATGAGACCGGTGGCCCCATCGTCGGCCTCGGCTGGCTCATTGACCTCTCGGCGACGAGCGACACCACCCTCTCGGAGATCGTCGACGTCGTCGGCATCGCGACCCTCCGCAACGGCACAACCATCTCGGCGACGCTCATCGACCGCACCGGCCTTGAGAGCAACACGATCACCATCCCGCTCCCCGGCATCGTCGGCGTGGACGGCGACTGCTCCGATGCCTCCATCGCGATCTGCGCTGCCGGCCTCGAATGTTCGGAGGGCCTCTGCACCGAGGTCGACCCCTTCATCAGCTCGCTGACGGTCAGCCGCACCGATTCGACGACCTTCGAGTTCGCCCTCACCGGCGGCGACCCGAACGGCGATGCAACCAGCTTCGCCTACACCGTCATCGGCCCCACGGGCGCGACCCTGCAGACGGGCACGACCTCCTCGCCGGATGACCATGTCGCCCTCGACGGCTCCTTCGATGTGGTGGTCACGATCGCCCTCTTTGGCTCCGTCACGGGCATCCCGAATGGCTCGACCGTTGCCATCAGCGTCGCTGATGCCGCGGGTCACACCAGCGCCGCCGTGACCGATGCCCTGCCGCTCCTGATCGGCTTCGGCGAGGCCTGCGCAGACGATGCCACCATCGACGCCTGCCAGACGGGCACCAGCTGCGTGGCCGGCCTCTGCCTCAGCGACGACCCGAACTTCTTCAGCATCAGCGCCAGCCGCACCTCGCTCGCCGAAGCCTCGGTCACCTTCACCGTCGGCGACGCCCTGCTCAACATTGACACCATCATCTACAC
>JABMMX010000218.1 GCA_013205435.1 Deltaproteobacteria bacterium
GCCGAAGCACGACCGCCACCGCCACCGCCGCCTCCGCCCGAAGGACGACCGCCACCGCCGCCGCCGCCGCCGCCAGGGCGAGGTCCGCGCTGGAACTGCTGGCGAAGCGGAGCCTTGGGGCCAGGAGGCGTCGTGCCGCCCGACTTCCAACGACGAATCCACATGTCTGCGCCCTGCTCAGCCTCGGCCGACGGGAAGGGATTGTTAGCGAGCATCTCGAAGGTGGTCCGCGTGGTGCGCAGGATCTCCTTCAGGAACTCTCCCTCTTCCTCGTCACAGAAGGAGACCGCGACGCCGTCTCGTCCGGCGCGCGCAGTGCGGCCGATGCGGTGGACGTAGCTTTCGGGCTCATTCGGAAGGTCGAAGTTCACGACGTGGGTGATCTCGTCGACGTCGATGCCGCGTGCGGCGATGTCGGTCGCAACCAAGACGGGGATTTTGCCGGTGCGGAAGCCCTCGAGGGCCGCAGTACGGGCGCTCTGCGACTTGTTGCCATGGATGGCGGCAGAGGCGAAGCCGTTGTCCTGCAGATACTCTACCACCTTGTTCGCGCCGTGCTTGGTGCGGGTGAAGACGAGCGTGCGCTGCACATCGGGCATGCAGAGGATATGCTTGAGCAGCTCGCGCTTCTGGTTCTTGCCCACGTAGGCGAGGTGCTGGTTGATGCGCTCGACGGTGGTGCTCGGGGGCGTGACCTCAACCCGTACAGGGTCTTTGAGGAAGGAGCCTGCGAGATCGGCGATCTCTGTCGGCATGGTCGCCGAGAAGAGGAGGTTCTGCCGGCCGGCCGGCATGAGGCGCATGACCCGCTTCACATCGGGGAAGAAGCCCATGTCGAGCATGCGGTCGGCTTCGTCGAGGATGAAGTAGGAGAGGTGGCCGAGGTGGACGAAGCCCTGCGAGTGCAGGTCGAGCAACCGTCCGGGCGTGGCGACGAGGACATCGACGCCGCGGCGGAGTGCGTCCATCTGAGGGCGGATGCCCACACCGCCGAAGATGACGGTGGTCTTGATGGAGAGGCCGGTGCCGTAGGCGTCGAACCGCTCTGCAATCTGGGCCGCGAGCTCGCGGGTGGGGGAGAGGACCAGTGCACGGATGGCGCGCGCATCACCACGCGGCTCGGCAGCAAGGCGCTGGAGCACGGGGAGGGCGAAGGCGGCGGTCTTTCCCGTTCCTGTCTGCGCGATGCCGAGGAGGTCTCGGCCGGCAAGCAGCGGCGGGATCGCCTGGTTCTGAATCGGAGTGGGAGTGGCGTAGCCCTCGTGGGCCAACGCACGCAAAAGGGGCTCGATGAGCCCGAGATCGGCGAACGAATTCAAGTTGTTCCTAAGAAGAGGAGTGGTCGCAGCGCCTCATGCGCGCGCCCTTGATTCGCATACATAGCCGCCGATTGCGAACTTCGCCACCCGCGCCGGCAACAATCGCCCGCGAACGACGACAATCTATCGTCTCACGCTTCGCAGGATTGACATGTCGAACACCATCTCCGCCATTGCCATCGCCCTGATTGCCGGGGCCTCATTGGGCGCCGCGCTCCCCGATCCGTCGGGTGGCGCCTGGCTTCTGCTTCCGCTCCTCGCGCCGGCGCTCTGCCTGCTGCTGGCGCGCCGCGTGGGCCTGCGGCGCATCGCTGTGCTCGTCTGGATAGCGCTGCTCGCTGCCTTCATCACGGCCGAGCGTGTGAGAAGCCAGCGCGACGCACCGCTCGCCCCCGTCTGGGAAGGTGCCAGCCAGCTCATCGTGCAGGTCGAGGAGGGCGCCCGTCCCGCCACCGAGGAGCACAGCATCGTCGTGCGCCTTCGCTCGCGTCGGACGGCTACCGGCTGGCAGCCCGCGGGCGGTCGCTGGATCATCCCGCGTCACGCGAGCAACTGGCTGCCTGCCGAAGGCGACTGGCTTCAGCTCACGGCGACCGCCTCGCCCCCGTCACTCCGACTGCACGAGCTCGGCTTCAACCCCGCCTCGTTTGCACGCTCGCGCGGACTGTCCGGGACGCTCTGGACCGAGGGCGCCTCTGTCTGGCTCGGCGCCGACACCGGGTTCCGCCGAGGCGTCGACCTACTCCGGCTCCGCATGGAGCGTGCGATCCTGTCGCAGACCTCGGGTCCGGCGGCAGGCGTGTTGCTCGCCATGGTCACCAGCAGCCGCCAAGAGCTCGACCCACTCGTCAACCAGCAGTTCGCGGCCAGCGGCATCACCCACGTGCTGGCGGTCAGCGGTATGCATCTCACGCTGCTCGGGCTCTGCATCGTCTTTGTGCTCAAACGCATCTTCCGCAGGATTCCTGCGCTCTGCCTCTGGTTCGGGGCGGAGCGTGCAGCGCTGCTCGCGACGGCGCCCGTGATGTGCGCCTATGTGGTGCTGACGGGGGCGCCTGCGAGCGCTGTTCGGTCGGGCGTCATGGCGATGGTCGTGGTGCTGGCGCATGCGCTCGAGCGGCCGCCATCGGGTCTCGGCGCACTCTGGGGCTCGGTTGCGCTGATGCTGGCTTGGGAGCCTGTTTGGGTGACCGATGTTGGCTTTCAACTATCGGTGGCGGCTACCTGGGCCCTGCTCACACATGGCCGCGCCTTCCGTGCGGTGGCGCCATCCGAACAGGAGGGCGACGACGAGGCTCCGCGGCCGGTCCGTTGGCTCCGCTGGTGCTGGGAGCAGGTGGTCGAGACGCTCCGAACCTCGGTCGCTGCGACGCTCTCCACAGCGCCTGTGGTGCTCTGGAACTTCGGTGCGCTGCCGCTCTTCAGCCCGCTCGCGAACCTGCTCGTCGTTCCTGCGATCGGAACGCTGGCGCTACCGCTCGGCGCCTTCGGGAGCCTGCTCGACGCCTTTCCGATGGGTGGCGGCCACCTCTTCATCTGGCTCGCCGAGCGGGCCACGGCATTCGGTCTCTGGATCTCAGATCAGGCCCATCCACTGCTCTCTCTGCCGCTTGTATGGGGTCGTCCGTCGCCCATCGGCTGTCTCGGCTGGGGGCTGCTCGCGATCGGAGCACCGGGGCTCTTCTTGCGGTCGCGGCGCGCCGACCTATTGCTTGTAGGATGCACCCTCGCGATCCTCGCCTTCGACCTTCCGCCGGCGTGGCGGCCGGCCCCGGAATTGCGGATTCATGCCATCCCGGTGGGGCAGGGCGATGCGACCTTCGTTGCACTGCCGAGCGGCCACACGATTCTCGTCGACGCCGGCGGCTCTGGACGCCAACTTCCGGACACGGGCACCCGCACGGTCCTGCCCTATCTCCGGATCCTCGGCTATCGCCGCGTCGACATCCTGGTCGCGACCCACGACGATGCTGACCACCTTGCCGGCATCGCAGAGCTAGTCCCCTATCTAAGGCCGTCCCAGATCTGGGCCGGCGCGCTCGACCCCTCCAAGAAGCTCGTCCAATCACTTCGCGACGGGGCAGCCCTTGTCGGCGCGACGGTGACGCATCCCGACCAGCCGCCTGCCCGGCTTGCTGCGGGGAGCGGCGCGCGTCAGGTCAGCATCGAGACGCTGCCAAGGCCTTCCGAGCTAACCGGCAATGACGGAAGCATCGTGCTCCGCATCTGTGATGGAGCCTTCTGCGCGCTCCTTGTCGGCGACGCCGAGGCGCCGCGCGAGGCCGCCCTCCTCGCCTCCGGCGCCAACCTGCGCGCGACGCTGCTCAAGGTCGGACACCACGGCAGTAAGACCTCGAGCACCCCCGCCTTCCTCGCTGCCGTCGCACCGCGGCTTGCCCACCTTCAACTTGGCCGCGACAACAAGTTCGGCTTCCCTCACGCGGAGGTCACCGCGCGGCTCGACGAGGCGGCCGTATGGACCGACCGCACCGACCAGGGCTCGGCACTCGTGGTTGCCTCCGACGGAGCGCACTGGTGGCGCGAGTCTGCGCTCGATGCCCGAGGCTGGTAGCGCGTGGCACGCACAGGCCAACCATGCTAGTTGCCCCGCCGACGCAGCCATCCGGACCACCACATGTCCCACTCCGACCAGCCGGCCGACGCCACCGCCTATCGCAGCTCATGGAGAGTTGCGGCGGCTATATTCGCCCTCTCGCTGCTGGTCTTCGGGGCCTTCGCGGGAGGGAGGCTGCGGCAGCAGAGCACAGACCCCCACTTCGTCTACCTCGCCGACAGCTACCTTCACGGCACGCTCGAGGTGCGCGGCGCGCCGCCCCACGGCAACGACTGGGCGACGGTGGAGACCCTGGAGCTGAAGAGCGGTCAGGAGCTCAAGGGCTTCTGGTGGAACAAGGGGCAGCGCAAGTTCATGGACCTGCGCGGCCGGCTCTATCTGCTCGATGTGGCCGAGGCGCGGACTGCCAAGAGTACCTTCGCCAACTTCGTCTCGTTTCCGCCGATGCCGGCCGTGTTGATGATGCCCTTCGTCGCGGTCTGGGGCATGGCCTTCAACGATGTGCTCTTCACCGTGGCGATGGCTGCGCTCAATGTGGTGCTCGCCTGGGGGCTGCTGCTGCAGCTCGGTCGGCTCGGTTACACGCGGCTCTCGCGCGGCGACCTAGGCTGGTTGCTCGCGCTCTTCGGCTTCGGAACGGCTCATCTCTGGTGCTCGGTGCTGGGGCAGGTCTGGTTCACGGCGCTGGTGGTCGGTGTGACTTTCAACTTGCTCTATGTGCGCGCCATCCTCGCGCGGCGCTTCTTCTGGGCCGGCGTCGCGCTGGCCTGCGGCTTCGCGGCCCGCACGCCGCTGCTCTATGCCACGGTCTTTGCTGCGGCCGCGCTCTTCTTCCCAGCCGGTCGGCTCGTCTCGCTCCGCGACCGCCGCTTCTGGCGCGACGGCCTGCTGTTTGCGGCCGCGCCGCTCGTCGTCGGGCTGCTGCTCATGGCCGCCAACCAGGCGCGATTCGAGCGGCTCGGAGAGTTCGGCCACACCTACCTCGCCAACGGCCAGCTCGACCGCATCAAGCAGTGGGGGCTCTTCAACTATCACTTCCTGTCGCGCAACCTCGCGGCCATGTTTGCGCTGCTGCCGAAGCTGCAGCCCGAGGCCCCCTACCTCATCGTCTCCAAGCATGGCCTCGCCATCTGGCTCACCACGCCGGCCTACCTCTACCTGCTCTGGCCCAAGGCGCGCGAAGGCGCGGAGAACCGCTGGCTCCATCGCGCGGCCTGGGGGACCATCGCCGCCATCGCAACCTCGCATCTCTTCTATCAGAACACAGGCTGGGAGCAGTTCGGATACCGCTTTCAGATGGACTATCTACCCTTCCTGTTGGTGCTGCTCGCACAGGGTCGCGACCGCCTCTCCTGCCTCTTCAAGCTGGCCATCATCTGGGGCATCGCCGCCAATGCGTTTGGTGCGGTGACCTTCAAGCGGGCGGGCCGCTTCTACGACGACTGGTTCTTCGAAGAGTAGCGTTGCCCGCGCCCTAGATCGCGCTCTGAATCGCGCTGCCGAACCGTTCGAGCATCTCGCCTAGCTCGGGCTCGGAGATGGTCAGTGCGGGCACGAGGTAGACCACATTGCCGAGCGGCCGGATGAGCAGTTCGCGCGCTGCAGCAGCCTTGGCGACCCGCCAGCCGATGGGGTCTGCGTAGTCGCTCCCTGCCGACAGCTGCACCGCGAGCACCAGCCCGGTCTGGCGGACCTCGGCTACGCCGGCCCAGTGCTGCCAAGCCGCAGTAGCGCTCCGCATCTGTGCCGCGCGCAGGGCTGACTGCTCCAGGATGCCGTCCTCTGCGAAGGCATCGAGCGTCGCGAGTGCCGCGGCGCAGCCGAGCGGGTTTCCGCAGTAGCTGTGGCCGTAGTGGAACATGCGCGGGCGCTCGCCGCGAAAGGCGTCGAAGAGCTCCTCTGTGGCAAGGGTCACGGCGAAGGGCAGCGAGCCTGCCGTGAGCCCCTTCGAGAGGCAGAGGAGGTCGGGCGTGATGCCCGCC
>JABMMX010000022.1 GCA_013205435.1 Deltaproteobacteria bacterium
CGTAGACGGTAAAGAAGCGGAGGCCCGTCGTCGGGATGCCGTAGAGGTGGCTGTAGGAGTGAGCCATCATCTCGTTGGCCTTCTTCGTCGCTGCGTAGAGGCTCAGCGGGTGGTCAACGCCTTGACGCACCGAGAAGGGCAGCACCGCGTTGGAGCCATAGACCGAGCTCGATGAGGCGTAGACCAGGTGCGAGACAGGGTTGTGCCGACAGCCCTCGAGGATATTCAGCGTACCCGCAAGGTTGGCGTCCAAGTAGGCATGAGGATGCTCAAGACTATACCTCACACCAGCCTGAGCAGCGAGGTGAACGCAGCTCGCTGGACGGAGCCGCGCGAACAACGCCGGCATCGCCACGCGGTCGGAAATATCGGCTTCGATGAACTCGAAGCTCGGCGACGCCGCGAGACGGGCCAGCCGAGCACGCTTGAGGCCAACGTCGTAGTAGTCCGACAGGTTGTCGACGCCCACCACCCGCTCGCCCTCGGCGAGCAACCGCTCGGCAACATGGTAACCGATGAAACCGGCCGCACCGGTGAGCAGAATGGGAGAGTTAGATGGCATCGTTCACAGGCTCCAGTAGCCGATGCCCTCGGGCACACTCGAACGCGGGATGCAGGACTTCACGTCAACGAGTAGCCCACCCGCCTTCAGCATGCCAAACAGGCTGGTCGATGCCATCTCGCGATACTCTCGATGGGAGACCGCCAGCACCAACGCGTCGAGCCCCGAGAATGCATCGAGCGCGCTGAGCGTCAGGCCATATTCGTGCGCCACCTCGTCGGCCTCTGCGTGCGGGTCGTGGATGATGGGTTCGATGCCAAACTCACGGAGCTCGTTCAGGATGTCGGGCACGCGGCTGTTACGGATGTCGGGCACATCTTCTTTGAAGGTGAGTCCGAGCACACCGACCCGCAGGCTACTTCCATCCCGCCCCGACGCCAGCAGCAGCTTGACCATTTTGGTGGCGATGAAGGCACCCATGCCGTCGTTGATCCGGCGACCGGCGAGGATGGTGTCGGGGCGGAAGCCAACGCTCTCCGCCTTGGCCGTGAGGTAATAGGGGTCGACGCCAATGCAGTGGCCTCCCACCAGACCGGGCGAAAACTTGAGGAAGTTCCACTTGGTGCCGGCCGCGTCCAACACATCGCGGGTGTTGATGCCGAGCCGGTCAAAGATCATCGCAAGCTCATTCATGAGCGCAATGTTGAGGTCGCGCTGCGTGTTCTCGATAACCTTCGCGGCCTCTGCCACCTTGATGGTCGGCGCCCGGTGCACGCCCGCCGTAACGATGGCGCCATAGGCTGCGGCAACGCGGTCGAGCGTCGCAGCATCCTGCCCTGAAACCACCTTCACGATACGCTCCAGCGTGTGCTCTCGGTCGCCCGGATTGATGCGCTCCGGCGAGTAGCCGAGCGTGAAGTCAACGCCACACCGGAGGCCAGAGATGCGCTCGAGTACAGGCCCGCAGACCTCCTCCGTCACGCCCGGATAGACCGTGGACTCGTAGACGACGACGGCGCCCGGCTTGAGCACTCTTCCAACCGTCTCAGACGCCTTGATCATTGCTGTGAGATCGGGGCGCTTGCTGTCATCAATGGGCGTCGGCACTGTAACGACAAAGAAGGTCACACCCGCCAGGTCAGCAGGGTCCGCGGTAACACGCAGCGACGTGCTGAGCAGACGCTCCTTCTCCACCTCTGCGGTGGCATCATGTCCCGCGCGTAGCGCCTCCACGCGCCCCTGCCTGATGTCGAAACCGACCGTGCCCTCGAACCGATCTGCAAAGGCAAGCGCAACGGGAAGCCCGACGTAACCGAGGCCAATGACACCAACTCGCTCTTGCATGACAGAAACCCTGACCAAGGAAGACCCAAACAGAAACCCGTTCTAACGGTTCGCCAACGCTGATTCCAGAGAGGTTGCGCGCGTGGCGACGATCGCGCGTGCACGCTCGAACGACCCAACCTCAGCGGCAGATGCCGCACTCCAGCGTCGCGCGACCAGCCGCTCGCCTAGCCCCGCCGCATAGACGAGCCGGTAGACCTCCCGCTTGGCGATGGAGGCTGCCGTGAGCCGCAACACCCGCAACGGCTCTTGCGCCAGCTGTTTTGCATAGATTCGCCGCTGCGCATCGTAGCTCGCCGCCATCTTCGCAAAGCTCATGGAGCCGGGCTGCGCATAGACATAACTCGGCGACGCGAGGATGCAGGCCGCGTGCCGGCGCCGAACCTTGACGAGTAGATCGTGATCCTCGCTGAAGCGGAGCGTCCGATCATAGCCCGCCTCGCGAACCACCTCCATGCGAAGCAGCGAGGATGCGTGCGGCAGATCGGCATGACCTAGGCGGGTGAGCGGCGCCCGCAGTTCGTCCTGCATCGGCCCTTGGCGACCGATGAGATTCCCCGACCCATCGGTGATCGCCATGGCAGAGCTCACCATGCCGGCCTCCGGACAGCGCTCGAGCGCGGCAACCTGCGTCGACAGTTTGTCGGGATAGATCCAGTCATCCGCATCGACCATGCCAATGAAGCGGCCCGTAGCCATCTCGAGCGCCGCTGCGCGGGCCCAGCCGCGGCCCCGGTTCACGCCAAGCCGCTGCAGCCGAATCCGCGGGTCATCGAACCGCTGCAGAAGCTCCCACGTGCCATCGGTCGAGCCGTCATCAACGATCACGCACTCCCAGTCGGTGAAGGTCTGCTCCAGCAGCGAGGCCACCGCCCAACAGAGCGAATGCTCGGCGTTGAAGCAGGGAATCATGACAGAAACGGCCGGCGATGCACTCATCTAGAGCCCCGCCCCATGGCGATTGAGCGCGGCACGAAACGCCTGCCAGTAGCCCTCCCAGGTGCAGTCTCGCAGCACCCGTACGCGACCCCTGGCGCCCTCTGCGCGAACCGCATCAGGCGAGGCAACGAGCGAGCGGAGATGCACGGCAAGCGCGGCCTCATCATCGGCCTCGATCAGCCATCCACCCTCACCGTCCGCGACCGCATCGGGGATGCCACCCGTACGGGCGCCGACCACGGCGGTGCCGCAGGCCTGCGCCTCGAGAAAGACCAGGCCAAACCCCTCCACCTCCCGAGACGCTTCGAGCTCCCGGGTCACCAGCACGAAGAGGTCCGAGGCAGCATAGAGCGACGAAAGATCAGCCTCCGGGACAAAGCCGAGCCACACCACAGACGAGGCGATGCCGAGCTCCTCGGCGAGTGCTCGCAGCGACGCCTCTGTAGGACCGCGCCCTGCGATCGCGAAGCAGAGGTCGCTCCGCTCCGACGCGGGGATCGACGCAATCGCGCGCAGCACGGTGTCGTGCGCCTTGTACCCCGCCAGACGGCTCACGGTAAGGACGACCTGCTTGCCCTGCCAGCCGCGCCGCACACGCTCCGCATCGCGGCCATCCGGGGTAAATCGTGTGGCATCCACAGCCAACGGAACCACCTCGACGACCGCCTCGGGCGCCGTGCGACGGACCCATTCCGCCGTGTAGCGCGAGTTCGCTACGACGACCTGCGCTCCCGTCAGGGTCCGGCGCTGCAGCGACGCCCACAGCTGACGACGCCACGGCGAACGCGATGGCATCAACTCCATGCCGTGGGCCAGCACCGCGTGAAACCGTGGCCGGCCGAGCGAGGCGAGCAGCCCCTCCGGATACCAGATCCCGCTCACAATAACCTCGTCGCGCCAACCCGGCACACGCATCAGGGCTGCAAGCTCGCGGCGAGGACGCTCCGGAATCACGCGATCCGTTGGCACCCCAGGGACCGAGAGGCCTGCCAACTCCGACGACTGCGTCAGCACCTCAACAGAGACCCCTGCAGCCTCCGCCGCAGCGACGATCTCGCTGCTGAGTCTGGCGATCCCTCCATCGCGCGGCGGATAGTCGAAGCTGAAGACAATCACGACAGATACCCGAGCCTAAAAGAGCTACGATGATGTCTGACTACCGCGACTGTCCGTCTGCCGTCAAAGGTGGATTCAGCCTTCGCCTGGAACCAACAAGCCAGCCACTACTTTGGCTGCGGCTTAGGCCCGGGACGAGTGGTGCTGCGGCGGCGCCCCTTCTGCACCGCCTCCAACGCCCGCTCTGCCTGCGCCCTGAACGACGTCTCTTCGCGCGCCAGTTTGAACTGCAGCTCCGCGGTATCGAAGCGCCCCAACGCCAGATATGCCTGCCCCGTGACAAGCCCGATGCGCGCGACCTCGGCGGCGGTGCCGCCGGAGACAAGGCGCAGCTCCCGACCATCCTCATCGACCAACGCTACCGCACCTTCCGGCGCCTCGCCGCGGCCCGCTAGCTCGCGCACCGCAGCCAGTCGCAACAGCCGGAGCCGACTGTCGGTGGGATAGGTTGCGATCGCTGCTGCAAGCCGCTGCATCAAGGCCGGCGTCCCACCCTGCGCCGCCTCCAGCGCGAGCCTCATGTGCATCGTGTCTACGGTTTCTCCGGCGGCTCGCGCGCGCTGCTCCAGCAGCAATTCGGCGGAGTCGTAACGCCGCAACGCGGTCGAGATGGAAAACGCAACGTCGATGGTGGGCAGATGGCCCGGGCTCCGAGACATGAGAGCAATCGCCAACGCCAGCGCATCGTCGTTGCGCTTCTCCCGACGCAGATAGGAGATCGCCGCCAGCTCCGCCGTCGTCTCCTTTGGCAGACAGGGCACCCACGTTGCCACCACCCCTCCGAGTCGGGTCCAGAACCGAGGCCGAACGAGATACGGATTGTTCACCCGCAGGTAGTCATGTGTGCGGGCACAGACCTCAGCTGCCGCGCCACGCTGCTCCGCCTCGTTGATGCGGAAGGCGAGCGAGGATTCGTCCATCGGCGCCGCTGCTGCAAGCCAAGACGAAATCTCCGCTGCTCGCTTGCCATCTCGCTTGGCCAAGGAGCGCCTGCCCTCCTCCACCAGCACAGTCGGCGCCACGGGCGACAACCGCGCCTGCGCCAGCACACGCTCTGACCAGGCGCTATCGACCTCCTGCAGGCGACGCTCCGTCCCCGCAAAGGGGTTACGTCCGCGCTGCTGGCCGAGGCCACGCGATGCTCCAAGCTGCGGCGCAGCAAGCAGCACCACCAGTGCCGTAACCATGCCGACAACCCAGCCGCGCAGCCGGACCCCATCACCGGCCGGCGCAGGACGAGCCATCCGCCACGTCGCTGTTCCCAGCGAGAGGAGCAGCAGCGCAAAGGGCAAGCTCTCCCAAGCCATGCCGAGCATCGCATCGCAGACGACCCAGACCGCGAGCACCGACAGCGCCGCCGCGTATCCGCGCTGCGACCCCGCGCACAGCCGAACCACCGTGCTACCAAAAATCCAGGCTCCGACCGCGAGCGCCACAAGCGCCATCAACCAGCCGTGGTCGAAGACAAACTGCGCCGGCTCCGACTCCACAAACGCCGGGCGGTAACCGCCTGCCACAGGCAGGATGCGGGCGCCCAGGTCGTGAAACCCGCCCGGGCCGAATCCGAACAGACCGGCATCGCGCAGATGAGCATAGGCAGGCTGCCAGAAGGCAACCTTGCCCGTAAGCGACTGGGTTGCCTCCGCGACTGCTGGCACGGCCTCCACACCGGCGACAACGCCCGCGCAGACCAGCCCTGCCGCAAGCGGCAGCAGCATGAGCAGCACAGCAGCCCGCGCGCCGCGGGTCCGCAGCGCCACCATCCAGGCCAGCCCACCCGCCACAAGCGCCGCTGCGGTCGCCGCCAGCGCGCCATAGGCACCCAGCCGGAAGGCATGCAACACCAGCAGCAGGCCTGCCCCGATCCAGGCTGCGCGGACCCTCGCGTTGTC
>JABMMX010000219.1 GCA_013205435.1 Deltaproteobacteria bacterium
CTCCTACCTCTTCATCGCGCACGACCTGAGCGTGGTGCGCCACATCTCCAACCGGATCGCGGTCATGTACCTCGGCCAGTTGGTCGAGCTCGCGGAGACCGACGAGCTCTTCAAGCACCCTGCCCATCCCTACACGCAGGCGCTGCTGTCGGCGATTCCGGAGCCCGACACGACACAGCAGCGCGAGCGGATCCTGCTCAAGGGTGATGTGCCTAGCCCCATCAACCCACCATCGGGCTGCCGGTTTCATACCCGCTGCCCGGCTGCTTATGGGCGGTGCCGGACCGAGGCGCCTGTGCTCACCGAGGTAGGCGCCGGCCATTTTGTATCCTGCCACCTCTACACCGAGAGCGCTCGCGCGGGGCTGATCATCAGCCAGTCGCAGCCGCAGGTTGCGTCGCAGGTTCGGAGCGGTGCCACGACGGTGACGACAGGTCGCGAACGGTCCGAAACAGCTGAATAAAAGGCCTTTGACGCGGCGGCTCTTGACCGTTCGCCCTCTTCGGTTCAAAGTCGTCAGCGCGTCTGAGATAACGCTCGAATCCTTCCTAGGCTCGATCCCTCACGCCCCCCATAGGTCTGGCAACCATGTACAGCATCACGGTCACAGAACGCGGCAAGCAGCCGGAGCGCATCGAACTCGACAAGGCCGAGATTGTTCTGGGTCGCGCCTACGGAAACGACATCATCCTCGCCCGTTCGAGCGTGTCAAAGCGCCATGTTCGCATCGTCGTGACCGAGGACCGCTTCATGGTCTACGATCTGCAGAGCACCAACGGCACCTCGGTCTCCGGGCATAAGATCAGCGCGCCGGCCGAGGTGAAGTCGGGCGACACGATTGTGGTCGGCGACTTCCGCATCCTGCTCAAGCACGAGGGGGCCGGCGTGCCTCGCCCGAGTGTGAGCGAATATGTGATTGGGCCTCCGATCAGCCCGTCGGGCAGCATGCCGTCGTTGACCGGCTCGCACGCGCAGGTAATGCCGCGCGACATCGAGACGGGTTCCCACCTGCCCGCGACCGGGTTTGGCAAGGATGTGACAACCACGCGCATCACCTCGGTGCATTCGGCGCTCGGAGAGGGCATCACGGTCGGGGTGCCGTCCATGGCCGCCGTGAACAAGACCTCGTTGTCGACGCCTGCCAGCAGCGCCTCGGTTGACCAGGATCGGCTGGCGGGGGATGCTCCGAACCGGCGGAAGCGCATCCGCATCCAGCGTCAGCCGGCGGTCTTCGGTCCTCTCCACCGTCCGGAGGGGGCAGCCTTCGCGGAGGTCTATGCCGCGGCCCTGAACGGCGCGCTGCTCCGCGTGAGCCTCACCGACCTGCCCCTTGCCTACCCGACCCGCCAGGAAGATGTGCTCCGCTTCTCGCCGCTCGTTGCGAAGGCAGTGGATCTCGCAACGCCTGCCGACTTCGATAGCGACGAGCGCGCGGCCCTGGCGCCGCTGCTGCTCGCAGAGCTTCTGGGCCTTGGCCCGCTCGAACTGCTGTTGAACGCCACGGAGGCGACCGAGGTTCATCTGCATGCTGCGGGCGAGATCTTCGAGCGCAAGGCAGATAGCAGCCTGCGCCGCGCAACGGTCGAAATCGGTAGGCCGGAGACGGCCCTGCTGGCCTTCCGCAGGCTTGCCAGCGCTGCCCATGTGGGCAACGGCGGCTCGGCACATATTCTCCTCGACGGCTTCCCGACCGTCGTTGTGAACAGCGCCAACGCTTCGGAGGGTGGTGCCGCCTCGATCACCCGCGCGCCCAGAAGCATGGGCGATATTCGCGCCGCCTTCCGGGCAAGCAATCCCGACGCCATCATTGCTTGGCTGCACGAGGCGCTTCGGAGCAGGGCCAACGTGGTCGTATCTTCGCCCAACCGCTCGCTTGCAACCTCCTTCATTCATGGTCTGCTCGGCGAAAGCGGCGACCGAATTGTGATTGTCGAGGAGATCCCCTCGTCGACGCTGCGCGGCTTCAATGTGCTACGGCTGGAGTGCAACACAAACTCTCTGAACTCCGACCTGCAGCGCGCCTTCATGCTTCGGCCAGACTATGCCATCATCGACCCGCTGGTGGAGAAGGATGTTGCCATCTGGCTGGCGGGGCCGACAGGGTTTGCGGTGAGCACGCTGGTGGCTGTGGCTGCGCGCTCAAGCGCCGACGCCATCTCTTCGCTCGCCTTCGCTGCCGCCGAGCATTGCGCGGCCGAGTCCGCCGCGGTGCACGACCGACTCGCCTCCCGCATCGACCTCCTCATCCACGTGGACGCCGATGCAAACGGGCTGTTCGTTGTGAGTATGAGCGAGCTGACCCACGCTCCGCACCAGCGGTTCGCGCGGGAGCAGCTCTACGGCCCCAACGGCGTCTGCAACCTCCGTCCGCTTCGCTTCCTGAGCGAAAGCTGACCAGGTGACCACGGAGACGAAGACGGATTCCGGCGCTTCGCCGCCTTCAGGGCAGCAGTTTCGCCTGACCGTTGAAGATGAGGCAGGACGGCTCATCTTCGACCGCGCTGTCCCGACGAATGGGCTGACCATTGGTCGGCGTGCGCCCTGCGATGTGCTTCTCAAGGGGACACCCATCTCGCGCCAGCACGCGCGCGTGGCGGTGGACCAGGATGGCCCCTTCATCGCCGACCTCGGCTCGGCCAACGGTACCTTCGTAGATGGTGAACGCATTGCAGGGGACCAGGGTCTCAACGACCGCTCGCTGATCGAGATTGGCGACTACCGGCTCCGCGTGATGGAGCTCCGCGAGATAGGCGATACTGGCAGTTTCGCCGTCTTCATCCCGCCTGGCGCGGCAACGCAGCCGCCGCAGGACGACTATGGCCTGCTCGACTCCGATGATGCCTTCGACGCTATCCGATCGACCGTCTCCACCAACAAGGTGGTAACGCGGTCTGGCGCCTTTCGCGCACAGCTGGTCGGCTACCTGCTCATCACCGATCGCCCCGGCACGAATGAGGCGCTTATCCTGGACGCCGAGACGCTCACGCTCGGTCGCGACCCCTCAAATGATCTCCAACTCGACCGTGTAGGCGTGATCAGGTTCCATGCGCGCTTGACCCGCAAGGACATGCGCTGGACCATCTCCGATACGGGCATCCCCGGCAGCGTGCTGGTAGACGGCGTGGCCGTGCGGAGCCATGTGCTCCGCGAAGGCGAGGTCATCATCCTCGGCAACACGCCCGTGATCTACACAGCCTCCGACCGCCCAGCGGTTCGTGCGGAGCTGCTCGCGCAGAGTGCTGCGGGCGGCACCGAGGTCGACCTCCGGCGTCGCGAACGCAAGGGGCTGGTCGCCATGCTTCTCGTGCTGGGTATGCTCGGCCTCGCCGCGACAATCTCGTTCGCACTCTTTCGCTTGGACGACCCGACCTCTGATGCGGCCGTCCAGATTCGGGGCGCCCGCGACCGTGTCAGGAGCCTCAGCTCGCGGTTCGATGCCCAGCCGGCAACGCGGGCCCAGGCGCTTGCGTCGGCAGGTGACTGGCAGGAGAGTTTGGCTGCCTACGATGAGGCGGTGCGCCGTGCTCCGAACGATGCGGCGCTTGCGGCAGAGCGTTCTATCGTGCGTTCCCGTGCAGCCTCGGAGCAGGCGCTCGAGGCCTGCGCGGCAATCTTCAAGGGTGCTGTTGACCGTTTTGTGGCGACGAAAAACAACGCAGGAGCCCTCGCCGAACTGAGCCGCGCGGAGGACTGTCTTCAGGAGGTCTCCAAAGAGCCTAGCACCCGAGCCAAGTCGGAGACGCTACTGAACGGGAGTGTCTATCCGAGCCTCGGCGGCATCCATCTCGCGCTCGGTGACGGCTTCGCAACGGCAGGAGACTGCGCGCAGGCTGTTGCGTCCTATCATCTGGCGCGGACGGCGGCCCAAACGATTGCCAAGTCGACGGGGGCAGCTCCTTCAACGATGGCCGACAAGCCGCTCGTGGAGCAGGCCTCGCTCTGTGGAGATCAGGCCTTTGAAACCAACAGGTGGAGCGACGCCATCGCCTACTACATCACCGCATCCGACGTCGGGCCGCTCAGCAGTGCACGAGCGATTCGACTTGCAACAGCGCGCCAGTCGACACAAACCGCGCAACCCTAGTTGCGGAGCTTGGCGAGTTTGTCCTTCATCCGGGTGATGAGTGCCGGCCAGCCGTCTCGCTTGATGATGCGGTCGAACGACTCGGAGTAGGACTCGGCGAGCGAGACCTCGTCGGTGACGATGTCGAGGACCAGCCAGCCCTGCCCGCTCCGCTGAAGCTTGAGTTCAACATCGTGGGCATCGGAGCGGACCTTGACCGACCCTGTGACAGTTGCCCGCTCGCCCCGGAGCCGCTCGCCAGTGTAGGCAACCGTGTAGTCGCTCGGCTTGACCTCAACGCGACCGAGGCTCTTGGCGTAGCTGGTCTCGATGAGCTGCGTGAGGAGGCCGAGAAACTCAGCGCGTTCGGCAGGCGTGCGGGCCTTGAGGTGGTCGCCGAGCGTGCGGTCGGCGAGGAGCTGGAAGGACATGAAGCCGCGAACGGCGCCCTTGAGCTTTGTCTCCCGCTCGCGGGCTGCAGGAGACCCCTGACGCGCCGGGGTGTTGATGATGCTTATCACGGTAGCGGCCTGCGACTGGACGTAGGCAGTTGGCGTGATGGTCGCAGCGGCGGGCGCAGCGGCAGGGGCAGCGGCGGGCGCAGCGGCAGGGGCAGCGGCGGGGGCCGTGACTGCGCTGCCCGTCGTGGGGAGCAGGCAGAGCGAAGAGAGGCTGATGGCTGCGAACAGGGCGGAGATTCTCATGGTCCTACTCTCGGTGACAGGTGCGCCCTCGAAGGAGCTGGGCTGCTGACGGCACGGCGTAGGAGCTATTCAACCACACTTGCAGCGACGGGCCAAGCCGCGAATTGGTCGGAGCCACACTTGATGGC
>JABMMX010000220.1 GCA_013205435.1 Deltaproteobacteria bacterium
AGGAACCCCTCCATCACAATCTGCCCCGCCATCGTCCCCGTGATCGTCGAGTTCTGACCCGACGCCAGCAGCGCCACCGCAAACAGCACCCCAGCCATCTCCACGCCGAGCAGCGGCGACAGCAGCTGATGGGCGTCGTGGATGTCGGCCACCTCGGTCATTCCGGCGCGATGGAAGGTCGCCGCCGCAAGGATGAGGATGCTCGCGTTGATGAGGAAGGCGAACAGCAGGCTCACCGTCGAATCGGCCGTCGCATACCGGATCGCAGAACGCCGCTCCTCGAGCGAGTCGCCCACCTTGCGGCTCTGCACGAGCGACGAGTGGAGGTAGAGGTTGTGCGGCATCACCGTCGCGCCAATGATGCCCACCGAGATGAGCATCATTTCGGGGTTCTTCAGAATCTCCGCCCGCGGCACCAGCCCGCCCAATACCTCCGGCCAGGAGGGATGGGCCATCGCCAGCGTCGCCGCCAAGCAGGCGCCAATCACGCCCACCAGCGACAGCACCACCGCCTCCAGATAGCGGAAGCCATACTGCTGCAGCATCAGCAGCAAGATAACATCGAGCGCCGTAATACAGACGCCCGCCACCATCGGGATGCCGAAGAGCAGGTTGAGCGCGATCGCCGAACCGACCAGCTCCGCGAGATCGCAGGCGGCGATGGCCAACTCACAGAGCAGCCACAACACAAAGCTCACGGGGCGCGAGTAGTGGTCGCGGCAGGCCTGCGCGAGGTCGCGGCCCGTCGCAATGCCCAGCCGCAGCGACAGCGCCTGCAGCAGGATCGCCATCAGGTTCGACAGCAAGATCACCGACAGCAGCGTGTAACCGAACTGCGAGCCACCGGCGATGTCGGTCGCCCAGTTCCCGGGGTCCATATAGCCCACGGCCACCATCCCGCCCGGGCCGACGAAGGCCAACGCCTTACGCCACCACGTTCCACCGGTGGGGAAGGGGATGCTTCCGTAAATCTCGGGCAGCGAGGGCTGACGTCTAGGGCTTCTCCACCCGGGTTCTGGCCCAGAGGCCGCTGGGGTCATCGACATGTTTCACCATAGGATTGTTCACGCCGAACTCTCGCACCGTTGGCCGCAGGTGTCAAAGAGGGCGCGGGCTCGTTGCCCCTGCCACGGCAGGGTGTTACGAAGCAGCGCAGTTTCTTCGCTGGGTGTCTGTTTGTCGAACCTTCCGCTGACCTTTGCCCGCACGAGTCGCCGAGGGTTCCTCGCCGGTCTCCTGGCCCTCGCGGTGATGCCGCGGAAGGCCGCAGCGATGGGTCCGGCCTCGCTCCTCAAGTTCGGCCTCCTCCGCTACGCGAGCGCCGGCTGGAACCCCCGCCCGGGAGCAATCCGCACCGTCATCCGCCACGTCGGGAGCTCCACCAGCATCGAGATCGCAGACCAGCCGCTCGAGGTCGAACCGACAATCGCGCAGCTCCGCAAAACGCCCCTCCTCCTATGGGCCGGCGACCGCGGTTTCGACCCCCTCTCTCCTGAGGCGCGCGGCGCGCTCGCAGCCTGGATGCGGGCGGGCGGACTCCTCCTCATCGACTCCTCCGAGGGCCGCGCCGACGCTGGCTTCGACGCCGCCGTCCGACGCGAAATGGCAGCCATCCTGCCCGATGCTCCCCTCACCCGCATCGGCGCAGACCACGTCCTCTTCAAGAGCTTCTACCTCGTACGCGGCGGCCTCGGCCGAATGGTCATCCTCGACTACCTCGAGGGCGCCACGCTGGATGGCCGCCTCGCCGCCATCTACTGCCGCAACGACCTCCAGGGCGCCTGGGCCGTCGACAGCCTCGGCCAGCCCCAGTTCGAGACCACGCCCGGCGGCACCAGCCAGCGCGAGATGTCGGAGCGCTTCGGCGTCAACCTCGTCCTCTACGCCACCTGCACCGACTACAAGGCCGATCAGGCCCACGTGAAGGCCCTGCTGGGCCGCCGTGCCTGGCGGGTGGACGAGTAGCCATGGAGCAGCTCATCGGTGGGTACAACCGGGGCCAGCTCCTCTTCGTCGGAGACTGGAGCACGGGCTGGATTGCAGCGGCCGTCACGCTCGCACTCGTCGTGCTCCTCATCACCTGGCTCGACACCGCCGAGCTCACCCGACGGCGCAGGGTCATCCTCACCACGCTCCGGGCCCTCACGCTCGGCGCCGCCATCCTGCTGCTCCTCGAACCCACCCTCGAGCTCCGACACGTCAACAAACTCAAAAACGAGGTCGCTGTTCTCGTCGACACCTCCGCCAGCGGCGCCCTCCCCGGCCTCGGCGGAAAGCCCCGCGCCACCGTTGCCTCCGAGGCGCTCCGCAGCAGCCAGACCTTCCTCGAGGCCCCGAACGACGACCACGCCTTCCGCCTCTTCTCCTTCTCCTCCGCCGCCTCTGCGCTGCCGCTGAGCGAGCTCGTCGACGCGTCAGGGCCGCTCGCCAAACCGACCGGCGCCTCTACCCACCTGCTCGAAGCCATGGATGCCGCCGCCAAGCAGATCGGCCCCTCCAAACTCGGCGGCTTCGTCGTCCTCTCCGACGGCATCGACAACGGCCTCCTCGCAGGCCGCGTCAAGCGCGGTGAACCCCTAGACGAGCTCACCCGCGCCACCCTCACCACCTGGGGCGTCCCCGTCCACACCGCCGCCACCGCACGCGCAGGCGAGCTCAAAGACATCGCCGTCGAGCGGGTCCTCAAGGACGACTTCGCCTTCATCCGAAACAAGGTGACCGTCGAAGCCGAGGTGAAGGCGGTCGGCTACACCGAGGGCACCCTCGCGGTCAGCCTCCGGCGCAACGGAAAGCTCGAACAGACCCGAACCGTCGAACTCGTCCCCGACAAGACCAGCTACCGCGTCACCTTCGAGTTCGTCCCCGAGCTCATCGGCGAAGAGGTGCTCTCGATCTCCGTGCCACCGCTCACGGGCGAGGCCCTCACCAGCAACAACGAACTCTACTTTCTCCTCCATCTCATCCGCGACAAAATCCGCGCCCTCCATGTGACCGGCTCACCCAGCTGGGACACCCGATTCATGCGCCAACTCCTGCGCGGAAACGCCAATGTGGAGCTGGTCTCCTTCTTCATCTTGCGCACCCAAGAAGACATCACGCAGGCGCCGCCCAGCGAACTCTCCCTCATCCCCTTCCCCACAGAAGAGCTCTTCAACGAGCAGCTCGGCTCCTTCGACCTCATCCTCTTCCACAACTTCGACTACGGCCCCTACGGCATGTCGCCCTACCTCGAACGCATCCACGACTATGTCATGGCGGGCGGCGCGATGGTGATGATCGGCGGCGACCGCTCCTTCTCTCAGGGCGGCTATGTCGACACGCCGCTCGAACAGCTCCTGCCCGTGGAGCTCTCCCTGGACGAGAGCAGGACCACCGGCATCGACCTTGCCCCCTTCGTCCCCGTGCTCTCGCCGGCAGGCCTCCTCCACCCCATCACCCGCATCGAGCTCGACCCCGTCCGCAACCGCAAGCAGTGGCAGGAGCTCACCCCCGTGCTCGGCACCAACCTCGTCGGCGATGTTCGCGACGGCGCCACCGTCCTCGCCACCCACCCCACGCTCAAGACCGCCTCGGGCAACGCCATGCCCGTCGTCGCCGTCACCAACATGGGCAAGGGCCGAACCATGGCCGTCACCACCGACGAGAGCTGGAAGTGGAGCTTCGAAGACACCCTCGCAGGCCACGGCGGCCGCGGACATTCCGGCTTCTGGAACAGCTCCATCCGCTGGCTCATGCGCGACCCCGAACTCAACCTCGTCCAGCTCGACCTGCCGCGCAGCGAGAGCCAGCCCGGCGAGACCACCACGCTCACCGTCCGGCTCTTCGAGAACGACTACCAGCCCGCCATCGACCGCCAAGGCGAGCTCACCGTCTTCTACACCCCCTTCGCCGACCTCGAGCGGCCCGCAGAAAAGCCGGCCTCCACCCTCCCCTTCAAGACCGACGCGCAGGGCCGCTTCGTCCACGACTTCGCTGCAGGCGAGGCCGGCCTCTACCGCCTCGTCGCCTCCACCAAGGGCGATGGCGCAGAGCTGCTCACAGACACCAAGCTCCTCCTCGCACTGCCCTCTCAGCTCGAGTGGGCCGACCTCGAGCCCCGCCCCGACCTCCTCCAGGCGCTCGCCGATGCCGGCGGCGGAACATTCTTGGAGGCCGACGACCTCTCCTTCTCCAAGCTCGCCTTTGCAGAGCCAAAAATGGAACAGGTCAACCGCAGGCGCGTCATCGCCCTGTGGAACCAGTCGTGGGTTCTCGCCCTGCTCGGCCTCCTCTTCGGCGCAGAGTGGATTCTCCGACGACGCTGGGGCAGACTGTAGGACCCATGGAAGACCGGCAACCCATAGCGCAGGACGAGGCTGACGAGCCCGTCGAGGCCCCCAAGAAGCGGGGACTCTTCGCGCCGCTGCTGCAGAGCCGCACCCTCATGCTCTGCGCGCTGCTCTCGGCACTGATCCACGGCGCCCTCTACTTCGGGCTCAACATCCGTCAGGCGTTCAGCACCGAGGCCGACATCGAGTTCAGCCGCTCCGTCGGCATCGCGCTGCTGCAGCGGGCCGGCGTTGTGCCGCCAAAGGGCGCGTCCTCACCGCCACCGCCCAAGCCGGCAGCGCCTGCGCCGCCACCGCCGGAGCCTGCCAAGCCCGAGGAGCCGAAGCCCGAAGAGCCAAAGCCCGAGCCGAAGCCCGAAGAGCCAAAGCCCGAGCCGAAGCCCGAGGAGCCAAAGGAGAAGGCCCCCAAGCCCAAACCGAAGCCTAACCCAAAGCCCGAGAAGAGCGAGCCCACCAACCCCGCGCCACCAACGCCGGTCGCACCGACCAACCCAACCACCGAGACCGCCGCAAACAGCGACGGCAGCGGCTACCCGGAAGGCACCCTCCACCCCGTCGCCACCGATGTCGGCATGTGGGGCCCCGAAGGCGCCATCCTCACCGCCATCCTCCGCATGGACCGCATCCGTGCCAGCCAGCACGAGAAGTCGCTCCGCGCCCTCTTCGGCGCCCTCCCGGACTGGCAGGCCCTCGTCGGCTCCGGCGCCTTCGACCCCTTCCGCGATGTCGACGCACTCCTCATCGCCAGCGCCGACCCCCGCTGGGTCAACCAGACCTTCCTCGCCGCCGTCCACCGCATGCCGCCCGAGGCCGTCGTCCGCACCCTCACGGCCTCCATCCCCGGTGGCGTCACCTGGGAGCAGAAAGAGGGCCGGCTCATTGGTCGCCCCTTCGTCGCGCCCCGCATCAACGACCCACGCCTCTTCCTCATCCCCGCAGAGGGCCTCTTCATCTTCACCCGTCCCGAGTTCATGGCGCCGCTGCTCGACGGCGCGCCCGACCCCGGCCAGGTCAAGGGCGCCATCGAGCGCTCCAAACAGCCCGAAGGCTCCGGCGACGGCACCCCAACCCTGCCCCGCCTCTCGCCCAAGCTCACCCCGCCCCAGCTCGGCGGAGCGACAGGCCCCAGCCAGCCGCAGCTCGAGCTCCGCGAAGGCAGCGGCCTACCGCCCGCACCCCCAACGCTCCCGCCCGCAGCCGCAGTGCCCGAGCCCCCCATCGGCGACAGCAAGCCGCCCATCCGCTCCGACGGCTGGATCGCAGGCCTCCTCGAGATCGCAGACTTCGGCGGCGCTGGCGCGCTCGGCCCCGCCGTCGACCTCACCGCCCGCGGCTTCACCCGCTTCCGCCTCCCCGGCGTCGGCAACACGCCGCTCCCCGACTCGGCCCACCTCACCGTCTCTGCCGACCGCGACCCGGTCGTGAACGGCCGCTTCCTTTTCAAAGGGCCCGAAGAGGCCGACGCCTTCATCGCCGCCTGGCCACGCATGATCAAGGCCAACGAGACGGCCCTCTTCCTCTTCGGCCTCTCCACGCCGCTCGAGAAGACCACCTGGCGCCGCGAGAAGAACGAGGCGGTCTTCCGCATGGTTATCCCCAAGAACCTGCTCGTCAGCCTGTCGCAGACCATCCCCGCGCTTATGGAGTCGCGGAAGCAGCCGTAGCGACCCTCCCACTCCCGCCCGCTCCGCGATGAGGCCAGCCCTCGCTGCACGATGCACCGCCTCCAAAAACGCGAATCCGCGCCCCGAGAGGCGCGGATGTGGCAGATGCCCTGACGCCGCTCGAGACGGCTAGGGGCAGGTCAAGGTCGATACGCCAAAGTTCGTGATACCCGCCACCGGACTACCAGCGGAAAGCGAAGCAGCGGTGTAGGCCACGGACGCAGCGTAGGCGCTGCCTGCTGCACCAGGCACAGGGAAGGTGGTGGCGCCAAAGTAGGTACCGCAGCTGGTGCGGCGGATCGACTTGTCTGCAAAGGTTGTCGCAGCAGGCTGCGTGCTGAACTGCCCGAAAGCATCGAGCAGGATGTCTGCCGTTCCGGTCTGATACCCAGTCGTCGCGTTCGCCTCCTTGAACAGCGCCAGACGATCGTCTCCATTCCAGCTGGCCGACCCGGAGGTCTGGTCGCAGGCCGAGGCCATGCCAGGCTCAGACGTCGTCGTGAACGACGTATTGCAGACCCGATAGACCTGCCCGGAGGCCAGCGTCACGGTCGTCGTAAGTGCGATGGCACAGTCAGGGCGCCTACCACCGTCGCGGCACATCAACGCCCTCCAGCCCTCGTCGCACGATGCACCGGCCAAACGGAGCGAGCCCCGCTCCTCTCGGAGCGGGGCTCTGCCC
>JABMMX010000221.1 GCA_013205435.1 Deltaproteobacteria bacterium
GCCTCCCATCCGTCGAGCAGGCGGCCCATCTGCGCGATGCTGACGCCCTCCGCGAGGCAGAGCCGGAGCGACTGGGTGGCAAGCGTGAGCGACACCGCGGCTGGCAGTGCTCTGCCCGAAACAGCGATGGCGGTGGCCGTGCGTGGCTCCGTCAGGCTCCGGCCACAGAGCAGGTGTGCCTGCGACACAATGCGCTCGACGACCTCTTCGGCCTGCCCTGCCTCCGACCGCCAGCGCGCCACCTGGGCGCCCCGCCAGACCACAGTTGAATCGCTGCTATCCGCCTCTCCCTGCACCACGAGCAGCGGCGGAGGCAGCAGCCCCCAAGCGAGCCGCACACGCTCCGCCAAGGCCGCGGCAGAGAGACCCGCGCTGCGCCAGAGCTCGAACTCCGGCGGTGCAAGCGTGATGATGGCCGCCTCCAGCGGGGCCGACGCGGCGTCGCGCCAACCGGTCCGCATCGCGAGGCCGCCGACGACCGCAACCAGCGCCCCAACCGTCACAAAGGGCCAGGCGGGGAGCCCCGGCACCAGCCCGAACGCAGCCACCCACACCCCTGCTCCGACCAGCTGCTTCGGACCCTCGGCGAACTCCCTCAACATCTGCACCGACAGCCCCGACGCGGAGGGCGACGCCCCCACCCGGGTGACGGCGATGGCCGCGCCCGTGGACAGCAGCAGCGACGGGATCTGAGAGACAAGCCCGTCGCCGATCGCCAGCGTGGTGTACTGGTCGATGGCGACCGCGAAGCTCTCGCCGTCCCGCATCAGCCCGAGCAGGGTGCCTGCGACGAGGTTGATGAGGGTGATGAGGAGCCCCACGAGCGCATCGCCCCGAACAAAGCGGATGGCGCCATCCATGGCCCCCTGCCAGTTGGCCTCGTCGAGCAGCGCCGTGCGCCGGCGGTCGAGTTCGGCAGTGTCGAGCCTGCCGGCCTTCGCCTCCTGGTCGATGGCGAGCATGCGCACGGGGAGCGCGTCGAGCGCAAAGCGGGCGGCCACCTCGGCGACGCGGGCGCTCCCCTGGTTGATGACCATCCACTGCACCAGCGAGACCATCCCATAGAGCAGCAGGCCTACCGCCCAGTGGCCATCGGTGAGGAGCCGGCCCACCGACTCCACCACCACGCCCGCGTCGCCCCGCGTGAGGATGAGCCGCGACGAAGCGATGTTGAGCGCGAGCCGGAAGAGCGCACCGAGCAGCAGCAGCGTGGGCAGGGTGGTCACCTGCGCGGCGCTGCGTGCCCGCACGAGGGCGGAAAGCACCAGCGCGGAGAGCAACAGGTCGGCGACCAGCAGCAGGCTCAGCAGCGGCGTTGGCAGCGGCAGCACGAGCAGGAAGCCGAGGCCAAGCAGCGCCAGCAGGAGGCCGTTCTGCGACAGACCGCGCAGCAGCGAAGGGAGTGTGTCGGCGCTGCGAATCATCGTGTGAGAATGCCCCGCCGACGGCCGCTCGGTCAAGCGGTTCTCGCGGCACCGATGCGTTGCAGTCGGAGCGCCCGATTGCTAGCAGGGGCGACCCTCGCGCCGCGTCAGTGTAGGACGCGCCGCCACCCTATCGGAGCCCCCATGTCGAACGATTCTGCCCCGGTCCAGTCCCCCTCCGAGACCACCGAAGAGACGGTGCCGGCAGACGGCGCGCCCCGCCGCGACCAGCTCTGGAAGATCCGCCACTCCTGCTCGCACATCATGGCGCAGGCCGTGCTCGAGATCTTCCCCGAGGCCAGCATGGCCATCGGCCCGCCGATCGCCGACGGCTTCTATTACGACTTCGACCTGCCCCGCTCGCTCACGCCCGACGACCTCGTCGACATCGAGGCCCGCATGGAGCGCATCGTGAAGGGCAACTTCGAGTTCAAGACCTGGAACGTGCCCTCCGACCAGGCCATCAGCTACTTCAAAGAGCGCAACCAGCAGTACAAGATTGAGCTCATCCAAGACCTCGGCGTGCCCGAGGTCCGCTTCTACCAGCAGGACACCTTCGTCGACCTCTGTGGCGGCCCCCATGTGCGCCGCACCGGCGAGTGCAAGGCCTTCAAGCTCATGCGCGTCTCGGGCGCCTACTGGCGCGGCGACTCGACCAAGCCCATGCTGCAGCGCATCTACGGCACCGCCTGGAAGAACAAGTCCGACCTTGCGAGCTA
>JABMMX010000222.1 GCA_013205435.1 Deltaproteobacteria bacterium
CCGCCTTTCCGCTCTGGCACGAGGAGGCCGATTGGCTCAAGCGCGGCGAGCTCGCCCTGCCCTTCTGGGCCTTTCCTTGGGCTGGCGGCGTGGGGCTCGCCCACCATCTGCAGCTGCATCCGGAGCTGGTTGAAGGCAGACCGGTAACCGACGTGGCGAGCGGGAGCGGCCTGGTCGGCATTGTCGCTGCAAAGCTCGGCGCCACCGAGGTGCACTGCCTCGACATCGACCCGATGGCGGCGGTAGCGGCAGCGCTGAATGCCGAGGCGAACGGCGTTGCGGTGCAGGCGGAGACGGTCGATGTGACCTCGCTCGCACCGCGTGGCGGCCTCATCCTGGCTGGTGATATCTGTTACGAGGGGCGGATGGCCGGAGCAATGCTGGCTTGGCTCCGGAGCTGCGCGGCGGCGGGCGCGGAGGTCTGGCTGGGCGACCCCGGCCGACACTACCTCGACGCTGCCGGCATGGTCTGCATCGGTCGCTACCGGCTGCCCTCGTCGCGTGAGCTGGAGGCCGGCGACGAGGCCGACTGTTCGGTCTACCGGCTCTCCTGATCGGGGCGCGGCGCCCGCTTGCGGAAGAGCATGAGGTAGTTGAAACCGCGGAGGAAGAAGTTGCCCTCGTCGGCCGCCTTGCGGAAGTTGCCCATCTCGAGCGTTCGGTTGTGGCGGGTGACGGCGATAACATCGATGGGGTCGAGGTACTGCCGCGCCGCCGCGAAGAGGTCGAAGCCGAGCGGCTGAAAGGGGCGGTCTTTCTTGAAGACGTCGCAGACATAGATGGCGAGGACGCCGTCGTTGCGGAGCACCCGGACCGCCTCGTCGATGGCGAGCTTCATGGCGCGCTGGTAGCGGCCATCGCCCTTGAGCTTTCCGATGCAGCGGGGGTCGTCGGAGTAGTCGAGGTTGTCTGCGTAGGGCGGGTCCATGAAGACGAGGTCGACGGTCGCATTCTTGAGCGGGATGCTCCGTGCGTCGGCCTGCTGGATGTCGGGGCGGGTGGGCGCGAGGTCGAAGCCAAGGCCGGTGCGCCCTGTGTCGCGGCAGACATCCAAGGTGGTGCCGGAGCCACAGAAGGGGTCGAGGACGGTGGCGCCGGGCTCGGAGAAGCGCTGAATCACATTCCAGATGACGTAGGAGGGGGTTGCACCCTCGTAGGACTGGCTGCCCTGCTGCGTCTGTCCGTAATGCTGCGACGGGTAGTCCCAGAGGGTGGTGACCTGCTTGGAGAGCGGCGGCTTTTCGGGGCGGGTGTGGCCGACGGTGATGGCGGGGCGCGGCGGGCCGGGGGGCTGATAGCGGGGACCGACGCCGACCGGAGCTCCATAGAAATCGGCATTGCGGGGAGCTGCGGGGCGCTTGGGACGCTGGGTCATTTTGGTTCGCCTGGGGGCGTCTCGGCTGCGTCGCCCGAGAACTGGAAGGGGTTGAAGTTGGTGTTGGTGTCGAAGACATCGACGCCCTCGGCCCGCTTGAGTGCGCCGACGAGGAGATAGGTGACGGGCGTCGCGAGGACCTCGATGGCGACCTTCAGGAGGTAGTTGTTGATGAGAACCGACTTCACATCCTCGATGGACCAGACGCCAGCAGCGAAGCCTACAAGGCTCGGCAGCACGAGGAAGGCGAGGGGGTAGAAGATGACGCTGTCGACCGCCTCACCGACGATGGTGCTTCCGACGGTGCGGGTCCAGAGATGCTTGCCGCGGGTCATCACCTTCATCTTCGCCATGATGAAGGAGTTGCAGAACTCGCCGATGAAGTAGGCAATCATGGAGGCGATGAGGACGTAGGGGCTCTGGCCGAGGATGGTCTCGAAGGCGGCCTGGTTTTGGAAGCCGGGCGCAGGGGTGGCGCGGACGCAGAGTTGGAAGATGACGGCTGCCAGACCGACGCTGGCGAATCCGAGCCAAATGACACGGCGCGAGGCCTTGTACCCATAGACCTCGGTGAGCACGTCGCCGAAGATGTAGGAGACTGGGAAGACGAAGATGCCGACGCCGATGGTGTAGCCCATGAGGACGGTGGTCTTGGCGGCCACGAGGTTGGAGACGAGCAGCGCGGTGATGAAGACGGCGGTGAGGAGGTCGAGGTAGCGAGTGGCTTTCATGAGGTGCATCCGTCGAAGGAGGGTTGCGTCGTAGGATGAGCGCCGGAGGCGAGAAGGTCCGCAGCAAGCGACGCGAGGGTGAGGCCGACGGCGCCGACGACCATGGCGGAGGTGCCGAAACCTGTTCGGCAGTCGAGGCGGGCGGGTGCGCCCGTTGCGGGCGTGTCGCAGACCTCGCCCTCCGGCGTGGGATAGAGGGCCCGCTCTTGGGAGAAGACGGCAGGGATGCCCCAGGGTTGCCGGTCGGCGATGCTCCAGCCGTGGGCCACGCGCAGGTGGCGCCGGACCTCGCGCAACAGGGGGTCGCCGGCGGTCGCACCGAGGTCGCCGGCGGTGACGGCGGCGGGGTTCTTGCGGCCGCCAGCGGCGCCCGAGACGACGACGGGCAGCGCCCGCTCGCGGCAGAGGTGGATGAGGAGGGCCTTCTCGCGGGCGTCGTCGATGGCGTCGATGACAAGGTGGGGCGAGCGGCCGAGGATGGTGTCGGCGGTATCTGCGGCGAAGAAGTCGGCGACGACCTCGACCTGGCAACCCGGAGCGATGGCGGCGACGCGGTCGCGCATGGCCTCGACCTTGGGGCGCCCGTAGTTACCCGTGACTGCGTGAACCTGCCGGTTGGTGTTGGTCACGCAGACCTCGTCGAGGTCGACCAAGATGAGACGCCCAACGCCGGTTCGGGCGAGCGCCTCGACGGTCCACGAGCCGACGCCGCCAACACCGATGACCATCACTGTGGCTGCGGCGATCCGGTCGGCCGCGGCGTTGCCGTAGAGTCGGCGGATGCCGCCGAGTCGTTCGTCGTGCTCGGGCTCGGTGTGGGTCATGGGGGAGGTTTGGGTTGGCGCTAGCGTCAGCGGGCCTTATGGCATAGTTGCGCCGATGACCAGAAACGCCCTCCCCGCGGGAGTGCGCAACCGACCGAGACGAGGGACGCGCGATGAAGCCTTCTTGGAAGTGGAGCCTGTTGCTGCTGCTGGCCGCCTGCGGAGACGACGCGAAGTCGGGCAATGCGGGTGCAGACACGGGCGTCGAAGACAGTTCGGTCGCTGACACTGAGGCTGATGCCGACACCGATACCGAGGCGGATGGCAGCGCAGCAGACACAGCCGGCGATACGGTCGCGGATGGTTCGGGGAGCGGAGCCGACACCACGCCCGTCGACACCACGCCGCCCCCCGAAGGCGACTACCGCCAGCCGGTCGACCCGGTCATCTTCTGCGAGGCAACGCCGCCCGTCTGCTCATCGGCAACAGACCTTACGACCTATGCGATGCTCCGCAAGGATGCCTCGCTCGACGAGCGCCTCTATCCTGAGTTCACAGAGCGGCCGCGTGACGGTGGACGGGTTCAGATCGCGGGCATTGCAGCTGTGTCGGGACGGGTGCGGAGTGTGCAAGTTGACGAGCGCGATCTGGAGGCCGAAGTGTCGGCCCAGAACCCGACGATGGAGTGGTATCATGTCTGGCCGGAGGAGGTGGTGGCCGGCCAGCCCATCTGGCTCAGCCTGCACAGCCGCTCTCCTGCCTGGGACGATCAGACCGTCCACAAGGTTACGATTGTGACCGACCAGGGCGAGGCGCTGAGTGAGCGCGTAGTGATGACGACGACCACGACGCCCATCACCTATGTGACGACGGCCGACGAGGGGACGAGGCTCCTGTTCCATGCACAGAACCGCGATGATCGGGACGCAAGGTTGCGCGCCGTAACGGTCAATGGCATCCGCTATGAGGCGAGCGAGATTTGCGGGCTGAGTGGGCCGATTGCGCCGGGAGCGTCGGTGCGGGGCGAGATCAAGCTCTGCGAGCCGCTCAAGCCGGGCGCCGCTTGGACGGTGGCGCTGGACGACGGCACGGGCGTTCCGTCGGTGGGGGCTGGACGCGTGGTCCCGGAGTACTTCCCGATTGAGGCCTGGCCTGTCTCGGATGACTGCCCGGTGCCAACGAGCGAGCCCGACACGGAGGCGCTCACGCAACACCTCGCCGCAGGGTTCGACACCTTCTACCTCTACTGGAATGGCCGCTGCAATGCGCCCACCGCCGAGGTGCTGAACAGCATCGCTCCGCAGCGTGACGACTACCGGGTGCTCATCGGCGACGACTACCTGTCGTCACCCGATGCCGGCTCTGGACTCCTCGACACGACGCGGGCGGCAGGGTTCCTGATCGGCGACGAGGTCGACGGTGAGATCTACGACGCCGATGGCCTCTCACGCCCAAACATCAAGGCACGGGAGACGCGGCAGCTCTGGTCGATGCACCCGGAGCTCCCTGTCTACAACGGCGCCAAGACCCACGGCCATGTGGGAACCTTCGCCGGCATCGCCGACATCCAGGGCATCGACTACTACATCTCCGCCTGCGCGCCCCACATCACCGAGGACGGCGCGCCCATCCAGCTGCTCGGCGCCTACGACTTCCTTCGCAACACCCGCGAGAACATGATGCCGCTGCCAACCTGGCAGTATGCGCAGGGGCTCCACAGCGGATGGAACCTGACGCGCGGCACAGAGGTGTTCCATCGCCAGCCCGCACCGCAGGAGATGATCTTCCAAGCCTTCTCAGCGATGGCGGCAGGCGCGAAGGGGTTGATGTGGTTCCAGACATCGCTCGATGAGGCTGCGGCGGCGCCGCGGTCGTGGGAGGCCATCGGTGACTCGAATCGGGCCTTCCGCGCGGTGCGAAAGCTGCTCCGCGAGGGCGACCTTTCGCAGCAGGCGACGGTGCTGTCGGGCGAGGTCCTGGCGCAAACCATCACGGCGCGGGCGGGCATCGTGATGCCGCTCCTCAACACCAACACGACCTCGTCGGTGACAGACGCGCTCTGCCTCCGCAATGCGCTTTTTCCCGAGGAGGTGCCGCATTGGACCTTCGGCGAGACCGAGGCGCGGGTGACCGTGAAGCTGTCGCCGGAGCAGCGGCTCTCCGATGTCTTCGAGGTGGGCCTCGACGGCCTGCTGCATGAGGTGGAGTGGTACTCCGATGCTGAGGCGCGGACGGTGACCATCGAGGCCATCCCGATGTCGAATGAGGCGCCGGCACGGCTCTTTGTGCTGGCCGGCGAGCGGAATCTCCGGAGCGAGATCGAGGCGATTCTTGCCGAATAACCCCCCCACGGCGGCGGGGGGCCTGTCATGACTGCAGCAGTGCTCATCCTCGCCGGGCTCGTAGGGTTCGGTGCGCTTGCCGGTGCGCTTGGTATCTTCCGCGACAGCGAGGCGGCGGCGGAGGTGCTCAACCGCTTTGCGATCACGCTGGCCTTCCCTGCCTGGATTGTGGTGCTGCTGCTCAAAGAGGAGCAGACCGACAGCGTGGCTCCGGCGCTGCTGTCGGCCGCGGCGGTCTGGCTGCTCTGGCTGCCCTTCGCCTGGGCCGCCTCGCGCTTCTTCCGCGATGCAGCGCACCGAACGGCGGCCTTCTGCGCTCTGATCTACGGCAACAGCGCCTACATCGGCATCCCCTTCTGCACGGCGCTCGCTGGGGCCGCCGGGAGCCGGCGCGCGGTGGGCATTGCGACCCTTCACCTGCTGCTCGGCATGGCGGTGATGCCGGTGCTGCTGCGGCGCGCCTCTCCGCAGGCCAGCAGTCGGAGCGTGCTCGCGGAGACCCTCCGCATGCCGATCGTCTGGGCGCCCTGGATCGGCATCGCGGCCCGCTACCTGCCGGACTCCATCAAGCTGCAAGCGGTGGCGATGCTCTCGCCGTTGGGCGCCGCTGCATCGCCGGTCGCGCTGGTTGCGATGGGCCTCTACCTGTGGCGTCACCGCGGCGCGGTGGTGGCGCCGGACCGCGGCGTGGTGGGTACGACGGTGCTGAAGACCGCAGGGGCCGGGCTGCTTGCACTCGCAGTCGTGCACTACATGCCGATGGAGCTCAGCGCGACCGACCGGGCTGTGGTGGTGGCACAGTCGATGACCCCCGTTGGCGTCGCAGTCTTCAGCCTCTGTCATGCCTATGGTGTGGCCGAGCTCTTTGCCGCTCGCGCGGTCGTCGTATCCACCCTCCTCTGGCTCGTTGGCGCGATGGCCTGGGGCCTCACCTCTTGGGCATATGTCGGATAGCAGCACACAGAACGCCTCTGCCGGGGCCTCCGCGATCGCGCTGCTCCGCAGACACCCCATGGTGCAGGCCTACCTGGCGAGCCGGGTTTTCGGACTCATGGCGATGACGCTCTTTCGGGCGACGGCCTCATGGCACGTCTACGAACTCACGGGCAGCAAGGTGCTGCTCGGAACGCTCGGGCTCGCGCAGTTCTTGCCGGCGCTGCTGTCGACGATGGCCGGCGGCGTCATTGCAGACCGCTACGAGCGGACCCGCACGGTGCGCAGGTCGCAGCTGGTGGCGGCCGGTGCGACACCGATTGTCGCCTGGCTCGCCTACCACGGGATGCTCTCGCACGGGGTGCTCTTTGTGGCGGCCGGGTGGCTCGCTGCGATCGGCGGGTTGGAGCAGCCCTCGCGCGCCAGCCTGCTGCCCGGACTTGTCACTCGCGAAGAGCTTCCTCAGACCGTGACCATCGCCGCGACGATGCAGAGTCTGGCGATGGCCTCCGGACCGGCGCTCGCAGGCGTGCTCCTGACGGTCTCGCCCATCTGGTCGGTCTACCTGCTCCACGCGCTGCTGCTACTGACCTCCTACCTGCTTGTGAGGCGGCTGCCGCCTGCCATGCCGACGGGCGCCAGCGACGAGCCGGCGAACCCCTTCCGACAGATGTTCGACGGAGCCAAGTTTGTCTCCTCCTCGCCTGTGCTGCTCGGCTGCATGGCGCTCGACATGGTGGCGGTGATTCTGGGCGGCGCGCAGGCACTGCTGCCGGTGGTCGCGAAGGAGATCCTTCAGACCGGCCCTGCCGGCTTTGGCATCTTGTCTGCCTCCATCGAGCTCGGCGCGCTCTCCATGTCGATCTTCCTCGCGACCCGCCGCCCCATCGAGCGGGCCGGCAAGACGCTGCTCTGGGCAGTCGCCGCCTACGGCGTTGCCACGCTGCTGTTCGGGCTCTCGACAACGCTCTGGCTGTCCGCCATCGCCTACGCGCTGGTAGGCGCCGCAGACCAGATCAGCGTTGTGCTGCGGCACACCATCGTCCAACTCTCGACCCCAGATAGCCTGCGCGGGAGGGTGAGCGCCATCAACATGCTCTTCATCCACGCCAGCAACCAGCTCGGCGCGTTTGAATCTGGGCTGCTCGCCGCTGCCACAAGCACCCGGTTCGCCATCCTCTTCGGCGGTGGCGCAGCGGTGCTCGTCGCCGCGGGAATGGGGCGCTGGAACACGAAGTTGAGAGCCTACCGGACGGGCGACAGTCAGGAGTCAGCCGGCTGATTGCGGCGGGTTCGCAACCGCCCTACCTAGGGCCGGCGGTTCAACCGACCGGCCTGCGAACGAGGAGTGTGAGATGGCAGCAAGCATTGTCGAATCCGTTGAGAGCCTGCGCTTCCCCTGGCAGACCGTCGACCCCTTTCTCTTCTGCGTCTACCATGTGGACGACTACCCGGCAGGCACCGAAGAGATGGGCCCGAAGGCGAGCCTTGAGGGGCGCAATCTTGGCCAGGACTTCGGCAACAAAGATGGCTGGAACATGTATCACGGCAAGGAGATCCCCGGGTTTCCGCGCCACCCGCACCGGGGCTTCGAGACAGTGACCTTCACCCGCCGCGGCCTCATCGATCACAGCGACTCGCTCGGCGCCACGGCCCGCTTCGGCAACGGCGATGTGCAGTGGATGACGGCCGGCAAAGGGGTCGAGCACTGCGAGATGTTCCCGCTTGTGGAGCGAGAGCAGCACAACCTGACCGAGTTCTTCCAGATCTGGCTCAACCTGCCCTCGCGCAACAAGATGGCGACGCCCCACTTCGCCATCTTCTGGGCCCACCAGATCCCCGAGCAGACCTTCACCGATGCGGCGGGCCGCAAGACCCGTCTGGTGATGGCTGCGGGCGCCATCGGAGAGCAGCCCGCACCGCCACCGCCGCCCTCCTCGTGGGCTGCCGAACCGAGCAACGAGGTGGCCATCTGGACCATCAATCTTGAGCCGGGTGCGCAGTGGACGCTGCCGGCGGCATCGGCCGGCCTCTCGCGGTCGCTCTACCTGTTCGAGGGCGAGGTGACGCTCGGCGGCTCTGCGCTTTCGGGCCGGGTGCGGGCCGCTGTTCGGTCCCATCTTCCCTGCACCATCGAGAACGGCGATGCTCCGGCACAGCTCCTGCTGCTGCAGGGTCGTCCGATCGGCGAGCCAGTCGCAGCGCACGGGCCCTTTGTGATGAACAACCATGCGGAACTGCAGCGGGCCTTCGACGACTACCAGCGGGGCCTCTTCGGGCGCTGGCAGTGGCCCAACAGCGCGCCTGTGCATCCGCGTGAAGCAGAGCGCTTCGCCATCCATGCCGACGGTCACCGCGAGAGCGCAGCAGCGGCGCTCGCCACCCAGGCTGAATCATGATTCGAAGGGCTATCACACTCTGCCTCGCTACACTGCTGGCGGCCTGCTCGGCCCCTCAGGAGACCTCCGTGAAGAACCTCCCCGCAGCGCCCGTTGCACGGCGTGAAGCCATCATTGAACAGCTCCACGGCGTCGCAATCGCTGACCCCTACCGCTGGCTCGAAGATGGCGACTCCGACGAGGTGAAGGCCTGGGCAGACGGGCAAGATCTCCACGCCCGCGCGGTGGTGAACGGCGTGAAGGGCCACGAGCTGCTCACGGCCCGCTTCTCGTCGCTGCTCTACGTCGACTCCATCTCCACGCCCGTCGCGCGACAGGGCCGGCTCTTCTACATGCGGCGTCCGAAGGGAGCCGAGAAGTCCTTCCTGGCCTGGCGAGACGAGAGCGGAGAGGAGCGGGTCCTGATCGACACCGCGAAGCTCTCCACGGACGGGACAACGGCGCTCGGAGGCTGGATTCCATCGCCCGACGGCAAGCTGCTCGCCTACCTCATCAAGCCCAACAATGCCGATGAGGCGACGCTCCGCGTGCGTCGTGTGGACACGGGCGAAGACCTCCCGGACGAGCTCGAAGGCGCGAAGTATTCGGGCATGTCGTGGACGCCCGATTCGGCGCAACTCTACTACGTCTGGGTGCCGCCGGTGAGCGAGACGGTGACGGTCGAGCAGCGGCCCGGATTCGCGACGGTTCGGCTGCACCAGCTCGGGAGCCAGCAGGGAGCCGACACCGAGATTTTTGGCGCGACGGGCGACCCTGAGACCTTCATCGGCGTCGACCTGTCGGAGGATGGGCACTTCCTCTTTCTCTACCTCTCGCGGGGTTGGGATGATGTGAGCATCTGGTATCGCGACCAGCGCATGCAGGTCGACATCACGATTCCGCGGCGGGTGGTGCCGAGCGGTGATGTGATCGCATCGAGCGTGACGAATGAGCTGGTCGCCAAGTTAGACGCGCGGGCGCAGGGGCTGGGCTTCCAGCGGCTGGTCGTGGGCGCCGGCGCAGTCACCGAGGTGACCGCCTTCAAGAACATCTTCTACCTCCACACCAACGCCGCGGCGCCGATGTACCGGGTGCTCTCCGTCTCGCCCGACAGCGGCGTCTGGCGCGAGATTGTGCCCGAGGGAGCAACGAAGATTGATGGCGTGCAGGTGGCCGGCGAGAAGCTGATCATCTCGTCGCTGGACAAGGCTGCGAGCCGGCTTTCACTCTGGGGCTTGGAGGGCGGCAAGCTGCGCGACCTTGCGCTCCCGGGCTTGGGCTCCATCTCGGGGCTCTCGGGCGAGCTCGACAGCGACACGCTCTACTTCGGCTTCTCCACCTTCACGCAGCCAACGCAGGTGATGAAGCTCTCGCTGTCGGAGAACCGGAGCGAGGTTTGGGGGCGGGTGAAGCTCGATGTCGACACCTCGCACATGGTGGTCTCGCAGGAGAGCTACACCTCCAAGGATGGCACGCAGGTGACCATGTTTGTGGTGCATCGCGACGATGCGAAGCGCGATGGTTCGAACCCCGCACTTCTCTACGGCTACGGCGGCTTCAACGTCGACATGACCCCGGCCTTCTCCTCGGCCGTGGTGACCTGGCTGGAGCTCGGCGGGGTATACGCGATCGCCAACCTGCGCGGCGGCGGTGAGTATGGCGAGGCGTGGCACCAGGCCGGCATGCTCGACCGCAAGCAGAACGTCTTCGACGACTTCCATGCGGCTGCCGAACACCTGATCTCGACCGGTTGGACCCGCTCAGAGAAGCTGGCGATTCGGGGCGGAAGCAACGGCGGCCTGCTTGTCGGTACGGCGATGACACAGCGGCCTGAACTCTATGGCGCGGTCATCTGCGCCGTGCCGCTGCTCGACATGCTCCGCTACCACCGGTTCGGCAGCGGCCGCACCTGGATCCCGGAGTATGGCAGCGCCGATGAGGCCACGCAGTTCCCCTACCTCGCCGCCTACTCGCCCTACCATCACGTGACCGCGGGCACCCGCTATCCTGCGCTGCTCATGATGGGATCCGACCATGACGACCGCGTGGATCCGATGCATGCCCGCAAGTTCGCAGCCGCGATTGCAGCGGCAACCTCGGGGCTGCCGGAGGCAGCGCCGGTCCTCTTCCGCCTCGAGCGCAACGCCGGCCACGGCGGCGCCGACCTCGTGAAGCAGACGGTCGCCGCCAACGCCGACCAGTTCGCCTTCCTCGCCCAGACGCTCGGAGTCGATCTTTCCCTCCTCCGTTAACCCCCGCATAGGTGTGCTCATGCAAGACCGTCGCAGCTTTCTTCAACGCCTCGCCCTCTCGACGGGCGCCGTCATCCTGATGCCCGCGGTGAGCCGCTGTGGCGCGCCGCAGGCCTCCGCGCCTGCCGCTGCGGTCCGAGACCCGAACGAGCCGCTGCGCACCGAGCCGGCGGGCTGGGATGCGATCGCCTACAACCGAGAGCGCGGCAACGCCGGCTTCATCCCGGCAACCTACCAGGCGGCGATCAATGCAGAGAGCGGCCCCAAGGAGGCGCTCGGCAAGCACCTCCCCTACCTGCCCGAGGTGGGCAGCGTGCCCGCCGGCTTCATGGCCATGATGTGGGGCGATCCGTCGAAGGGCCACGGCCGACATCCCAACGCGGTGAAGAGCGAGGCCAACAACCAGGTGGGCCACTGGTACGACTGGATCAGGGTTCGGCGGGCCGAAGAGGGCGAGACGGAGGAGCTTCAGAGCAGCTTTTCCGACTGGCCGGGCACGGCAGCCGCCGACAACGGCGCCTACGCTGTCTTTGGCGAGGGCGACATCACCGCCGACGGCGGCAAGAACACCATCTATCTCGCCGCGATCCCGGCGGGGTTGAAGTCGGGAGACAGGGTCCGCGTCTGGGCTCACTGCCTGACGCACGGCGAGTATGTGGCCTTCCTCACGGTCCCGTAACGGGACTGCCGCGGGCGACGCGCAGCGCGTCATCTGGCTGTTTGCAAGTTGCGGAAAACTCGGTGATGCCGTTTGACCTTGGGGGGGCGGAATGACTATCCCCCGACCACTCGTCAGGCAGTCCCTCACGAGCCCGCCGGAGAGAGCCGTGTCGACATCCAGCATCTGGTCCCGCTTCCGTCCCCGTCCCCGCAACACGCTCTTCCTCGGCATCCACATCGCGACCCCGATCGTGGCTTGGATGGCAGGCTTTAGTTGGTTCGGCGTCCTCCTCGCCCTGGTGGTCTACTACGTGCGGGTCTTCGGCATCACGGCCGGCTACCACCGCTATTTCTCGCATCGCGCCTACAAGATGGGGCGTGTGACGCAGTTCCTCATGGCCTTCCTTGCGCAAACCGCCTGCCAGGGAGGCGTGCTCTGGTGGGCGGCCCACCACCGCCAGCACCACCGTTACTCAGACCAGCCCGGCGACGTTCACAGCCCCAAGCTCGATGGCTTCTGGTATGCCCACATGGGTTGGATGCTGGTCGAAGAGACCGACAATACCGACATCGAGCGGGTGAAGGACTTCGCGAAGTTCCCGGAGATCCTCTGGCTTGAAAAGTATGCGATTGTGCCGCCGCTGCTGCTCGCGATCGCACTCTACGCGGCCTGGGGCCTGACAGGGCTTGGCTGGGGCTTCGGCGTCTCGACGGTTGCGCTTTGGCACGGCACCTTCTGCGTCAACTCGCTCGCTCACGTCATGGGCCGGCGCGTGTACGAGACGACCGACACCTCCCGCAACAGCGCACTCATCTCCACCTTCACCATGGGCGAGGGCTGGCACAACAACCACCACCACTACCAGCGCTCCGCGGCGCAGGGATGGCGCTGGTATGAGTTCGACCCCACCTACTGGATCCTCAAGCTGATGCAGCTCGTTGGCCTGGCCTCAGGTGTGAGCCGTCCGCCGCGCCACGTGATTGAGAACACGATCGCCCGCGTCTCGGAGCGTGCGAAGGAGCTGCGCGAGGGACTGGCACAACGGGCTGATTCGCTTGCAGCCGCCGTGCAGTCGGCTCGCGGGTCGGCCCCGGAGGAGCGCATTCGCCAGCTTCTGCAGAGCGCCGAGGAGCTCCGCACGGAGATGCTGGCGCTGCGGGATGAGAAACTGGCCCACATGGCCGAGCGCGTCGATGCGCTGGTTCACGAACTGGAAGCCAGAATGTTGGGCGAAACGAGCGGAGTGTAATGGCACTGATTCAACTCCGGGGGATTCACCTCTCTTTTGGCTCGGCACCCGTGCTGAACGACACCTCGTTCTCGATTGAGCGAGGGGAGCGGGTCGGGTTGCTCGGCCGAAACGGCGCGGGCAAGACGACGCTGCTCCGCATGATTGAGGGCGTACTGCTGCCCGAGCAGGGCGTCGTGGAGCGGCCCGATTCACTCCGTGTTGCGCGATTGATTCAGGAGATCCCTTCCGACGACTCGGCCTCGGTCTGGGAGCTGGTGGCGGGCGCCTTCGGAGGCGCGGGGCGCGATGCGGCGGCGATGCGGGCTGGCGGCGACGCGATCGGAGACCCGTCGGCGGCGTGGGCAGTAGCGCCCGCTGTCGAGACGGCGATCGCACGGCTCGGCCTCGACCCCGACCAGCCCTTCGCGACACTCTCGGGCGGCCTCAAGCGGCGTGCCGCACTGGCCCGCGCGCTGGCCACCGACCCCGACATTCTGCTGCTCGACGAGCCCACGAATCACCTCGACGTCGAGGCGATCGAGCAGCTCGAGACGCTGCTCCTGCGCGAGTCGCAGCGGGGGCTCCTCTTTGTAACGCACGATCGGGCCTTCCTCGAGCGGATTGCCAACCGCATCGTCGAGCTCGACCGCGGCAAGCTCACCTCGTGGGATTGCGGCTACCGCACCTATCTGGAGCGGCGTGAGCGGCAGTTGGCAGAAGAGGAGGCCGTGGGCATCCGGCTCGACAAGCGCATCTCCGAAGAGGCCGAATGGGCGAGCAAGGGTGTGGCGGCACGCCGGACCAAGTCGGTCGGCCGACTCCGCGCGCTCGAGCAGCTCCGCGCCGTGCGTGCCTCGCAACGCAAGCGGCCCGGCGAGCTCAAGATGGCCATTCAGGAGGCGGCGAACTCAGGCAAACTGGTCTGTGAGACGCAGGCGCTGAGCTTCGGCTACGAGGGTCGACCCCCGCTGATCCACGAGCTTACCACCTTCATCATGCGTGGCGACCGCATCGGCATCATCGGCCCGAATGGCTGCGGAAAGACCACGCTCATCCGCTGCCTGCTGGGCGAGCTCGAAGCGTCGTCGGGACAGGTCCGCACGGGTACCCGCCTCGAGGTTGTCTACTTCGACCAGACGCGTGAGTGGCTCGACCCTGACCGTTCCGTGGTCGACACGGTTGCTGACGGAAACGACCGGGTGACGGTCGATGGCCGGACCCGCCACGTGCACGGCTACCTGCAAGACTTCCTCTTCTCTTCGGAGCGGGCCCGCGTGCCCGTGCGGCTCCTCTCCGGCGGCGAGCGGGCCCGACTGCTGCTCGCGCGCCTCTTCCTCAAGCCCTCCAATGTGCTCGTCCTCGACGAGCCGACGAACGACCTCGACACCGAGACGCTCGAACTGCTGGAGCAGCTGCTCTCGAACTACCCGGGCACCGTGCTCGTGGTCAGCCACGACCGGGCCTTCCTCAATGAGGTGGTGACCAGCACGCTCGTCTTCGAGGGCGACGGCCGCATCGGCGACTACCCGGGCGGCTACGACGACTGGCTCCGTCAGCGCCCCGAACCGGCCACGAAACAGAGCGAGAAGAAGGCCCTCATCGCTGCAGGAAAGCTGCCTGCGCCGAAGGTGCAGATGTCCTTCAAGGAGAAGAAGGAGCTCGAAGAGCTCCCCCGCCGCATCGAGGTGCTGGAGCAGGAGCAGAGCAAGCTCAGTGCGCTGCTCGCCGACCCCGTCTTCTACGCCAAGCCAGCCAGAGAGACCCGGCCGACCATGGACCGCGTGACCGCCATCGAAGCCGATTTGGCCAAGATGTATGTGCGCTGGGAGGCGCTCGAGGCGAGGGCCAACCCAGTCTAGCGCACTGTCGGCGAACCCCTTGGGGTTTGCATGTACCTTACCCCCTATGACCTTATCGGATCGTATCATGCGCCACATCGCCCTTCCCTTGATGCTCCTGCTGGTAGGCTGTGCCGAGGAGTCTGCTGACCTTCCTGCAGTGAACGACGCCGGCGGCAGCGCCGATACCGCCGATGACACCTCCGCGACCGACAGCTCGGCAGACGCGACGGACGGTTCGGCCGCAACGGACAGCACCGGCAGCGGCTCAGGAGAGCCTGAGCAGGGCATCATCTCGGCCGAGAGCTTCCCGCTGCCCGAGTCGCTGCCCGGTGGCATCTTCATTCAGCCGCGGCTGATCTGCAGCCCGCCGGTTGCCGGCGACGAGCCTGCAGCCGGCGACTCTGTCTGCACCTACACCGCCATCTCTGCCTGCACCGAGCCCGGCCGCGACTTCGCCGACTACGGACGATGCGACATCGTGCGCACCCAGCGCCCCTACTCCGCGCAGCCGCCCGTCATCCAGAGCGACGCGGCCGACCCGCGGCTCGATGACCCAGCATTCCAGTCCGAGCTCGCGTGGGTCACCTCGCAGGTCAAGGCCTGCGCCTGCGTCTGTTGCCACAGCTCGGAGCTGGCTCCCGAAGGCCCCTCTGACTGGCACCTCGAGGCCTCGGCCATCTGGACCGACTCGGTCTCGGACGACGGCGTCGCGCTGCTCGCAGGGCTCGTCGACTCGTCTTCCTTCGGCGCCTATCCGCCCGACCAGAACTTTGGCTTCGAGCGGGTGCGCACCGCGCTGCCGAGCACTGAGCCGGACCGCATGAAGACCTTCTTCCTTGAGGAGTATCTGCGGCGCGGCAACTTGGAGTCTGAGGCTGCGGCCATCCCCCCCTTCGGCGGACCGCTCGTCACCCAGGCCACTTTCGAGCCCCGCGCCTGCGCCGGCAGCATCGGCGTAAAGGCCGACGGAACCATCCGTTTCACCGGCTCGGCACGCTACCTGTACCTGCTGGAGATTGGCTCGGCGAACCCCGGCGTGCCGCCCAACCTCGACACCCCCGCAGGCACCATCTGGCGCGTCGATGTGCCCGAAACGGCTGCTGCGCTTCGCGGCGCGGTAACCTACGGCTTCGTCCCGGTTGGAGCAGCGCAGCGGGTCCCCGCCGGCGGTGCGCCCCGTGCGCTCACGGTAGGCGAGCAGGTCTACCTCTACACGCTCGCCGATGTGGGCCTGCCGCTGACGCGCTGCATCGCAACCGTCGCTCCCTGAGTTACTGCAGCGCCCCCTAGGCTCTGCTACTTGCGTCTGCTTCCACCCGCGGAGGCCCCATGCGCAACCAGACTCTCACGCTTCTCCTTACTGCCTTCGTAGCAGCCTGCAGCGGCGAGAGCTCCGGAACTGCCCCCGCAGACACCTCCGCAGGCTCCGGCAGCGGAGACACCGGCTCCAGCACAGACACGGGCAGCACGGGCAGCGGTGCAGACACGGGAAGCACAGACACAGGCAGCGAGGCCGACGGCTCCGGCGAGGGCTCTGCGCAGCCTCTCCTGCCTTCGCTGCGCCTCCGAGGCCCGCACACCTTCGCCACCACCTCAGACGAGCTCGTGGACGAGACGCGGCCCTTCCCTGCCGGCTCCGGCGAGGTAGCGGAGCCCCGCCGCCTGCCCGTCACCATCTGGCACCCCACCGATGCGGCCGCTCCAGGACCAGTCATCATCTGGGCCCACGGCCTGGGAAGCACCCGCTCCGACAACCGCAAGACCGCAGAGATCCTGGCCTCGCGCGGCTACATCGTCGCGGCCGCCGACTTCCCCAAGACCAACCGGCTCGCGCAGCCGCCGGATGTCGCAGATGTGTTGAACCAGCCCGGCGACCTTAAACTGCTTGCCGATCGGGTGCTTGCACTCGGCGCCACCGCGGGGTCGCCGCTCGAGGGCCGCGTGGACACGGAGAAGATGGCCTATGTCGGGCTCTCGCTCGGCGCGATGACCGTCATGCTCGCTGCCTGGCAGACGGAGTTTTACGACCCCGCATCGATGCCTTGGTCGCCCTCGCGCCGCCCTCCTGCTACCTGCCGCGGCCGCTCTTCGAGACCTCGCCCGTGCCGGCGCTCATCATGCTCGGGACGGGGGACGCCATCGTCGACTACACCTCCAGCGTCGCCTCGTTTGCGGAGATTCCTGCGCCGTCGCTCGTTGTCTCTCTCGAACGGGGAAGCCACACCGCCTTTGCCGATGTGGTGAGCGACTTCTTCAACAATGTGCCCCACCCCGATGTCATCGGCTGTTCGAGCGTCGTCTCGGACATCGATGTCAGCACGCTCGGCACACTCGCTGAGTCGCTCGGCGGCGCCTCTGCGGAGGTAGTGAACGCAGAGTGTGTCGCGCCCTGTTCGACGAATCAGACAGAGACGCCCTCGATGCGGAGTGGTCGACAGGCTGAACTGACCATCGCCTCCGTCGTCGGCTTCCTCGACGGTGTCTTTGTGCCGGGTGCGGCCTCCCTCGCGACGCTGGGAGCGGCGCTCGCCGCCGAGCCCGACATCACGGTGGAGACCCACCTCAACCCCTAGGCGCACACGGGGGTTGCGCCGAAGCGTCGTCCTGTTTCAGGGAGCGACGATGCGGCCTGCTGTGTCGCCGTTGCCGCCGGGCATATGGCAGGAGTTACAGTCGCCGTTGCTCGTCTCGGTCTCCATCGCATAGGTCTGCCCGTTTGGGGTGACCCGCGCTGTGCAGGGCATGACGACGCGGGAGCTGCGTGTGCTGAGGTAGAAGTTGCCGGCGCTGTTGGGGGTCAGGCTGGTCACGACGCCGTCGGCGCCGATGATCTCGACGAGTGCGGTTGGCAGGCCGCGGCAGTTTTCCGGGTTGTCGTAGTCGCCCATGATGGTGCCTGCGATGGCGTAGCCGGGGCCGCCCTGCTGGCGATGGCACTGGATGCACTCACCACCGGGTACCATCGCCGAGCCCCGCGAGGTTCCGTTCACCCACCAACTGCTCTAACGCGTGCACCGTCCAGAGGGTGATCTGCGTTTGACCCAAAGTAGAGGCCCTCTGTGACAGAGCAACAGGCGGTTCAAAGCGGCCTATCCCCATGCAGTTATGCACGCGCGGGGAGCGACGGGGCAGATCGTTCGGCCAGCGCATGAGCCTATCGATGGGACTTTGTTGACCCTTCCGCCGCGCGGAGGCTACTTTGTACATCAGGAGGCAGCTGATGAGGGAGACTACCCCGGACAGGCTCGGCACCGGCGGGCAGCCCGCGGAGGGCGGCGAAGCGACGGTCGACCCGCGCCTCGGGACGGTGCTCGACACCTATCGGCTCGACGCCCTCATCGGCGACGGCAGCATAACGCGTGTCTACCTTGGCACTGATCGGCGCGGTGCGCAGGTGGCAGTGAAGGTGCTCGATAGCCGCCACGCGCGCGACCCGCGCATGCGGTGGCGCTTCTTCCGCGACGCCTCCATCTCCGATCAGATCTCGCACCCTGCCTCGCTTAAGTATCTCCGCAAAGACGTGACCCGTGAGGGCGACCCGTTTGTGGTGGTCGAGCTGATTCGAGGCGCGCACGGGGCTGCGATTATCTCCGACGGCAGTGCTGGGCTGTCGGCCGTTACGGTGGCCTACCTGGGCCACAGGGCGGCAGATTTTCTTGCAGCGGCGCACGCGCGACGCATTCTGCATCGGGGCGTCTCGCCAGAGTGCATTGTCATCACAAACACCGGCCGTCTTCGGGTGACCGGGTTCGCCGGCGCCTTCGTTGCGGAGGAACAGGCGGAGCAGAACTCTCCCGACCTCATCACCGCACCCAGCGCATGGCGGGCGCCCGAATTGGTTGGGCTCTGCGCCACACCCGGCGACCCACGGAGCGATGTCTTTGGCCTCGCAGCAACGCTCTACTCGCTGCTCACCGGCCATCCTCCGAAGGTGTGGACAGAGGAGGGCTGGCAGTTCTCGCTCGAGGCCGAGCAGCTCGAACTGGCGGCTGGCCCGACCCTTGCGCACATCCTGCTGCAAGGTCTGTCGGAGTCGCCGCTTGGCCGACAGCCAAGCTGTGCCATCCTGCGTGATCAACTCGCCGACTTCCTGGCAGCGGAGGGCGCACCCGTGGTCACGGGCGAGACCCATCCCGCGGAGGCCGCGCTGGCGGAGATCGGGGCGAAGTTTGCCGCTGCAGAGCGCGATATCCAGTCCATCGACGCCAAGTCTTGGGAGACCGCTTCGAACCTGCGCGACCTCTTCCGGATGGTGGAGCACACGCTCTACTCGATGCACAGGCACGGCTGGGAACATGCAGAGACCGAGAGCCGCGTTGCAGGGCTGCTAAAGTCGCTACGCGCCATTGTGGGTGAAGACGTGGACGGCGTGCATTGGCAGGTGCGGCCCTACTCGTTTGAGTTCAACGGCGACTCCGTCTGGGAGCCTGCGCCGCCCCACGACGCGGTGCCCTACAACCTCTTCGACGCCGGCTTTCGCGAGCTCAGCCTGCTTCCGGGCTTCGACGAAGAGGAGCTCCGTAGCTGGCTGACCTGGCTCTACATCAATCCGTCGGTCGAACTCGCCGAGGAGGATGACCTCGCCACCGCCTTCTGGAACCTCGAGTTACCGCACGCGCGGGCGAAGCTGGTGAGCGCCGTTATCCTGCAAGACCTCAAGGAGTTCGAGGTGCTCGACCGCGAGCTGTCGGAGATGCAGACCGAAGCGCTCGCCACGCTGCGCGAGAGCATCCAGACCCGGATGCGCAAGCTCGGTGCGAAGCAGGAGCAGGCCGCCCCATCGCGGCGGCTGGGCGCAACTGACTTCGACATCAGCAGTCGGCCGGCGGCGGTGGCGATCCCAGAAGAGATGCTGGCGATCCTCCGCGACGAACTCTTCGACTCCGAGGCAGAGCTCGGCGATGCGCTCGAGCACCATCTGGGCCGCACGCTGCTCGCGGTGATCGTCGATGCGGGGCGTCACAACGACGAGGCGAGCATCATCGGCCACCTCGACAACCTGCTCGAAGACTGGGCGCGCCAGAAAGCTTGGCGGCGCATTCTCCGCCTTCACAGCTCGCTGCTCCGGCACGACCCCGAGGGCCAGGCCGCGGCACCGCTGCTCGCTCGGTTCCTCGAGCCGGCCATCTTGGCGGCAGTGCTGCGCGGCGTCAGTTCCGACCCAGATCCGGAAATTCAGGTCCCCATCCGGCTCATGCTCGAGTCACTGCATACGCTGCTGGAGCAGGCCGACGACGGCTGCTTCGAAGAGGTCCTCGAGGCCGTCAAACGGTGCGGTCTCCCCGACGCGCTCGACATGCTGCTCCATCACATCTCCCGCTTCTCGGAAGGGCGAGAGACGGCCATCGCCGCCATCCTCCCCGACGTCTTTCCCGCGCTGGGCGTCGGCCTTATCCGCGTACTCGCGATGCATCCCACGCGCGCCTCCCTCAACGCTCTGCTGGCTGCCTACGCCAACGGCGCGCCGCATGTGCGGCTCGAGGCGATGGATGTGCGGGCGCGACTGCTGCCGCAGGAGGTTACCGAGGAGCTCCGGCCGCTGCTCGATGATCGAGACCCGCGGGTGCGGGCGCGTGCCCACGAGATCGCCCGCAAGGCCAAACTGTTCGGCCTCGCGTCGACGGTCATGGAAAAGCTGAACGGTCTCTCCTTCCACGACATGCCGCTCGTTGACCGTCACGCACTGGTCACCACGCTCTTCACAATCGCGCCGGAGCAGGCAGAGGCCTTCTGCATAGAACTCGCCGCGACGCACGGCTTCTTGGAGAACCAGTCGCTCGATGTGAGCCGCAAACTCGCCGTCGACCTGCTTGCTGAACACGCCCGCACGACCCAGGCAATTGAGGCCATCAAGGATGCCGCAAAGGGGCGCTGGTGGAACGCGCCTGAGCTGCAGGCCGCTGCGAAAGAGGCGGTGATCAAACTGACCGCGCGGCTCGGACCGGGGAGGGGCTGATGGAGGCAGGAAGACTCGATCCCGTCAGTATCCAACGGACGCTCAAGCAGATCTACAGGCTCTTCCGCGTCGGCACCTTTCACCAGATCAACAACGATGCAATCCGCGCCGTCATCGACGAGACACGGGCGATTCTTGAGGAGATCCGACGCGAAGATGTGAAGGAGATCACGCTGCTCTTCGACGGCGAGACCGTGCTCGTGAACAGCCAGATGCTCCGTGCGAGCCGCGAGGTCTACGAGACCTCCCGCGAGTTCGGAACCTTCCTCGAGAGTCGCGGGGTCAACCTTCTCTCGCTCTCTACCTCGGCCGACAGCCAAGACCTCCAGGAGCTGGTCGCCTTCTTCCTCGACCCAAGCCAGAAGCCGTCGGTCGAGGGCGAGGTGAAGCTGAGCGAGCGAGTCACGCTGCGGCAGGTCGAGCCGGGCATGCTGGTTGGCTTCGAGGACGAAGGTCTGCACCCTGTGGAGCGGGTGTTGCTGGTCTACGCGCTCACGGTGCTGGTGCTTCGGCGGCTGCACGAATCTGTCATGGCCGAGGAGTACTCGCTCGCCGGCTACTTCAAGCGGCTCGCCCGCCAGATCGCGCAGATCAACTACGCGGAGCGGCCGGTGGTGCTCGACGTCATCCTCGCGGCCCATCTCAGCACAGACGACGCGAAGCGGACGGCCAACGCTGCCATCATCGCAGCGGCGATGGTCCGGCAAACGGGCGTATCGGAGGCCACAACGGCGCGGGTGGTCATGACGACACTCATGTCGGGCGTCGGCACGGCGCGGCAGCGCAGCCACTACTTCGACGGCAGCGACCCGCTCAGTGCGCTGCTGCATCCCATCTCGGAGAGCGACCGCCAACATGAGCCCGACGGCGCGGCTGCAGCCGTGATAAGGCTCGGCACGCTGCGCGGCGAGGCTGCGCTTCGCTCCATTGTGGTGCGCGACGCGCGTGCCCGTCTCCAGGGAGATGCCGACGGCGCCTGGCAGAGGCTCTTCGAGTCGCGGGTCGTGGCGACCGCACGCCGTTTCATCGACACCCTGACGGGCGCGGCCATCGGACAACGCTCGCCGGGGCTGGTCCTCGAAGCGTTGCGGGCTCAGGCTGCCGACGCGCTCGATCACCTATGCCTCGACCTGCTGACCAACGGCATCCGCATCTACCCCGCCGGAACAGCGGTTGAGCTCTCCTCCGGCTGGCTCGCGCTGGTGCTCGACGCGCCCTCCAAGCCCTCTGAATTCGACCGCCCGACCGTGCTGATCTGCCACGGCCCAGACGGTGCGGAGGCCGCCCCCCGCGAGGTCGACCTGTTGCAGCGGGAGCATGCCGCACTCGGCCATGTGAAGCGTATCGCGGAGCCGCCCACGCCGGCCATGGAGCGACTACGCGCAGAGCGAATCGGAACGCGCTGGCGCGGCGACGAGCGTAACGCCTCGGTCGCCGACTGGCGCCAGCAGATGAGCGAGCAGCATGCCTCGGCCGAAACCTTTCGAACGGCGCTGGCGCAGGAGACAGACCAGGAGGCGAACGCGCGCAATCAGGCACGGCGCGCAGATGCCGAAGTCTTCGCGGCAACCGCCGTCGAAGGTCGGCGCAAGTTCGGTCTGCTGACCAACATCAACAAGGGCGCAGCCCACCTCTCGGTGCGCGGTACGACGGCCTTCTTGAAGATCACGGGCCCGCTCGATCCGCGGCTCACTGCCACGGTCGCCGAGCCCGTTGTCTCTGCCGGAGGTTTGCGGAGTGCGGTTGCGACGACATCGACGGGATCGCACGAGGCTGTCGGAGGCGAAGGTGGCACCGAGAGGGAGTCGGCGCGTTTCGCAGCAGTTCGAGGTTCGGGGAGCCATCCGCTGGTGCGCCGCAATGATGAGGGGAGCGGCGCCTACGGGTCGGTTGAGTCACGACAGACTGGTAGCTTCACCGCCGCGCCCTCCATGCCATCCGACCCGCTCGCGGCCGGTGCGACCTATGGTAGCCGTCAGTCTGGCTCCTTCCCCGCAGCCGCGCATCGCTCCGGTTCCCACGCGGCTGCGATCCCCGCCGAAGATACGCTGCCGATGACGACAGCGCTGAGCGCCGATGAAGGATTGCCGGTTTCTGAACAGCTTCCGGAGGCGCAGCCAGAGGTCGCGCCAAGTGAGCCACTCAACGCCGCCGATGTCATCAGACGGCGCCTTGGGCAAACCGCGCAGCTGTCGGCGACAGCCTCCGTCACCGGCCGCGAAGCGACTTCCGAATCGGCGGGTAGCCAGCGGCCGCGGACCGCCGCCATTCCGCCGGGGCTCGACCCTGAGTCTGTGCTGCGCGTGGAGGTCGACCAGCTCGCGCCGCCGCCCAGTCCTCCACCAACCCGCGCTACGGCGGCGCTCCTTCGGAAGTATGCGCGGCGCATCGATGCCCAGCCTGCTGCGACCCCAGCTACGGCCGACGCAACGTCTGCTCCGCCCGCCGATCTAGACGCGCTGCTCGCAGCATATCTCGGCGACAAGAAGCCCTAAGGTTCGCACCCTCCGACCGCAGGCCGCATCTCATGAGCCGAGCCCCGGAGCAATGCCATGACCTCGACCAAAACTGCCTTCCTATTCCGCAGAGACCTTCGCCTCTACGACAACGTTGGGTTGCGCGCGGCGCTCGCGCAGGGAGAGGTGCTCCCGATCTTCTGTCTCGACCCGCGCCAGGGACCAGGCCACCGCTACTTCTCCACCTTCGGCTTTGGCTTCATGGCCGACGCCCTCCGCGACCTCGATGAACAACTCCGCAGCCTCGGCTCGGCGCTCGAAATCCTCCCGATGCGCAGCGACGAGCTACCCGCCTGGCTGAAGGAACGAGCCATCGGCTCGCTGGTCTGGAACCGCGACTACACACCGTTCAGCATCGACCGCGACAGCGCGCTCGCAGCGGCCTGCGCAGCCCACGGCATCGCGACAGCTTCGTTCGACGACTCGGTGCTCTATGAGCCTGGTTCCGTCAGGCAACCAAGCGGCGACGGCTACAAGGTCTTCACGCCCTTCTACAAGCGGGCCATCACACTGCCGGTGGAGCGTCCCCAGCCGCTGCCCGTGGCGGCACGCCTTACCCCTGCCTCCGACGCGACCGCGGGGTGGGACCGGCTCGCAGCCATCGAGGCAGCCTGCGGCCCCAAGCCCCGCCTACGCGGCGGGCGCAAGACGGCAGAACTGCACCTGAACCGAATCGAATCGCTCGTTGATTACGATGCGCTGCGGAACCTGCCTGGCGTGGAGGGCACCACGGAGCTTTCGCCCCACCTCAAGTTCGGAACCGTCTCGCCGCGCGAGGTCTGTTGGCGTAGCCGCGACGCGCACGGACAGGGCCACGGCATCGAGCGCGAGCTCCACTGGCGCGAGTTCTTCCTCCATCTCTGCCATCAGTTCCCGCAGGTCTATGGGCGGCCGTTCCGGCCGGAGTTTGAGGCTGTTGCCTGGATCAACGACCCGAGTAATTGGGCGCGCTGGGTGGCAGGCGAGACAGGCTACCCGATCGTCGACGCTGGCATGCGGGAGCTGGCCCAGACCGGCTCGATGCACAACAGGGTGCGCATGATCGTCGCCAGCTTTCTGGTCAAAGATCTGCTCATCGACTGGCGCGAAGGCGAGGCCTACTTTGCGCAGAAACTGACCGACTACGACCCCGCCGTGAACAACGGCTCCTGGCAGTGGGCGGCATCCACGGGCGCCGATGCGGCGCCCTACTTCCGCATCTTCAACCCGTGGCTGCAGCAGGTGAAGTTCGACGCCGATGCAGCCTACATCAAGCGGTGGGTGCCTGAGCTCGCATCCCTTCCAGCGGCAGACATCCACGCGCTGCTCGATACGCCGCTGCTCCGGCCCGAAGGGTATCCCGCGCCGATGGTAGACCACCGAATGGCAGCCGAAAGAGCGAAGCTGGCCTTCGGGGTCGCAGCCCGCCGCGAGTAGCGCGAGGCTTGGCATCGCACCGACCTACGGTTAGCAGATCGGCATCAAACTACCCGCTCGGTGAAGCCCCATGACAACCCTCCGCTCCCTCCGTTTCGCGCTCGCGCTTCCGCTCGCGCTTGCTGCCTGTAGCGACGACCCTGCGCGGCCCAGCGGCGGAGGTACCGATACCTCCAGCGACACGCAGACCGACACCACCCTCGTCGACAGCGGCGCCGATAGCACCGTCGACAGCGGCTCCGGCGACACCTCCATCGAAGATACCGCGCTCCAAGACACCGCGCCCGATGGCTCCAGCGACACCTCCATCGAAGACACCGCGCCCGATGGCTCCGGCGACACCGACACAGACGCGGGAGACACCTCGCCCCCATCGACAGCCATCGTCATCAGCGAGCTGATGAAGGACCCCTGCGCCGTCTCCGACGGCGTCGGTGAGTGGTTCGAGATCACCAATGTCTCCGCTGCCCCCTACGACCTCCGCGGCGTGGTCATCACCGACGACGGAAGCGACAGCCACACCATCGCCGGCGCTGATCCCATCACCGTCGCACCTGGCGCAACCTTCCTGCTCGCAGCAAGCGGCGACGCGGCCGTCAACGGCGGTATCACGCCCGACTACGTCTACAGCGGCCTGCTGTTGGCCAACGGCGACGACGCGATCATCCTGACCGCGGCAGACGGCTCCCTCCTCGACGCAGTCCGCTACACCCGCACCGGCTTCCCCAACACGGCCTGCGCCTCGCTCTCCCTCGCCGACACAGGCGCCGGCAGCATCGCCAACGACGATGGCGCGGGCTGGTGCGACGGCTCACTCCTCTACAACCTCCGCGACGCCGGCACGCCCGGCGCCACCAACAGCGCCTGCCCTGCGCCGCCCACGGTCGACCGCTGCCGCCTTGTTGCCCCAACCTTCCTCGAAGCGCGCCCCGGCGATGAACTCACCGCAGTCGCCTCACTCATCGCGCCCGGACTCACCGACCGCTCCCCCGCCACAGACACCGATGCACGCGTCCGCTTTGAGGTTGGCTTCGGGACGAGCGACACAACACCCGACGCAGCCTGGATCTGGTCGCCCATCGCAGCCGACACGACCTGGGCCGAGTCCACCGAAGCAGCACTCGACCAATATGCCGGCACCTTCGCGGCGCCTACGACCGGGAGCTACGATATCGCCGCCCGCGTCTCGCTCGACAACGGCCTCAACTGGACCCTCTGCGACCTCGCCACCGACGGCTCCGATGGCTCCCTCGACGGCTACCAGCCCAGCAATGCCGGCACCCTGACCGTGCTCGGTATCTGCGACCCCAACCCCTGCATCACCCCCCCTGCGACCACCTGCAACCCGGCCGGCTCCGGCATCATCTCCTACGGCGCGGGCAGCTGCACCGAGGTCGCCGGCCGCGGCGTCTGCGACTACCCCGCCACCCCGACGGCCTGTGCCACAGGACGGGTCTGCATCGACGCCATCTGCGCCCAACCGCCCAGCTCGCCCACAGAGGCCGGTCAGGTCATCGTCTCCGAGTTCATGCCCCAGTCCGTCGGCGGAACAGACAACGGCGAATGGGTGGAGCTCCACAACACCACGGCCACCGCCTTCAACATCCGCAACTGCATCCTCGGCGACGGAACCACCGACGCCCACACCATCGCGCGCGACCTCATCATCCCCGCCGGCGGCTACAGCGTGCTGGCGCGCAGCGTCGATCCAGTCGCCAACCACGGCCTCCCCCTCGACTACCTCTACGCCGGCTTCAGCCTCCGAAACACCACAGACAGCATCATCCTCACCTGCGCCGGCACCGAGATCGATCGCCGCGACTACGCCGCCGCCGATGTGCAGCTCGGCATCTCTCGGCAGCTCGATCGGGACCAGCTCAACGGCACCGCCAACGACGTCGCGGAGAACTGGTGCGAGAGCCGTGCAACCTACGGCACCGCCGGCAAGTTCGGAACGCCGGGCAGCGCAAACCGCACCTGCAGCCCCGACCCTGTTGCGGTGAACTGGTGCCGGCTCCAGGCACCGGCCGAGGCCATCGTCGCGGAGGGTGCATCCACCAGCTGGACCGGCCGCCTCTACATCGCCGGTCTGACCACGCTGACGACCGGCGTCGACAGCTACGGCTCGCTTCGGGCGGAGGTCGGATTCGGCCCGGCCGACATCGATCCGACCGCCACGCCGACCGCCTGGAGCTGGGCCACGGCACTGCCCAGCCCCGGCTATAGCGCCACCACCGCAGGCGAGCCCAACAACGATGAGTATGTGGGCACCCTCGTGGCGCCCGCGCCGCAGTCGAGCCGCGTCGCCTTCCGCTTCTCCGGCGATGGCGGCACCAGCTGGACCTACTGCGACCGCAACACGGGAGCCGGCGCCGATGGTGCAGAGAACGGGTTCGCACTCGCAGATGCCGGCAGGCTCCTCAGCCTCTCATCCGCAATCTGCGAGCCCAACCCCTGCACCCTCCCGCTGCCCGACTACTGCTCAGACAGCTTCACCGCCGCCGCCTATCTGCCCACCGGCGTCTGCGCGCCGCTCGCCGACGGCACGCCGGAGTGCACCTTCGAGACCACGCTGACCAACTGCCTCACCTCCGAGCAGCTCTGCAGCGGCGGACAGTGCATCGATGCCGCTCCCGCTCCGTCGACCGCCGGTGCGCTGGCCTTCACCGAGGTCATGGCCGCCTCGCAGGCCGGTAGCGGCGACCGGGGCGAATGGTTCGAACTCACCAACACAACCGCCGAGCCGCTCGACCTCTCGCGCTGCACCATCACGGATGATGGCTCCGACATCCACGACATCGCCGGCCCCCTCATCATCCCCGCCGGCGGCGCACTCCTCTTTGCCAGGTCGGCCGACGCGATCGAGAACCATGGCATCTCGCCCGACTACATCTACGCCGGCATCACCCTCGGCAACACCGCCGATGCGCTGACCATCACCTGCGACGGACTGCTCGTAGACCGCATCACCTGGACCACCGGTTTCAGCGTCACCGGCACCGCGCGGCAGCTCGATCGCGACCTCCTCAACGCCGATGCCAACGACCTGCTCGAAAACTGGTGCGCCGCCCGCACAAGCTACGGCACCGCGGGCAAGTTCGGCTCCCCCGGCGAGGCCAACGCCAGCTGCGCGCCTGTGACCTACAGCATCGACTGGTGCCGCCTGCAGTACCCCACCGCCGCGCAGGTTACCGAGGGCAACGAGGTCACGGTCTACGGCCGATTCTACACCAACGGCCTCACCACGCTATCGCTCGGCAACGACCCCGCAGCAGAGGTCTCGGGGCAGGTCGGCTACGGCCCGAGCGGCTCCAACCCTGGCGACCCGGGCTGGTCCTGGTTCGACGCCACACCCAACGCCACCTGGGACAGCCTCTCCTTCTCCGAAACCGACAACGACGAGTATCAGGCGCAGCTCGCCGCACCTGCCTTCGGAGCTACCAACAGCTACGACTTTGCCTTCCGCGTATCGGGCGATTCGCGCGCAACCTGGACCTACTGCGACAGCAGAGCCGGCGCGGGCTCCGATGGCGCCGAGGACGGCTACCAGGCTGCCAACGCGGGCGACCTGACCGTGCTCTCGGCCGACATCTGCATCCCCAATCCCTGCGCCGCACCGACGGCCAACAGCTGCATCAACGGCACAACCCTGCTCACCCAGCTACCCGCACTCTGCTCCAACAACGGAGCGGGCGGCTTCAGCTGCGACTACCCGACCGCCACCAACAGCTGCGCCGCTGACGAGGCCTGCGCGGAGGGCGCCTGCGTCACCACCATCTTCGCCCCCGCGGCACGCGGCGACCTCTACTTTACCGAGGTAATGGCAGCTTCTCGGAGCGGGACAGGCGCCGACGCCGGCGAGTGGTTCGAACTGCGCAACGCCTCTGCCTCTCCGCTCAATCTCGAAGGCTGCGAGCTCAGCGATGCCGCCCCCACCACCCACATCGTCGCCTCTACGCTGGTCGTCGGTGTGGGCCAGACCGCACTCTTCGCACGCAACGCAGCCGAGGTCGCACTGCTCGGCGCGACAGCGGCCTACGAGTACCGCGGCATCACCCTCAACAACACGGGCGAGTCGCTCTATCTCCGCTGCGGAGGCCTCCTCATCGACGAGGTGACCATCACCGCCGCGCAGACCATCGTGGGAACCTCCATCCAGCTCTCCCCTGCACGCGTCGGCGCCGACGCGAACGACAGCGCGACAAACTGGTGTCTCGCCAGCACGCCCATTCCGACCTCCACGCTGCTCGCCACACCAGGCACAGGCAACGCCCTCTGCGGCAACGAGCCGCTGACCATCGGCTGGTGCCGCCTGC
>JABMMX010000223.1 GCA_013205435.1 Deltaproteobacteria bacterium
CGCTCTTCCGGACGGGGCATGCCCGTCGTCAGGTCTGGGACCTCGCCAGCCGCGCCGCCTCGCTCGGCTGGGGTGCCTTCAGGGGCCTCCTCCCCACGTTGCGCGGCGCCTTCGCCGATCCCGCTGCCGGCATGGCTGCGCTGGAGAGCGCAGTCGGCGCGATTGACCAGCGACTCCTCGCCACCGGCGGGATGGAGCGCGGCCCCACCGAGACCTTCCTCGAGGGGCTCGAGAGCCTCTCGCCGCCTATCTCCGTCTGGGGCCGCGGAGAGGGCGCCGCAGTCCTCACCGAGGCCTGGCGGCGAGGCGCATTCCTCGCCCGCGAGCCGCTCCAGACCCGTCTCGGCAGCTGGCTCAAGCGTGACGAAGCGGTGCCGGAGACACTCCGCGAGCGGCATGCGCTCGAGGTCGTCATCGCCACCATCGACCAGCGCGACGACGACGTAGCGCACCTCTGCGAGACCGACCCCGAAGACGACGACAGCCGGCTGCTCGGCTCCGCCGCATTCCGCTGCCTCGACCTCCCCTGGACGCTGCTGCTGGCGCGCGCCGAAGACGACGGCGCCGAAGTAGAACTGCCCACCATGCCGCCCGAGGAGTATGGCGGACTCATGGTCGGAAGCGTGCGCGGACAGGTGGCCATCCTTCCGCTGCCTCGCGTCGTGGTCGAACTCTGGAACGATGCGCGCAGCGGCTCGGTCTCGGCCGGAGAAGCCGCAGCGAGGCTGGATCGCTGGCTGGAGGCGCACGACGATGGCTCCTGGCCCGAGAGCGGCGAAGCCTGGCTGGCGGAGCTTGCAGAGGCCGGCCTCTTCGGCTTCCTCGGCTAGGCTTCGGGCGGCCGCTTCTCGGTTGGCGTCGCGCTCCGCGCCTGGCGGAGCTCGGTGATGCGCAAGACGACGAAGGCAATGAGCGAGATGATGAAGAAGGCGAGCAGCATCGCCGCGATGCCCTGCAGCGTCTCGATGACGGTGCGGTAGACCTCAAGCACCCAACGCTCACCCGTCAGCGCCAGAATCTCGGGCTTCTCCTGCCAGTTGTTCGGCGAGATGTAGCGCTCAATCTCGCTGATCCGGACGCCCGAGGAGATGCCGACCACCAGGATGGCGAACTTGAGATAGCGTACCCAAGCCTCGCTGATCGGGTCTGCGATGATGCGGGCAAGGATGCTCGTCATCGGTTGCGTGAAGGCCCGCGAGACACCCCAAGAGACAGCGCTCGAGAGGAGAAAGGCTACCAGCAGCAGTGTCATGAACATGGTGGCCTCTAGGGTGGGTTTGGGGCGGCAGGCGGAGCTTTGCTGCCGAGCTTTGCGGTGAGCTCGCGCACGCAGGCAGGGTCTTCGCTCCCGCAGCCGCTGCACTTGGAACAGCTGGAGCTGCCCGCGCCCTGGCTTCGGAGCCGCAGCAGGCTCGCGACCGCTGCGCCGACGACGAGCAGGGCAACCAACAGGCTCTGTACCGTCTCACTCATGGGGCACCGAGTCCGAGCCAGAGGGCGCCGCGGTAGGCAACAAAGGCCGCCACCCAGGCGAGCACTGTCTGGTAGCCGACGAGCAGCGCGGGCCACTTCCAAGAGCGGGTCTCTCGCCGCACCGCGCTGGCCGTGGCAAAACACTGAAAGGCGAAGACAAACCAGACCAGAATGGAGATAGCTGTGGCCCGGTTCATGCGAGGGTCGTTGCGGAGCGCCATGCGAAGCCCCTGGCTCTCCTCGTCGTCGCCAACGCCGTAGCTGACGCCGAGAGAGCTCACGAGCACCTCGCGCGCGGCGAGCGATGCGATGAGGCCGATGGAGATCTGCTCGTTGAAGCCGAGCGGCTCGAGCACGGGCAGGATGAAGTTGCCGACCCGTCCCGCGACCGTTCGCTCGGTAACAGCTTGGTGCCGCTCCTGCTGCAGGCGGAGCACCTGAACCCGGTGGGCCTCCACGCCCGCTATCGGAGCATCGGCGGCCGGGGCAGCCTCATGGAGCGCAGAGAGCTGCGCGTCGAAGCGGGCCTCGACCTCCGGTGAGCGCGGGTAGGTCATCGCGGCCCAGAGCAGGATGGTGGTCGCGAGGATGACGGTGCCCGCATCTTTGGCGAAGCCGATGCAGCGCTCGCGCACCTCGTACCAGACGTCCCGCGCGCGAGGGAGGCGGTAGGGCGGCAGCTCCAGGATCAGCGGCGGGCGCGAGCCTGGAAGCAGTGTCTTCCGCAGCAGCCAGGCCATCGCGAGCGCACCAGCTGTTCCTAGAAAGTAGAGGAGAAAGAGCCCCAGCGCGGCCTGGTTGATCACGCCGCCGATGGCGGGTCGATCCGAGAAAAAGGTGGCCAGCAGCAGCGCATAGACGGGGAGCCGCGCGCTGCAGGTCATGAGCGGCGCAACGAGGATGGTGATGAACCGGTCGTTTTCCCGCTCAATCGTCCGCGTCGAGGCGATTCCTGGAATGGCACAGGCGAAGCTTGAAAGCATTGGCACAAACGACTTCCCGTGCAGCCCCACCCGCGCCATCACCCGGTCCATCAGGAAGGCTGTGCGCGCCAGATATCCGCAGCCGTCGAGGAAGGCGAGCAGTGCGAAGAGGATGGCGATCTGGGGCAGGAAGACCACCACCGAGCCCACGCCGGCCACAATACCGTTGACGAGCAGGTCGTTCAGCGGCCCCTGCGGCAGCGCCTCGGAGAGCCATCCGCCGAGCGCCCCGAAGGCCCCTTCGATGCGTGAGATGAGCGGGTCTGCGCCAACGAACATGAGCTGAAAGAGCAGGCCCATCGTTGCAAGGAAGAGGAGCGGCCCTGCAACGGGATGGGTCACTACCCGGTCGATGCGATCGCTGCGGGACTCAGCCGTTGCGGGCAGGTCGAGCAGCGGCGCCACCTTGCGGTCGATCCAGGCGTAGCGGGCCTCGATAGCGGCGCGTGCCATCTGGTCGCGGGCCGGGACGCCCGGCTCGCCCATGAAGTAGCGCTCCGCGAGTGCATCGAGCTCCGAGCGGAGCGTTGCTGAGGCCGGCGTGAGCTCGCCCGCATCCACCTGTGAGGAGAGCCACCATCCGAGCGTTCCATCGGCGCCGCGACGCTCCGACCCCGTCGCCGCCGAAAGCCGGTCGGCGAGGTCGCGAAAGCTGGCCTCGAGCGGGGCATCGGGCCAGAACCAGCGCCGCTCCGCGCCTGGCACTGCGAGCGCCTGGACCAACGCATCGGCGAGTCGCTTCGGTGTCGCTGGGTCGTCGCGACGCACATCGACGACGGGCACCCCGAGCACCTCTGCGAGCCGCTGCAGCTGGAGCGTCCCACCCTGCGCCGCGAGGCGGTCGGTCATGCTCAGCGCCACAACGGTGGGCCGGCCGAGCTCAAGGAGTTGGAGCGCGTAGAAGAGGTTGCGCTCGAGGTTCATCACATCGACGACCACGATGAGCGCCTGCGGCGCCTCGCTCCCGGGCGCGCCGTCGGAGAGGACCCGGTAGCTGACAGCCTCTTCCGGAGAGTGTGCATGGAGCGAGTAGGCGCCTGGTAGGTCGAGCAACTCAACTCGGCCGAGGGCCTGTGGGAAGAGCGAGCGGTCGTGCCAGTCGCCCCGCTTGGCCTCGATGGTGATTCCCGGGTAGTTACCCGTCTTCTCGCGCCCTTGCGTGAGGGTGTTGAAGAGGGTCGACTTGCCCGCGTTGGGGTTGCCAGTCACAGCAACGCGAAGGATTTGGTCCTGCATCGGCTCTCCTAGGCGCGCGTCGGTCTCAGCCGACGAGCACGGCTTGGGCGAGTTCGGACGAGAGGGTCACGCGGCCATGGCGGAGGCGGATGAGCGACGGAGTGCCACGGAGGAGGACCTCGACGAGGGTGCCTCGCGTGAAGCCCATCTCCATCAGTCTCTGGCAAGATTCAGCGCAGCCACGGAGGTCGGTGACGCGAGCGATGCGGCCTGCGGGGAGCTGAGCGAGCGTGGGATGCATGATGACCTCCGAACCGAGTTTCGGTTACGAGGAGGTCGATAGCAATAATGAAAATCAATTTCAAGATGGCGGAGGGCAGAGCGCGATGGCCAGCGACCGCCGTGCAGGTTCGCTCAGGCTTCGCGGAAGACGATACGACCGCGGGTGAGGTCGTAGGGGCTGAGCTCCATCTTCACGGTATCGCCAGGGAGAATGCGGATGAAGTGGCGCCGCATCTTGCCGGACACATGGGCGAGCACCTCGTGACCGTTTTCGAGCTCGACCAGGAACATGGCGTTCTTGAGCGGCTCTTTGACGATGCCGCTAACCTCAATGGACTCTTCTTTCGGCATTTTCACTCTTGTGTTTGCGAGGGCTCACTGCCCAAGCGGTGGCCGCTTATGCTTGATGCAATGGCGGAAGTCAACGCAGAGGCCCTTTAGCGCTCGCTCTGCGCAGGGTTGTGCGACTCAGCCCTTGCCCTTGGGAGCCTTGGCTGCAGCGGTCTTGGCCGCGGCGGTCTTGGCGGGTGCCTTTGCAGCGATGGTCTTCTTGGCGGCTGCCTTCTTGGCGGCTGGCTTGGCGGTAGAAACCTTTGCGGCCGGCTTTGCCACGGCCCTTGCGTTGGGCGCTCCGCGGCGACCTGCCTTTGCGGAGGGCGGGCGTGACGCCTTGTCTGCGAGCAGCGCCAGCGCCTCGTCTAGCGTCAGGTCGTCGGAGTTGCTGCCCTTGGGAAGCGTGGCGTTGATGTCGCCATGCTTCACATAGCGGCCATACTTGCCCTCGAAGATGCCGATTTCTGTGTTGTCGGTGGGGTGGTTGCCCACCACCCGGATGGGGGCCGCAGAGGCTCGGCCGCCCTTGGCGCTCTTGGCAACGAAGAGTTCGAGCGCCCGTGTGAGGCCGACCGTGAACACATCGTCGGAGTCGGCAAGCGAGGCGAAGACCCGCTCGTGCTCCACATAGGGGCCGAACCGGCCAATGGCTGCGGTGATTGGCTTGCCGGTGTCGGGGTGGGCTCCCACCTCGCGCGGCAGCCGGAGCAGCTCGACGGCCTCTTCGAAGGTCAGGCTTTCGGGCACCTTTCCCTTGGCCAGGCTTGCCCGCTTGGGCTTATCGGCGCCCTTCTCGTCGCTTGTCTCGCCGAGCTGCACGTAGGCGCCGAAGCGGCCGTTAAGCAGGTAGATCGGGAGCCCGCTGTCGGGGTGCATGCCCAGCGCGGAGGTGCTAGCGGCGCTGCGGTCGATGAGCTGCTTGAGCCACTCCTCCGTCACCTCGCTCGGCGCAGTGTCGGGGGGCAGGCTGGCCCGCACGGGCGTCTCGTCATCAATTGCGGGCGCCTCGGTGTAGAGGCCGAACTTGCCGACGCGGATGGCGAAGTGGCCGAACTTGGCGTGCTCGATGGTGCAGATTGCCTTGGGGTCCACACTGCTGGCCTCGCCGATGCCGACCAGGATCTGCTCGTTGTAGAAGCGCTTGAGGTAGGCGGTCTTCTCGTCGCGGTCGCCGATCTCATCGAGCTCGGCCTCCATCTTTGCAGTGAAATCGAGGTCGACCATCTTGCCCATCGTCCGCTCGAGCAGCGCTGTGACGGCGAAGGCGGTGAAGGTGGGGACGAGCTGCTTGGCCTTCACGAAGCTGTAGCCGCGGTCGAGGATGGTCTTGATGATCGAGGCGTAGGTGGAGGGACGGCCGATGCCATCCTTCTCGAGCGCCTTGACCAGCGTCGCCTCGGTGAAGCGTGCAGGAGGCCGCGTCTCGTGGCCGAGCGGCAGAATTTCGCGGTTGAGCGGGGCGTCGCCCTGCTTCATCTCAGGCAGGAGCTTGTCCTGGTCGTCGAGCGCCGCATCGGGGTCATCGGTGCCCTCAACGTAGGCGCGGAGGAAGCCTGGAAAGAGGACGACGCGGCCCGAGGTCTTGAAGATGGCCTCGCGGCCGTCGGAGGCCCGGATGGCGAGCTCCACATTGGTGAAGGCGATGATTGCATCAGCCATCTGCGTGGCGACAGCGCGCTTCCAGATGAGGTCGTAGAGGCGTGCCTCGTCGCCCGAGAGCCGGAGCTCTTCAGCCGTCGCCATGCGGGTGCCTGCAGGCCTGATGGCCTCGTGCGCCTCTTGGGCTCCCTTTGCCTTGGTGTCGAACTGCTTGGGCTTGGGCGAGAGATACTTGTCGCCGTACCGGTCCACGATGGTGGCACGGATCGCACCGACCGCCTGCTCGGAGAGGTTGGTCGAGTCGGTACGCATGTAGGTGATGTGACCGTTCTCGTAGAGTTTCTGCGCGGTCGACATCGAGCTCGCCGCAGACATGCCGAGCTTGCGGTTGGCCTCCTGCTGCATCGTGCTGGTGGTGAAGGGCGCATAGGGCGAGTTCTTTGCCTCGCGCCGCTCCACGCTCTTCACGGCGACAGGTGCCCCCTTGAGTGCCGCAGCGAGGGCCTTTGCCGCCGTACCATCGAGGAGCAGGGCGGTCTTGGCCGAGAGCAGGCCCGTCTTCTCGTCGAAGTCCTTGCCCGACGCGACCCGCTTGCCATCGACGGAGTGGATGTCGGCATCGAAGCCGATCTTGTCGTGCTCTAGCTTCGCCTTGAGGTCCCAGTAGGAGGCCATCTTGAAGTCGAGCCGCTCACGCTCTCGCATGACGAGGAGGCGGACGGCAACGCTCTGCACGCGGCCGGCAGACTTGGCGGTCTTGCCAATCTTACGCCACAGGATCGGCGAGACCTCGAAGCCGGCGAGCCGGTCGAGGATGCGCCGCGTCTCCTGTGCGTTGACCCGCTTCATGTCGAGCTGACGCGTGTTGGTGAGGGCGCTCCGAATGGCCTCCTTCGTGATCTCGTGGAAGACCATTCGCTTGACCGGAACCTTGGGCTCAAGCTCGTCGAACAGGTGCCAGCCGATGGCCTCTCCCTCGCGGTCTTCGTCTGTCGCGATGTAGAGTTCCGAGGCATCTTTGAGCGCGGCCTTGAGCTCGGCCATCTTCTTCTTCTTCTCGGCGGGCACCAGGTAGAGCGCGTCCATCGTCTCGATGTCGACGCCGGTCTTCGCATATCCCGTCTTCTTGTACTTCTCCGGCATCTCCTTCGGTTCGGGGATGTCGCGGATATGCCCCTGCGAAGCCTCAACGCGATAGCCGCTGCCAAGGATTGCTCCGATGATGCGCGCTTTCGCTGGGGACTCCACAATCACAAGGGCAGTCTTGGCTACGGACATCAGACACTCCGAAGAAGGGCGGACAGGGTGCTAGGGATGCGGATAGGTAGTCAAGAAACCCCCGTTTGCAAGCGGAGTTGAGGCCTCACGCGGGGGCACGCGAGCCTGCATTATGCACGCTCGTACGAGCATCCGCGCACGCGTGCAGACACCTCTGCGCACCCCCGCGCCTCACGCGTGCGAGGCGGCTCAGTAACCTGCGACAGAGAGCCGGTGCAGCTCACTCAGGTAGAAGGCCCGGTGGTCGAAGGGGTCGTTCCGCGGCGAGCCATCGGCAATCTGTCCGACCTCATCCATGTGGTCGGCAGAGAGTGTGCCGAGCAGTTCTCCCCAGACCATCGAGGCGGTTGGAACGAAGCCGTCGTTGTCGCCCACGCGCAGCGTGAGAGAGGTCTGGAAGAGCCCAAGAATGACGTCGGCAATCTCTCCGTTCATCTCTCGCTGGCAGCCGAACTCGAGGAGGCCGCAGGTGCGTGCCGACCAGGAGAAGTACTTCACCTCCGTGCGATCGGGGTAGGCGGGATTGAAGGTGCCATCGAGGTAGTCGGGGCCGAAGTCCTGTACGGAGGCAATGTCGGCGACGGGGAGTGGCGTGCCGCGGTGAGGCGTCGCAACCGTCGTCAGCGTGGCCACCCGCTCAGCATATCCGAGACCGGAGATGACAACCCGCGCGTCCATGCCACCCTGGCTGTGCGCAATCATGTTGACCTTCTGCGCGCCTGTCTCGACCAAGAGTGCGTCGAGTTGTTCTGCCAGCTGCTCGCCGCGAATCTCCGACCAGTTGAAGGCGTCGGTCGTCGGTGTCCGAACCTCGAAGCCTGCGTCGCGCAGGCGGTCGGGCACATCGTGGAAGTAGTCGAGCAGGCTGAAGTAGGTGTCGGTGCCGAAGTAGCCATGCACCAGCATCACGGGGAACCTTGTCGCCGCGAGGTCACAGCCCTCCACGCAGGTCACCGTGACCCGTGCCGTCTGCTCGGCCTCGAGGTCGTCGCGCTCCACCACCACGACCACCTCGCCCGAGAAGGCCGGGCGCACGAGGAGTTCGAGCGCCAAGGCGGTACCCGCGAAGTCGGTGGAAGCGAGTGGGGGCGGCGCATCGCCCGCCGCAGCCGTTGCGAAGAAGGCCGGACCGTATGCAAAGAGGCGTGCATCTGCCGGCAGGTCTGCGACCTCGATCCGCCAGGTGGTGCCGCTCGAGAGCACCCCCGCGAAGGCTGCAGCGGCGCATCGCGGCAGTGGCAGCGGCGCATCGACCATGCCAGCGACGATGTCGGCTCCAAAGGTCACCGGGCGTCGACCAAGCGCACAGCCGGGCGGTGCTGTATCGGGTTCCGCGGAGCCCTCCGTATCGGCTGCATCCTCGGTGTCTGCGGACCCGAGCGGCTCGCCACTGTCGAGCACCGGCGCCGTGTCGCTGGGCTCGGTATCGGCGACTGCGTCAGGCTCGAAAGCCTCGCCCGAGCCCGAGCCGCTTCCCGATGCGGAGCCTTCGACGGTAGAACTGCTGGTCGCGCCGGAGCAAGCCGCGCTCAGAGGCAGCAGCAAGGCGAGCAGAAGGAGTTTGCGCAACAAAGGCATCGTGATTGTGCCAGCAGGGAGACAGAGCCCGACTACGGGCAAAGCGTGGCTGCTTCAAGCGGCAGGAAGGCGATGGGCGGCGCGGGTGGAATGGCACGGGCGAGCTCGTTGCCTGCGCCGTCGAGCAGCACGACCGCAGCCGAGATGCTCGAGCGGTTCGCAACCCAGAGTGCATCGCCCTGGGCCGCGATGTCGAAGAGGTTCGAGCCGCTCC
>JABMMX010000224.1 GCA_013205435.1 Deltaproteobacteria bacterium
AGATACAGGCCTTCGGGGCGTGGCGCAGCCTGGTAGCGCACTTGCATGGGGTGCAAGGGGTCGCAAGTTCGAATCTTGTCGGCCCGACTTTGAGACCTTCGCGGGGGTGGCTTCGGCCTCCCCCGCGACTCGTTTTTGCCCGCTGATTCGGCTCCGCGGGAGAGGTCCGACGCGCCGCGCACCGCGTCAACCCTCCAACGCCTTTGCGGTTCCCACCGTCTGCGATTCCCTGTATTCAATCGCGGAATCTCGTCCCTTCGGAGACCCCTCCATGCGTTCCAGGCTCTTTGCCCAACTCTGCTCGCTCGCTGCCTGCGCGCTGCTCGCCGCCTGCTCAGGCGACGAGACCGCCAGCGCCGTCACCGGCGAACCCGATACCACGACCGACACCTCGCCCGACGGCAGCGCCGACGCGGCACCTACCTGCCCCGCCAGCTGCCGCGACGGAGACCCCTGCACCGTCGACGCCTGCAACGAGGAGACCGGCACCTGCAGCCACGAGCAGCTCGAGGTCTGCTGCCCCGACGACCACTGCCAGATCGGCGGCGCCTGCGTTGCAAACCAGGCCGTCAACCCAGACAACAGCTGCCAGACCTGCCAGGTCGCAGTCGATGCCGAGGTCTGGACCGCCGACAACACCGCTTCCTGCGACGATAGCGACGCCTGCACCGAGAGCGACCGCTGCGAGGCGGGCCGCTGCATCGGCGACGCCCGTGTTTGCGCAGACGAAGACCCCTGCACCATCGACGCCTGCGACGCCGAGACGGGCGCCTGCACCACCGCCCCCAACGAGGGCGGCTACTGCGACGACAACAACGCCTGCACCCGCCAGGACCGCTGCACCGCCGGAGCCTGCGCAGGTACCGAAGGCACCGCCTGCGACGACCAGAACCCCTGCACCGCAGACAGCTGCGACCCCACCGCAGGCTGCCTTGCCACCCCCGTCGCCGATGGCACCGCCTGCGCCGACAGCCTCGCCTGTACCACCGCAGAGTTCTGCCAGGCAGGCCAGTGCGTGACTCAGCGCGATAGCTGCGACGACACCAACCTCTGCACCGCCGACTTCTGCACCGAGGGTTCCGGCGACGGCGCCGGCTGCGGCCACCGCGACCTCACCCCGCTCTGCGCAGACAGCAACCCCTGCACCGACGAGGCCTGCGACCCTACCCAGGGCTGCGTCTACCCCTTCAACACCAACAGCTGCGACGACAGCGACCTCTGCACCATCGTCGACACCTGCACCTCCGGCGCCTGCCTCGGCAACCCCCTCGACCCCTCCGACGGCAACCCCTGCACCGACGACCGCTGCGAGCGTGCCGTCGGCCCCATCAACACCAACAACACCCTCGCCTGCGACGACAGCAACCTCTGCACCGTCGGCGACCTCTGCGCCGATGGCGGCTGCATCTCCGGCACCGAGCCGCTCAACTGCGAAGACGGCAACGTCTGCACCACCGCCTCCTGCGACCCCGCGCTCGGCTGCCTGCAGACCAACAACAGCGACAGCTGCAACGACAACACCGTCTGCACCACGGGCGACACCTGCACCGGCGGCGCCTGTGCCGGCACCCCCATCTCCTGCGACGACGGCCGCGCCTGCACCATCGACTCCTGCGACGCCGTGGACGGCTGCAAGCACGAGCTCATCCAGTCGGCCGACTGCCGCCCCTCCATCGAGGTCGTCACCCCGCTCCGCGCCGAGACAATCCTCGGCACCACGCTCCCGCCCGCCATCGCCGTCCGCGGCCGCCTCATCAGCCCTGCCGGCCCCATCACAAGCTTTACGATCAACGGCCAAACGGTCCCCGTCGCCTTCATCCCTGGCACCAACTGGAACTACTCCTTCCGCATCAACAACTATGCGGCCCAGGTAGGCCCCAACACCCTCGTCTTCGAGGCAACCGACGACCTCGGCACCACCAAGAAGCGGGTGCAGGCCTTCCACTGGTCGACGGGCTACACCAACCCCAACGCCGCGGTTGCCGGCAGTGGCATGGTCACACCCGGCCTCGGCGTCTGGCTCGGACAGCAGACCCTCGACGATGGGCGGGGCGCGCCCCCGACCGACATCGCCGCCATCTTCCAGACCGTGCTCCGCAACTTCGACACGGCGGCCCTCTTCGACCCGAGCCGTCCGCTAACCAGCCAGCAGGGCTACGACATCTACCTCCGCTCCATCACCATCGGCGGCAGCACCGCCAGCATCCAGGCCACAGACACCGGTCTGCGCCTCGTTGCCAGCCTGCTGAACCTCCGCGGACGGCTCTACTTTGACTGCACGGGCGGCTTCTTCTCGGTCTGCGGCATCGCGGGCGGAGACGGCGGCGGAAGCCTCTCGGTCAGCTCCATCACGGTCACCTCCAACATCAACATCGGCGTTCGCCCCGACAACACCCTCGCCGTCACGCTGGCCAACTCCTCTACCTCGCTCAACGGCCTCTCGCTCAGCGCCGACAACGGCTGGACCAACTTCCTGCTGAGCATCATCCTGCCCTTTGTCCGAGACCAGCTGGTCAGCAGCTTTGAGGGGACCATCAACAACCAGCTCTCCGGCGTCATCGGGCCGCTGCTGGAGAGTGCCCTCTCGGCGCTCGCCTTCAACCTAGACTTCGACCTGCCCCGTCTGGACGGCGCGACCGACGCTGCGGGCAACCCCATCACCATCCCGGTCGCCCTCCAGAGCGACTTCGACACCGCCCCCTTCTCCGACGCAGCGCCAGGCCCGCAGGGTGGCCTGCTCTCGCTTCGCGCCCGCTCTACCACCACCGCGCGCGGCATCCCCAGCGGCCTGCCCTACGACGCCAACCTGGGCACGGCCGGTCGCATCGGGTGCGGGCTCGCCGCGCAGCAGATGGTGGTGCCCAAGCAGGCGCCCCTCGAGATCGTCTTCCCCGACGACACCCTCAACCAGATTCTCCACGCGGCCTGGTTCGGAGGCCTGCTCCAGTTCCCCGTCGACCCCTCGCTGCTGGGCGGCGTCGACCTCGCCAC
>JABMMX010000023.1 GCA_013205435.1 Deltaproteobacteria bacterium
CATCGGCGAGTGGGACCTTCCCGGGCCTGTCGGGCAGTTACCCGTCGGTGATGGGTTCGCGTGCCTCGCTCGATCCGGAGTTCCGCGGGCTGTTCGACAGCTACCAGGCAGCGCGCAAGGCCTGCGGCGAGGCGACCGACAAGCACACGCACGCCAAGTTCCTCGAGCGTGTCTTGAAGAACCGCGAAGAGATCATCGCCAAGACGGGCTGCAAGGATGTGTCGTTTGAGGCCATCATCAAAGAGGGCAAGGCCTCTCTCAAGGCCACGCCCATCCGCTAATCGGCTTCGCTGGGCTCTGTCCGGACGACTGCCTCGGTGAGGCGGGCCCAGAGCAGATACTCTACATTTCCCATCGGGCCGATGGTCTCGCAGTCCACGCCGCCGAGCACTTCGAGGCCCAGGGCGCGGGCCTCATCGGTCACGCGGGCGATGGCTTCGGAGCGCGCGTCGGCGTCTCGAACGACGCCGTTCTTGCCGAGCAGCGCCGGTCCGACCTCGAACTGGGGTTTGACCAGAGCGACCAATTGGGCCTCTGCGGCGAGGAAGCGGAGGGTGGGCGGCAGGACCTTGCCTAGGCCGATAAAGGAGCAGTCGATGACGGCGAGCGAGGGTGCCTCCGGGATGCGCGATGCTTCGAGCGTCCGGATGTTGGCGCGCTCGAGCACGACGACGCGCGGGTCGCTACGGAGCTTCCAGGCGAGCTGGCCGTAGCCCACATCGACGGCGAAGACGCGGGCGGCGCCACGCTGCAGGAGGCAGTCGGTGAAGCCGCCGGTGGAGGCTCCGACGTCGATGGCGGTGACACCGGTGACGTCGATGTTGAAGTGGATGAGCGCCTGCTCGAGTTTGAGCCCGCCCCGGGAGACGAAGCGGAGGCCGCCACCTGTAAGGGAGAGGTCGGCGTCGAGCGCGACCATGGTGCCGGGCTTGTCGATGACGGTGGTGCCGACACGGACCTCACCGGCCAGGATGCGGGCGCGGGCCCGTTCGCGCGAGACCTCGAGTTCGCGTTCAACGAGGAGGAGGTCGATGCGCTGCTTGCCCGCCTTCTTGGTCACGGACGGGCGCGGAGGGCTGCCGCCGCCGCTGCCGCGCGATCTTCGACCCAATCGACAATGAGGTGGCAGGCTTCGGTGGCCTCGACGCGTTCACCGAGGAGGTCGCGACAGGAGGCCACGTCGGCGGCGACCAGTTCGATGGCCGGCTCGATGCCCTGTGCGAGCGCGTAGTTGACGAGCGCCTCGTGGGCGCCGCCGGCGGCACCCACGTCGAGTGCGTCTTCGAGGTCATCACCCACCTGGAAGGCGCGGCCGAGCAGCTCGCCGAAGCGGATGGCGCGGCCGATGGTGGTCTCGTCGGCGTTGGCGCAGAGGGCGCCCGTGAGGGCCGAGACGCGGAAGAGCGCGCCGGTCTTTTCGGCGTGGAGACGGAGGACCTGTTCGGCTGTTTCTGCTTCGGCACGGATGTCGCGCACCTGGCCGCCAACCATGCCAGCGGCGCCCGAGGCGTCTGCGAGGGCGAGCACCGCCCTGAGCTTGCGGGTGGGGTCGAGCGGAGCCGAGGCGGCGCCGGCGCGCTCAAATGCAGCGGCCTGAAGGGCGTCGCCGACGAGGATGCCCATGGCCTCACCATACTTCACATGGACGGTCGGCAGCCCGCGCCGAAGGAGGTCGTTGTCCATGCTGGGCAGGTCGTCGTGGACGAGGCTGTAGGCGTGGATGAGTTCAACGGAGCAGCCGAGGTCGAGGGCGTCGGAGGCTCGTCCGCCGAAGGCCTGACAGGTGGCGGAGGCGAGGATGGGGCGCATGCGCTTGCCGCCGGCACGTACCGCGTAGGCCATGGCTTCGAGGAGCAGTGGATGGCCCTGCCAACCGGCGATCAGGTCGTCAATCCGGGCGTCGACGGCAAGGCGGATGGGGTCAATGTGGGTCTGCCAGGGCGTCTTGCTCACGGTCGGCCTCGCTTTTGCCAGTAGCCCAAGAGCGGCTGTTCGCGCTGGGCGGCGGGTAGATAGCCCATCGCATCGCGAAAGGCACGCTGCCTCTGCCTGCCTGCGGGCGTGAAGCCGTCGGCAGGGGTCGGGTAGAGTTGGTAGAGCCTACCCGCGGCGAGGCGCGTGGTGGAGAGGTCCTCGGGCAGCGGCATCGCCGGGTCGAGTCGGTCGGTGAGCGCGTCGCTGTGGTAGGTGAGCCAGTTGGCGCAGTAGCGCATAGTGCCCCGGTTGTACTCGAGGCCGGAAGGGTCATCGACGTCGAGGCCGGTGCGCTCGATGCCGAAGCCGGAGGCGGCGAGCGCCAACGAGGTGTTGTCGGCGGCGTGCAGGTCGGTGTCGTGGGAGCCGAGCCAGTAGGGGGTGAGCCGCTCACACCAGTCTCTGGCGAGGGCCGTCCAGGCGTCGAGCCGGCCTGCAGGTTCGAGGTGGGCGCGGGCCACCCGGAGCTCGAGGATGGAGGCCTCCTCGCCCGTGTAGGGGTGGAGCCCGAAGTGCCACTCGAGGAGGGCGCCCGGGCCGAGCAACCTAGCGCGCGCCGGAATCATGGAGGCGGGGCCCGACAGCAGGGTGGCAACGGAATCGGGCCCCTTGGCGAGGCTTCTTCCTGTCACATCGTTGACCTCGGCCCACGCAAGATGCAGAGTAGAGGCGACCTGTGCTGCAAGATGGCCGAAGAGGCCGTCGGTACGGAGTTCGAGCGGCGTGGAGGCCTTGAGGAAGATGGTCTGGTCGGCGAGATTCACGAGTTCTCCGCGGGGTGCAGAAGAGATGCGCTGCCGGCGCTTTCGGTGTGGCGCGGCGTTGCGTTTTGCCATGCCCTTTGCGCTGATTGTGTGGCTGCTGGCAAGTTGCGGGAGCGCTGTGCCGGTGGCGCTGCCTCCGGAGGCATGCAAGGCCATGCTCCCCGCGCTGAAGGGTCGGACGGCGACGATGACCCACCCGGAGTCGGCTGTGGAGACGGGCATCACCTGGACGGTGGAGGAGGGTCGGCTGACCGAGAGGCGGAGCGACGGCAGTTCGAGCCGTTTTGCCTGCACGCCGAA
>JABMMX010000024.1 GCA_013205435.1 Deltaproteobacteria bacterium
CCTCCACGATGGCCGTCTTGCCCACACCCGGCTCTCCGATGAGTACCGGGTTGTTTTTTGTCCGCCGGCTCAACACCTGCAGCGAGCGTCGAATCTCCTCGTCACGCCCCACGACGGGGTCGAGTTTGCCCGTCCGCGCAGCCTCCGTGAGGTCGCGCGCATACTTCGCCAGCGCCTGAAACTTCGACTCGGGCTGATCGTCTACAACCCGCTGGCTCCCGCGCAGATCGAGAATGGCCTTGCGCAGGATCTCCGCATTGAGCCGGTGGCCCCGGAGGAGCTTTGATACGGCGCTGTCGGCCTCGAGCAGCCCGAAGAAGAGGTGCTCGACCGACACATGGGTATCGTGCATGCGATCGGCCTCCTGCTGCGCGATGGCAAAGGCCTTGTCGAGCGCAGCCGTGATGCCCCGCTGCAGATCGCCGGAGGCCTTCGGGAGCTTGGCCAGCTGGCCCTCCGCGTCGCGGAGCAGCGCGTCTACAGAGAGGCTGAGGTGGCGGGTCAGCGCGGCCGCAAAGCCATCCTCCTGACGGAGCAGCGCGACCAGCAGGTGAAGGCCGTCAATGCTCGGATGCTGCTGCGTCTGCGCCGCGTCCACGGCCGCCTCGATGGCCTCGCGAGACTTGATCGTGAGCTTCTCTGAACGGATCATGGGACCTCCCTCAAGATGGCTACCGACGGTGAGGCCCTGCCCGCCTGATGCGGCCAGACGGGGCGTCCGGTTTGCTACAGCATCGCGTGTGCCGCCCAGATAGGCGCGAACGCTGCGGCGTCAAACGCGCCGCGGCGGTTCAATCCAGCAGGAGCAGGTCTGCGTCAGCCTGACCGACCGTCTGGATCCAGTAGGCTCGGAAGTCCTGCTTGAGCTCCTTCTCAATCTGCCGGATCCGCTCCCGCGAGACGCTGAAGGTTTCGCCGATCTCCTGCAGGCTCTCAGGCTCATCGTTGGCGACCCGGCGGTCCCAGATGGCCCGCTCACGATCGTTCTTCAGTGCGGCACGGAAGGTCTCGAAGGCCACACGGATCTGATCCTGCAGCCGCTTCCGAGCGACAGCCTCATCGGGGGCCATCTGCTGGTTGTCGGCAATCACCTCTGCGTAGGTCTTGGAGCCCGGTGCACCAACGGGCGCATCGAACGAGACAGGCCTCACGTTGAGGACCTGGCCGACGTCGATGACCTCGCGCTCCTCCACGCCAAGGTGGTCGGCAATCTGACGGGTGGTGGGCGACAGGAGCCCCTGGTTCTCGAGCTCCTTGCGGGCCTTCTGCAGGTTGTAGAAGAGCCTTCGACCGGCGCGGGTGTTGCCCACCTTGATGAGCTGCATCGCATTCATCAGGTAGTTGAGGATCATCGCCTTCACCCAGTACTGGGCGTAGGAGGTGAACTTCACTCCGCGGTAGGGATCGTAGCGGCGCACCGCCTCCGAGAGGCCGATGTTGCCCTCCTGGATGATCTCCATGAGCTGCCCGTTGCGGCGCTGATACTGATGGGCAATCTTCACCACGAGGCGGAGATTGGAGAGGATGAGGCTACGGGCCGCATCGAGGTCGCCGCTCGCGTGGTAGCGTTCGGCGAGCGCCTGCTGCTTCTCTGCAGGCAGGATCTCCACCTGCTTGAGCTGCGCGAGGTAGGTGGTCAGGGGATCGTTGGAGTAGAGCAGCTCCGACGTGGGCGGCGGGAGCACGATGGCCCGCTGCGGGAGCACACGCACGACCGGGTCGGCTGGAAGCAGCAGAGCACTCAGCCCCGCCTCCAGCTCCGCCTCGGTCACCAGTTCCACTTCCTTTTCATCGGCTTCGCCCTCGGTCACGGGGGACAGCACAGCCATCAGGTCTTCATTGGCAGAGGAAGAGAAACTAGATTCCATTGCGGCTTCATACATACAGTACCATCCTGGTAAACGGAAACCGACTGGCACCGGCCGTCGGGAGCAAACTCGTATTCACGGTTTCCGGGTTGCCAAACGCGACCCGATCTTCGTGGTATTCCCCGCCCTCGTCGAAGCGCAGCACTTGGCAAAAGCGCTTCTGAAGGGGTGGGAGGCTCAATCTAGACACGGAATTGGGTACTGCAACTGCCGCAATGAATCCCTCTCCGAGCACTGCGGAGCGAGATGGCGGAACAGCCACCGAGCCAGCAGAACGGTCACAACCTAGCAGAGGTTTCCCATCTGCCAAGTCGCTCCAAGGCCCCCCTGGACCATTCTGTCTACCCCTATCCCCGGGTCTTTCCAGCGAGGAGGTCGGCGAAGGTGCCGAGCCGCGCCGGCTCACCCTGCTTGGAGCTCCGGTAGGCCTTGAGCGCTGCCTCGGACTCGGCGTCCTGATCGGAGCGGCGCGTCAACGTGAGGCGCCGACGCTCGGGCTCCACCGCGAGTACGGAGGCCTCGATTGCGCTGCCGGCAGCGAACTTCGCGTGGACCGACTTGTCTTCGCCCTCCGCGAGCTGCGACATCGGGATGAGGCCGGTGATGCCGTTGGGGAGCGTCACAAACAGGCCGAAGCTCTGGATGGATTCGACGGTGCCCTGGATGCGGGAGCCGACCGGGAAGGCCGCCGAAACACCGGCCCAGGGGTCTTCAGCGAGCGCCTTCATCGACAACGCGATCTGACGCTTGCGGGGATCGACGTCGACCACCTGCACCTGGACGCGATCGCCGACGGCAACCACCTCAGAGGGGTGAGCGATGCGACGACCAACGGCCATCTCGCTGATGTGGACGAGGCCGTCGACACCGGGCGCGATCTCCACGAAGGCACCAAACTTCTCGAGCTTGGCGACCGTGCCGCTGTAGGTCGAGCCGATGGAGAAGGCAGCGATGGCATCGAGCCAAGGGTCGCTGGTCGCGGCCTTCATCGACAGCTTGATCCGCTTGGAGGGGCGGCCGTCTTTGGTAACGGAGTCCTCAATGCGGAGAATACGGACGCGGACCGTCGCGCCCATGGAGAGCACGTCGGCCGGGTTGGCAACGCGCGACCAGCCAAGCTCGGAGACATGCACCATGCCCTCGATGCCGCCGAGGTCGAC
>JABMMX010000225.1 GCA_013205435.1 Deltaproteobacteria bacterium
GCGCCGAGCCACGCGACAGTCCTCATCCTGGGCGAAAGCGGTACCGGTAAGGAACTGGTTGCCAGAGCTGTACACGCTGCCAGCCCGCGCCGCGATGGGCCCTTTGTGCCCGTCAATTGCGCCGCCCTCAGCGAAGGCCTGATGGAGAGCGAACTTTTTGGCCACGAGAAGGGCGCTTTCACCGGCGCCGCAGCCTTGCACAAAGGGCGATTCGAACAAGCCAACGGCGGTACGCTGTTCATCGATGAAGTTGGTGAAATCCCGCCGGCGGCACAGATCAAACTGTTGCGGGTCTTGCAGGAGCGCCTCGTGGAGCGAGTCGGCAGCACCCAGGCGGTGCCCGTCGATGTCCGCGTCGTCGCCGCCACCAACCGGAACCTCCGCGAAGAGGTCGCCCGCGGCACCTTCCGCGAAGACCTCTACTACCGCCTCGCCGTCATGCAGCTCCACCTGCCCGACCTCAAAGATCGCCCCGACGACATCCCCCTCCTCGTCGAGCACTTCCTCGCCGCCACCACCAAGGGGCGCGACCCGCTCACCATCTCCTACGCCACCATGGAGCGCCTCAAGGCCCACCTCTGGCCTGGCAATGTGCGCGAGCTCCGCAACTTCATCGAACGGGCAGCCCTGCTCGCCACAGGCGGACGGGTCGAGGAGAAGTTCCTCGTCGTCGGCGAAGATCTCCGACAGGCCTCACCCGCCATCGTCGCCGACCCCTCAGGACACCTCGTCGTCGATGTCGAGGCGCCCTTCAAGGAGGCCAAGAGCCACCTCGTCGACGCCTTCGAGCGGGCCTACTGGACCAAGCTCCTCGAGCGCACCGACGGCAACATCTCCAAGGCCTCTCGCATCGCCGGCGTCCACCGCAAAAGCGTCGAGTATATCCTGCGCAAGCTCGACATCACCCGCGCCGACCTCTCAGCCGACGACGGCGACTAGGCCCAGCCCTTCTTGCCGTTGAACTTCGTCAGCTTCTCCACATGCATCCAGGGCGTCTCGCCCAGTGCACCCAGAAGCGCCACGATCTCCGCCTGGCCGATGCTCCCCTCCGCCATCCAGCGGCAGCGCCACCAGTCCACAAGCGTGAGGTTCTCACGGTTCGCATCCGTCACCTCCGCGCCCCGGTTGGTCGCACCCTTGTAGGCCAGCGCGCCAACCTGGGCGGGCACCACCGGCTCCGTCGTCGACTTCACATAGATATCCACGCCGCAGAGCTCTTCGCTCACCGTACGGGCCTCCGCGTGGCCGAAGGCCTTCACCCGGACGGGCGTCACGGCCCGGTCGGCCGCAACCGGCGTCAGTCGCGAAATGATGGCATCGGCAAAGGCGGTCGTGCCGAGCTTGCCGCCCAGGTCGCCCGTCTTGTCGCCCGCGGCCAGCGTCTCGTGGAGCGCCTTCTCGACGGAGGCAGCAGCCTCCAGCTCACCAAGGTGGCGGAGCATGTGAATGGCGCTCTGCAGCAGCGCAGTCGGGTTGGCGATCCCCTTGCCGGCGATGTCGGGTGCCGAACCGTGAACCGCCTCGAAGATCGCAAGCTTGTGGCCGATGTTGGAGCCGGGTGCCACGCCAAGGCCGCCGATGAGGCCCGCGCAGAGGTCGCTCACGATGTCGCCATAGAGGTTGGGCAGCACCAGCACGTCGAACTGCGTCGGCTTGGTCACCAGCTGCATGCAGACGTTATCAACGATGATGTCGTCGGCCGCGATCTCCGGGTACTCCGCCGCGATCTCACGGAAGGTGTCGAGGAACATGCCGTCGGCCAGCTTGTGGATGTTGGCCTTATGAACGGCCGTCACCCGCTTGCGACCCATCTGGCGGGCATACTCAAACGAGTAGCGCACCACGTCGGCCGTTCCCTGCCGCGTGATGAACTTCAGGCAGGAGCCCACATCGGCCGTCTGCAGGTACTCGAGGCCGCCGTAGGTGTCCTCGATGTTCTCGCGGACGACGACGAGGTCGATCTCCTCATATCGGGTCTTCACGCCCGGCAGGCTGCGCACCATCCGCACATTGGCGAAGAGGCCCAGCGTCTTGCGGATGAGCACATTGATGCTCCGATGACCGCCGCCAACGGGCGTCGTGGTGGGACCCTTGAGGGCCACCTTCTTCTCGGTCAGCAGCCAGAGTGTCTCGTCGGTGATGGCATCGCCATGCTTGTCGATCGAGGCCAGGCCGGCATCGGCGTGGAACCACTCGATGGCGACGCCCGAGGCGTCGAGGATGCGGCGAACAGCCTCGGCAATCTCGGGGCCGATGCCGTCGCCGGGCAGGAGAACAATCTGATGCTTCATGGAGGAGCCGTGCAAATGGAGGGGTCAAAAACGAGAGTAGCCCGCGCCGTGAGGGCGGGCCACTTTCTTCCGTTGGAGGGCGTTGCGTCGGAGAGAGGGTTCCCGACTTCCTTCGCTCGGCCCGCCGGAACTAGATGCGCTTCGAGTAGTGCTCGATGACCAGCTGGATGTCGATCGGCATGGGGACCGAACCCTTGTCGGGGAGCGACATGACGCGTGCAAGGACGCGGCTCTTGTCGCACTCGAGCCACTCGGGCGACGAAAGCGAGGGGGACTGCAGCGC
>JABMMX010000226.1 GCA_013205435.1 Deltaproteobacteria bacterium
AACCGGTTCAGGTCGACGACAAACCGGCTCACCGGCGTGCTGATGAGCGTGGCGCCAAGCGCCGGCGCCTCGGCGTAGAGGCGGTCTACGAAGAGGTCGACATCGGCTGCTAGCACCTCGGACGAAAGCGCATAGCGATGGAGCTCTGTATCCGGGATGAGCGTGCCTGCGTGGGGCACCGAGACGACGAGCGGAGAGGGCGCTGCGGGACGGATGACGGTGGGTTCATGGCCGCTCATCGGCTTGCCTCCGCAGCTGCGATCTCGTCTCGAACATAGAGGTCCTCTTCCGTGGCGCGGGCCCGCTCGAGCAGCAGCGCGGCGGTGGCTCCGCCGAGCCGTCCGATGGCCCAGGCAGCATGGCCGCGCACGAGCGGTTCGTCGTGGCTCTGGAGCGTCTCGCCGAGGAGCGCAAGGTTGCCGCGATCGCCCGCGTTGCCCAGCACCACCGCGGCGTTTCGCACCAGTCCAACCCGCTTGGTCCGCTTGAGCGGCGAGCCTCGGAAGCGCAACGAGAAGCCCTCCTGCGTCATCGTGCAGAGCTCGCGCGCCGTAAGCTCGGCGACCTCTGCGCGGGGCGCCAACTCGGGCCAAGAGTCGGCCCGCTCCCAGCGCAGGTTCCAGGGGCAGACCGTCTGGCAGATGTCGCAGCCAAACAGCCTGTGTCCGATCGCCGGCCGCAGCGGGCGCGGAATCGGGCCCCGCAGTTCGATGGTCAGGTAGGCGATGCAGCGGCGGGCATCGACCACGCCCGGCGCGACGATGGCGCCCGTGGGGCAGGCGGTCATGCAGCGGGTGCAGCTCCCGCAGCGATCGGGCTGCGGCGCGGCCTCCTCCTCGAGCTCCGCGTCGAGCACGAGCGAGGCGAGGAAGAAGGCGCTGCCGAGGTCGGGGTGGAGGACCATGCCGCTCTTGCCGAGCCAGCCCAGTCCGGCCCGCTCGGCAAGGTCTCGTTCCCAGAGCGGCGCGGAGTCGACTGCGGGTCGGAAGCGGGCGCCGAGCTCGGCCTCCGCGAAGGCACCGAGTGCCCGGAGCCGGAGCCGGATCTGGTCATGATAGTCGTCGCCCTGCGCATAGTGGCTGATGACCGGGTCGGAGGCGCGGGGCAGGGCGTAGGGCACGGCGAGCACCATCACCGAGCGGGCCCACGGCTCGATCAGGCTGGCATCTTTGCGGATGGCGGCATGCTGCTCCATCCAGCCCATCTCGCCCTGCATGCCGGCCTCCAGCCAGCGGTCCAGCACGGCACCCCGCGGCGACGGGGCTGCCCGCACGAAGCCGGCCCGCGCAAAGCCAAGCTCGGCTGCCCGGTGGCTGAGTTTTTCGCGAACGGCGCGTGGCAGGGTAGGGTGCATCGAGCCGCTGCTTGGCGCGGCCCCCGCTCCGCCGTCAAGCAGAACAACCTCCACGCCAGAACCACCATGCGCCACCTCCGCCTCGCCCTCGTCGCCCTCGCCGCCACCCTCGTGCTCTCTGCCTGCGCCGCGCGTGCGAGCTACGACACCGACAGCATCTCCGACGCCCCCGACCCGAGCCGGTTCGAGGTCAACGGCCCGGCGACCGATCGGCTCGACGCACCCCGCGGAAAGGCCTCCTGGTATGGCGCCGCCCTGCACGGCAACACCACCGCGAGCGGCGAACCCTTCAACATGTATGACTTCACCGCCGCCCACAAGACGCTCCCCTTCGGCACCTGGGTCATGGTCACGCGCACCGACACCAAGGCCTGGACCATCGTCCGCATCAACGATCGCGGCCCCTTCGTTGCCGGCCGCATCATCGACCTCTCCTGGGGCGCAGCGAACGAAGTCGGCATGGTCAGCGACGGCGTGGCGCCCGTCCAACTCGAGATCTTGCGTCAGCGTTGAACAGCGCGCCGCGCAAGGGTAGCCTTGCCTGTGACCCAACACGGTTCCCTGCAGGATGAGGAATTCCCATGACTCGACATCCCGTCTCTCTGGCAATCGCCGCTCTCCTTTTCGGCGCCTGCGCCGCTCCGCAGGCTGCGGCACCGGCGCCTCAAAAGGCCCGCGTGGCAGCCGACTACCGGCCCCGCCCTGCCGCACAGCCCGAGGATCCGCGCGCCAAACTCATCTGGTATGTCTTCTTCGAGGACATCCATGCGCTGAGTGTCTACGCCACGCCGGGCCCGATCAGCTCCGAGTCCGGCAACGAGCCCACGCCAGGGTTTGCAGGCACCAGCCCCTACTTCTCGGTGACCTCGAACTACAAAGAGCGCGAAGACTACTTTGCGGCCACCGTCGCCGCTGCCACCAGCTTCGACGACCTCCTCAAGCGGCTGAAGGCCCTGCCCAAGGTCACGGTGCAGGAAGACATCAACCCCATCTACATCACTCCCTGATCCGTTCCGAGCACCCGGTGGCCAACTCCTCATCGTCGCGCGCCAAGCCGCGTCTCCGCGCACCGCGGCTGCTCGTTAACAGCGTCTTTTTTGCGGCGCTCTCCGACCCCACGCGGGTGCGGGTGCTGCAGTTCCTCTGCACGCCCAGTGCGGGCGAGATGCAGGCGTTTTCGGCGGGCGACATTGCCCGTGGCCTGGAGCTGCCCGCCTCCACGCTTTCGCACCACCTCAAGCTCCTCTCCTCCGCGGGGATTTTGGCCATGGCCAAGGCCGGCAAGGAGCACCACTACCGCCTCCGGCTCGATGCGATGGGCGCCGAGTTCCAGAAGGCAAACGACCAGATCCGCCTGCTGCAGCGCACGGCGGAGGGGGTCGCGCAGCGGCAGCGCGAGGCACTTGCGCCAGCGCGCGCTCCGGAAGACGAACTGTGACCAGAGGCCTGCTCCTCCCCGCCCTCCTGCTCCTGCTGGCCGGCTGCGATCGTGCTTCGCCGCCGGCGCCCTCGCCCGTCGAAGAGCCCAAGCGGCCTGCAATCGTCGAATCACCTTCAGGCGAGACAGTCGCCTTCGGGCCGGCTGCCGAACCGATCAGCCGCGAATGGACGCTCTCCGTCACGCGTGAGGCCTCCGCGCTTGGCGCCGGCTGCGTGGGGCGCATCTCGCAGGAGCCTCAGCTCGTCCTCCGCCTCGACGAGCCCACCGACCTGTCGCTCGAAGCGGCCCCCATCGGCTCGCCCCTTCACGACCTCTCGCTGGTCGTCCTAGGCGCCGACGGTTGGGCACGCTGCACCGACGACACCGAGGGGCTCGCTCCGCGCTTCTCCGGCCGACTGCCCGCCGGTACCTACCAGCTCTTCGTCGGCCGGCAGCAGGCGGAGGGTAGCCTGCGCGTGCGTCTCAGCCTCTTCGCAGGGCTCTGGGAGCGCCGCCCCGCCGCCCGCATTGCCAAGCTCCCTGCGCTCCTGCTTGACGGCCCGCAGCCCACCCCGCTCGAGGCCATGGCGGGCGG
>JABMMX010000227.1 GCA_013205435.1 Deltaproteobacteria bacterium
CATCAGAACCTGTCCCGAGTTCGCATCTTGGACCACGGCCGGAATCAGCCCATCGGCCTGCTTTGCAAAGTTCATCGTCTCACCTCCAGGCCTGCGACGGCCAGTGCCTCTTTGATCTCTCCCACGGTCAGCTCTCCCCGGTGAAGTGCGCCGGCAGCGAGCGCGGCATCCGCGCCCGTCGCGAGGAAGAGTTCCGGAAAGTGACGCGCCCACCGGGCGCCACCCGACGCAACGAGCGGCACCGACACCGTCGCTCGCGCCGCGGCTACCTGCACCAGGTCGTAACCATCTCCCGTCCCATCCCGATCCATGCAGTTCAGCACGATCTCACCGGCACCGAGCCGCTCCGCTTCCGCGATCCAGGCCAACGTTGACCGACCTGCCGCCTGCGTCGTCTCGGTGCGGCCCGTGTAGGCGAGACCGTCCAGTCTCCTGCGGCGCTTCGGAGGCTATCAACCCCCACCACCACACACTGGCGCCCGAACTGCTCCGCCAGCTCGCTGATGAGCTCCGGGCGCTCCAGTGCCGGCGAATTGACCGAGACCTTGTCTGCACCGCTGCCGAGCACCCTCCGCGCGTCCTCCACATTCCGGATCCCGCCGGCCACGCAGAAGGGAATGTCGATGCGTCGAGCCACGGCCTCCACCCAACTGCAATCTACGGTCCGGCCGTCGGCGCTCGCGGTGATGTCGTAGAAGACGAGCTCGTCGGCACCCTGCTCCCGGTAGCGATCGGCCAGCTCCGTCACCGAGCCCACCACCTCGTGGCCTCGGAACTTCGTGCCCTTGACCACGAGCCCATCTTTCACGTCGAGGCAGGCGATAATGCGTTTGGTCAGCATAGCTTCAGCGCCTCCTCCAGCGAGATGCGCCCCTCGTAGAGCGCCCGACCGAGAATCACCGACGGCAGCCCCGCTGCGCGACAGGCAACCAGATCTTCGAGCCCAGAGACGCCGCCTGATACCTGCAAACTGACATGGCCAAAGGTGGGCGAGAGCTCCTGCTCCAGCGCCTGATAGAGGCCGAGATTCGGCCCCGTCATCATCCCGTCGCGCCCGATATCTGTGACGAGCAGCCGAGGTAGAAGCCTTCCTGCGAAGGGAGCGAGCGCCTCCATCGGAGTCAGCAGCGTCTGCGATTGCCATCCGTGACGCGCAACCGTCGCGCGACCATCGGAATCGACGCGCACGTCGAGCGCCAAGGTCACTCGCTCCTGCCCGAAACGGTCCATCAGCTCGAGCACGATGTCGGGACTCTCGAGCGCGACACTTCCGACAACGACCCTGTCGGCCCCACCATCGAGGAGCGCTGCTGCGTCGGCCACGGTGCGCAGGCCACCACCCGTCTGCACCCGAAGTCCGGATTGGGCCACGATGTCGAGGATGGCAGAGGTCTGACGCGCCTCGGGCGCGCGGGCGCCAGAGAGGTCTACGAGATGCAGGAAGGTAGCGCCCGCCTCGCGGAAGCCTATCGCGGTTGCGACAGGGTTGTCGCTGTAGGTTGTCACGGCGTCGAAGGCGCCCTGTCTCAGACGCACACATCGGCCATCGAGCAGGTCGATGGCGGGGTAGATGGAGAGGCCGGCGCTCATGCGTCCTCCAGGAAACGGGCGAGCAGCGCGCTCCCGGCCGCGCCGGAACGCTCGGGATGAAATTGAACGCCGGCGAAGTTGCGCCACCGAACGATGGCCGGAATCGGGCCCGCGTGGTTTGTTATCGCAGAGACATGGTCGCCGGCGGCTACGGCGTAACTGTGCACGAAGTAGAAGTGGGCCGACTCGCCCTCCGGCAGCAGCGGCTCCTCCCCGACAGCCGTCACCCGATTCCAACCCATGTGCGGAATCGGAAAGTTGGGCATGGCCTCAAGCGCTCGGACGCGGCCCGGCAGGAGACCCAGGCAGTTCACGTCGCCCTCGTCAGACCCTTCGAAAAGAATCTGCATGCCGAGGCAGATGCCCAGCACCGGCTGCTCAAGCGCACGGAGATGCGGCACAAGTCCCGCTCGCTCCAGGTTCGCCATCACCGCGCCCGCCGCCCCAACGCCGGGCAGTACGACCCGGTCCGCATTGCGAATCGTCTCTGCGTCGGCCGAGATGGTTACGGAGGCACCGAGTCGCTCGAATGCGAAGAGCACCGACGACAGGTTCGCGCCGCCCGAATCGACGATGACCACCCGGCTCACAAAACACCCTTCGTGGAAGGAATGGCGCCGCTCGGGTCGCTGCGCCGCACGGCTTCGCGCAGGCACCGGCCAAACCCCTTGAAGGCGACCTCGACGAGATGGTGGTTGTTCTCGCCGTCGATGATGATGTGCAGGTTGGCCTGAAGTCCTTCCGCCACGCTTCGGAAGAAGTGGGCAACCATCTCTGTCGAGAGGTCGCCCACCTTGTCGCGGGTGAAGGTGCCGTCGAAGCGCGAAAAGCTCCGTCCCGAGAGGTCGAGGGCGACCCGTGCCGAGGCGTCGTCCATGGGCAGATAGAAGCCGAACCGCCCGATGCCCCGTTTGTCGCCAATCGCCGAGCGGAGCGCTGCTCCGAGTGCGATACCGGTATCTTCGATGGTGTGGTGGTCGTCGATGTGGAGGTCACCCTGCACATGGATGCGCAGGTCGATGCCTCCGTGCCGACCAATCTGCTCAAGCATGTGGTCAAAAAAGCCGAGTCCCGTCGCGATCGCAGCAACCGGCTCGCCGCTCGGGTCTAGGTTCACAGAGACCTCGATGGAGGTCTCCTTGGTCTTCCGGGTGACGCGCGCCGTTCGAGGGCTGTCGAGGAGGGCCTTCGCGACCTCCTGCCAGCCGAGCTCCCGCCCGATGCGGAAGCCGGCGAGTCCCATGTTGGTCGCCAGATCGAGGTCACTCTGCCGGTCTCCCACCACCGCCGATCGCGCTCGGTCCCAGTCGAGGCGGATGAGACGGTGCGCGACGAGTCCGATGCCGGGTTTGCGGCAGCTGCAGCCCTCATCGCCCCGGTGCGGGCAGACGAGCACCTCGTCGAAGACAATGCCTTGGCTCTCGAAGATGCCCAGGAGCAGCCGCTGCACCTCGTCAAAGGCCCGCTGCGGATAGCCATCGCTGCCGAGCCCGTCCTGGTTTGTCACCATCACGAAACGGTAGCCTGCATCTCGAAGCCGGAGCAGCGCTGGAATGACCCCCGCGACCAGCCTGAACTTGCTGATTGCATCAACCTGCTGGTCGTCCGGCTCTTCAATCAGTGTGCCGTCGCGGTCAATGAACAGTATGGGATGACTCATGAGAGCGCCTCGCGGAAGGATTCGAAGACGGCGCGTTGGTCGGCAGGCGTTCCGATGGTGACCCTGATGCAGCCCGCGAGGCCTGGCTCCCGACTGCGATCACGCAGCAGAAGTCCTCTGGCACGGGCGCGCTGGAGCACCACGGCGGCCATATCTGGCGCTGTGCACCGAACCAGCAGGAAGTTCGTCCCGCTCGGCACGACAGACAGCTTTGGCGAGAGCGCGAGAAGCGAAGCAGCGAGTGCCTCTCGCTCCCGGCGGATGGACTCCACGCGCGCTCTCATCGCTGCGGCAGCGTCGTCGGCCGTCCCGCGCAGCGCCGCCTCGATTGCGGGTGCCGGCAGCGGGTAGGGCGCAAGCACCTTCCGAAGAAGCGAGACCAGTTCGGGTGCGCGGCCAACGCACCGACCCGCACGCCAGCGAGTGCCCAGGCCTTGGACAGCGTGCGAAGCACCACCAGATTCGGATGGCGCGGCAGCAGCGTGAGCGCGCTCGTCTCGTGAGAGAACTCTGCATAAGCCTCGTCGATGACGGTGATGCAGCGGTCGCCGACAGCCCGCAGCGTTCGTTCCAACGTCTCGATGTCGTAGGTGGTCCCGGTGGGATTCCCCGGCGAACAGAGGAAGAGCACCTTCAGACGAGGCGCTGCTGCGATCGTCGTTGATGGCTTCAGAATGCCCTCGATGGCCGCTGCATCCAGCGCGAACTCCGGCGTGAGCGGCGCCGTCCGGATGGCCGCTCCCTGCAGTTCTGCGGCGATGGCATACATGCCGTAGGTAGGCGGGCAGATGCCGATGGCATCTTGGCCGGCTGCGCAGAAGGCACGGATCACCAGGTCGATGGCCTCGTCGGAGCCGCGTGTCACGAGCAGGTTTTCGGTCGGTAGCCCGTAGAGATGCGCGAGCCGCTCTACCAACAGCGGGGGCTGCTGGGAGGGGTATCGGTGGAGCGGAGGGCCACCCGCCTCGAACGGCTCGGGAGCCTCGTTGGCATCGAGCAGCCGGAGCCTGTCGCTGGCCGCCGCGATGCTGCGGGCCGAGAGGTAGGCCTGCATCCGGAGCACTTCCGGTCGCGCCAGGTGCATGGCGGGGCCGCTCATGGCGCGCTCCCCTTTTCGAGACGAACACGCACTGCCGCCGCATGGGCCGTCAGCCCCTCCATCGCAGCGAGCCGCTCCACCAGCGGGCCAAGCCGCTGCAGGCCCGCGCGGGTTACCTCTTGGAAGGTCATGCTCTTCATGAACTGCTCCACGCCCAGCCCGCTGTAGGCCCGGGCAAACCCGTAGGTCGGCAGCACATGGTTTGTCCCGCTGGCGTAATCCCCCACCGACTCCGGCGTCCAAGGCCCGAGAAAGACAGAACCAGCGTTCACGACTTCGTTGGCAACCTCAGCGGGGTCGCGAACCTGAAGAATCAGGTGTTCCGGAGCATAGGCGTTCGAGACGCGCACCAGATCGCTTCGCTCCGCAACGAGCAGGAAGACGCTGTGACGGAGCGCGGCGGCCGCAATCTGCTGCCGTGGCAGGAGCGCCAGCTGGCGAAGAACAGCCCGCCGGATCGCACGCAGCGTGGCCGCGTCGTCGGAGACCACAACGACCTGCGAATCGGGGCCATGTTCTGCCTGCGACAGCAGGTCTGCGGCTACAAAATCAGGGTCGGCGCTCCGGTCGCAGAGCACCATCACCTCCGACGGCCCGGCGGGTAGGTCGTAGGCCGCGCCATGAGGATCCAGCGATGCCTGAAGCTTTGCCTCCGTGACCCATGCGTTGCCTGGGCCAAAGATTTTGTCCACCTTCGAAACCCGCTCTGTTCCGAAGGCGAGCGCACCGATGGCCTGCGCGCCACCGATCTCGTGGACCTCGGTAATGCCGAGCAACGAGGCGACGACGAGAATGGCGGGTGCGATGGGTGGAGGCGTCACGAGCACGCGGAGGCTGCACCCCGCAATCTGCGACGGGACCCCGAGCATCATGGCCGTTGAAGGAAGGGGTGCCGAACCGCCGGGTACGTAGAGCCCCACGCGGCCGATCGGCAGAAAGCGGCGCTCGCAACGCACGCTTGGCATCGTCTCGCAAGAAAATGCCGCGGGAACCTCATGCCGATGAAAGCGAGAGATGTTCTCGATGGCGGCCCGCAGGTCGGCGACACCCTCCGCGCCTACGAGGTCGAAGGCCTCCTCGAAACGATGGGGCGCCACGCGGCTCTCCGGCAGCTCTCGGCCGTCGAACTGGGTCGTGAACCGAGCGACCGCGGAGTCGCCCTCCTTCCGAACCGCTGCGAGGATGTTCGCGACCGAACGGCGCATCGCAGGGCTGCGGACGGATCCGGGACGCTTGGGCGCCACGCCATCCCAGCTTCTGATCGCCGGAAGCCGCGTCATGCGATCACCTTCTCGATAGGCAGGACCAGAATCGACGAAGCGCCGCAGGCCTGAAGCGTCTCGAGTGTCTCCCAGAAGATCTCCTCGTAGGCGACCGCGTGAATCGCCACCTTGTCCCCATCGCCGCTGAGCGGAATCACCGTCGGCGACTCCATGCCGGGAATCACCTGCCGGATGCGCTCCAGCGCGCTGCGCGGAGCGTTCATCATCACATACTTTGCGTTGGCCGCGCGGGTGACGCCCTTGAGTCTCAGGGCGAGGCGCGCGAGGTCGCGTTCCATCTCCGCCGGCAGCGCTCGCTCGGTCCGGAGCAGGATCGCCTCGGTTTCGAAGAGCGTGAAGACCTCTCGGAGGCCGTTCGAGCGGAGCGTTCCGCCCGTCGAAACCAGGTCGCAGACCGCATCGGCAATGCCGAGCCCCGGCGCGATCTCCACAGACCCCGCGAGCTGGATGCATTCGAAGGCCAGTCCCTGCTCGTTGCTCAGCCGGGTCAGGCAGTTCGGGTAGGAGGTTGCGACCCGGGCGCCGCGCAGCGATTCGAGCCCTTCAAACGGAAGACGCTCGGGAAGCGCGATGACCAGACGGCAGGCGCCGAAGCCCAGCCCTTGGAGCTTTGTCACCCCGTGACCGTGCCGCGCGGGTGCCGCCCAGATCGCCTCTTGTACCGCGTTCTCGCCAACAATGCCCAGGTCGCAGACGCCATCGTTCACATAGGCGGGGATGTCGTCGTCTCGGACCAGCATGAGGTCGATGGGAAAGTCGGGGCTGGCGTGCAGCAGTCGGTCCTTGCGGAGGTCGAAGTTGACGCCGGCTTTGGAGAGCAGGGCGAGCGAGCGGTCTGCGAGGCGTCCGCTCTTCTGGATGCCAATGCGGAGTCGGTTGCGCTGTTCCATCACTTGCTCCGCTTGGGCTTGGCCGGAAGGTCCAGCATGCGACGATAGCCGCCGGTGCCCTGCGTGAGCGCCCGCGCCACACGCGTGATCGTCGCGGTGCTGACCCCGGTTCGGTCGTGGATTTCGCGGTAGGGAATCCCCTCTCTCACCAGCCGCGCCACACGCCATCGACCCGAGAGCGCCTCGAGCTCGGCAGGTGTGCAAAGGTCAACAAGGAAGGACTCGGCATCCTCTCTGGTGCGGAGCTGAACGAAGGCGTCGAGCAGGTCGAAAACCGGTGTGGGCGGAAGCAAGGGGGACTCCAAAGGAGAAAACGAACGCGTGATAGCGTGATAGCATAGTATCACATTATCACGAAGGCAAGGGGTGGCCTCCGATGCGCCGAGAACGAGGCCCCGAAAGTCGATACCGGCCGGGTCGGCTACAAGATCATTCTCGGCAAGTACCGAGGCGTCAGCGCCCCTGCAGCTCGCGGCAATCGGCGTTGCGGGCGTAGCCCGCGTAACCGCTCCAACCGTAGCCGAGCAAGATGGGTGTGAAGGCGAGCACGGTGAGGCGGGCGGCGATGTCGCCAAAGCCCGGGCCTGTGTCATTCCAGTGGTAGGCTCCGCTCCCTACGCCGGCGAGTGCGGCAGCCGCGATGGTGAGGTCCACCGCAACCGGCCAATCACTGGTTTTGCAGGTCGGCGGCGGGCTGTCGTTCCAGGTGGCGCGGTCAGGCGGCCGCGGTACGAGGAAGGGCGAACAGGCGACCGAGCCGGTCAGCAGGAGAGGCAGCAAGAGATGAGAGGTTCGCATGGTGTCTCGCGTCAGCTATCCGCGTCGCGCTCGCCGACCACGCTCAGATAGAGGTCGGAGAGGGTGGCGTGGGGCGCAGGGATGGTGGTGTTCAATGCTGCTCGGTCCCAGGTGGCTGCGACGACTCCATGGTGCAGCACTACAACGCGGTCGGAGATGCGGTGCACATGATCGAGCTGGTGGCTGGTCATGAGCACGCTGCCACCTGCATCGCGGTAGGCGAAGATGGCCTCATCGGCGCGACGCATGACGGCTGCATCGAGGCCGGCGTAGGCCTCGTCGAGCAGCAGCAGCGAGGGGTTTCCGGCCAGCGCGCAGCCGATGGCAACAAGCTGCTTTTGGCCGCCCGAGAGCTGCGCAATCCGCTTCTGCTCGGAGCCGCGTGGGCCTACCCGATGCAGCCAGTCGGTGGCGTGGGCGCGCGCCGCGTCGGTCGAGAGGCCTCGCAGGCGGCCGGCCAGTTCAATCATCTCAAGGGGAGAGAGCCGTTCAAAGAGCGGCGCATCCTGCGGCACATAACCGATGCGGGCCTTGGCGAGGTCGGGCCGCTCGGTCACCTCGGTCTCATCAAGCCAGATCTTGCCAGCGTCGCCCGGCTGAATGCCCACAACGATGCGGAGCGTGGTCGACTTGCCGGTGCCATTGGGGCCGAGGAGCGAGACGACCTCGCCGGGCTCGACGGTGAAGGAGAGGTCGGTGAGGGTCGCCTTGGCGCCGTAGCGCTTGGCGAGCTGTTCGATGCGGAGGCGGCTGGTCATCGGGTGGTTGCCCGCGTGGAGAGTTGGTTGAAGGGCAGCCGGAGCGCGATGAGCGCAATGAGGGGCGTTATCAGCGCCGACGCGGGAACCAAGGTCGCGAGCAGCACGAGCGGCAGTCGCAGCAGGGGCAGGAACTTCGGTGCATCGCCCTGCGCGGCCAGGAGCCCCACCGCAAGATGGACGACTGCGGCTGCCGCAATCGGGAGCAGCGCGCTTGGCGTCAGTGCTCCGAGCAGCAGCATGGGAATCCAGCCCGCTGCCCGCTGCAACTCAGCCTCACGCGAAAGGGTCCGGAGGGCGCGTAACGGCTCTCCATGCGCCGATAGCCAGCCCCGTGTTGCCGCAAATCGCCAGTCTGTCTGCGGCAACGCGCCAACGGAGAGCATGGCCGAGAGCGCGACAGCCGCCACCAGCGGCACGCCACGGGCCGCTGCGAAGGCCGCTGCTGCGGCACCAAGGAGGAGGGCGCCCACCAACCGAAGCGAGGGCGTGCGGAGCCACGAGCGGCGGAGCGCGTCGTCGAGCGGCGCGGCCACGCTCAGCGGCGGCACCTCGACCGCCTCCTCACGGGCC
>JABMMX010000228.1 GCA_013205435.1 Deltaproteobacteria bacterium
GCTCGTGTGCCAGCGCTTCGAACTCGGGGGAGCGAAAGAGGAACGCCTCTGCAACCGGCTCGCGGACCATGGGCGTGGGGACCGCCGCATGCATCGGCCTCGACTCCGCGCGGTTGCCATCCTGAGAGTTCGCATTTCGATGTTCGTCCGGCGCCTCGGGGATGATGTTGGAGGGGCGGGCGCTCATGCGGGCGACGAGTGCTCGAGCCACCGCCTCGAGCCGCGCGGCATCCCGGCTGCCGACCTCTGCTTTGATGCCGGCGTTGTTGGCTCCGTTGATCTTGAGCAGGGCGCCGATGAGGAGCGAGGTAGCCTGCCGATAGGCATGGAGCTCTCCCTCGATGGGCTCGGGCAGCATGCCAATTCCCTCGCGGACGAGGAGGTCGACGGTCGCGCGGAGCACCAGGCGGCCGTGATAGGCGGTGACAGGGTGGGCGATGAGTGCCTCCAGCACAGCGTTCCGCAGGTCTGCGGGGCTGAGCCAAGCGACATCTCTATATTGCTCCAGCGATTCCACGCAGACCTCTACCCGACAGGACAAGACGCCTCCCGTGGGTATCACATGGAGCGGCTAGGCCGCAACGGTGGCGCGGCTATCCCGGACCCGGGGCGACGCGCTCGACCTGCGAGAGGATGCCCCATAGGGTGGCGAGCTCCTGCTCGTCGGGGTCGGCCTTCCGGATGAGGTGGCGCAGGGTCCGAACGACATTCTCGCGCTGGTCGCCTTTGAAGAAGCCGATCTGGTCGAGCATCCGCTCCACCTCGCCCATGTAGCGCTCGCGGCTGCCTGAGGTGGAGGTTCGGGGCTTGGCCAGTGAGGCGGCGCGGAGAGCGGCGCGGAGGACGGCACCTTCGCCATGTGGCCACCGGAGCATGGTGCGGTGGAGCACCAGGAGGACCGCCTGTGCGAGGTTGTAGGAGTAGTGCTCCTCGACCGCCTCGAGGGTGACGATGGCGTCGCAGCGGTCGACAATATGGTTGGGCAGGCCGGAATCTTCGCGGCCGAAGACGAACCCGACGCGGTGCTCGGGCGCCTGCTCGAGCATGGTGAAGGCTGCATCGAGCGTCATGACGGGGGTTCGGGTGGCATGGCTTCGGCCCGAGACTGCAATGACGCGATGGAGCCCCGCGGCCGCCGGCTCCCAGTCGTGGTGGACGGTGACCGAGTCGCGGAAGAAGGACTCACCATGGGGAGCGGAGATGAGGACGGCGCGGGCCTCGGCAGTGCGTGGCCGAAGGAGGCGCAGGTCGTCGCAGCCGCAGTTATTGCAGGCGCGGACGACGGATCCGATGTTGATGGGGTCCTGCGGCTCGTAGAGCAGGACGGCGACTTGTGGAGAGGCTGTCACCGGGCGGCGCTACTTCTTGCCAGAGTAGTCGCGACCACGGAGGACGACACCCAACTCATGATCGTCCTGCACCGTAGCCTCGGCGAACAGGGCGCGGAGCGCGGCGTCATCGGCCACCGCCTGTGTGGGGGCGGTGACGCGTGCAATGCGGGGTGAGGCCGGGAGCGGCTGCGCGGTGAAGACCTGCGCAGCAACCTGCTGAGGCGCCATCTCGGAGCGGGGGGCGCGGTGCAGCGGCGGGGGCTGGATGACGGGCGCAGCTTGGGCCACGGCTGCATACTGGCCCGAGGCGGGCGCCATCTCGCTCTGGTTGAGGGTGCGCTGCGGGCCCGTGTCGGGGAGGCCGATCGCGGGGGCGGCAGGCTGCGTGACGGTAGCGAGTCGGGGCGGCGTACCGATAACGATGTCGGGGCGGTCGAAGCCGGTGGCGATGACCGTCACCTTGATCTCGTCCTCCATGGACTCGTCGATGACAGCGCCGAAGATGATGTTGGCGTCGGGGTCGGCGGCGTTGTTGATGATCTCGGCTGCCGCGTTGACCTCGTGGATGCCGAGGTTGAGGCCGCCGGTGACGTTGATGAGGACGCCGGTGGCGCCGTCGATGGAGGCACCCTCGAGGAGCGGGCTCGAGATGGCGATGGAGGCCGCCTCGGTGGCGCGACCAGGGCCGGAGGCGCGGCCGGTGCCCATGAGCGCGAGACCCATGTTGCTCATGACCGAGCGGACGTCGGCGAAGTCGACGTTGATGTAGCCGCCGACCGCGATGAGGTCGGAGATGCCCTGAACGGCGTTGAGGAGCACCGCGTCGACCTGCTGGAAGGCCTCAAGCAGCGTTGCGTTGGGGCCGACCGTGGAGAGGAGGCGGTAGTTGGGGACGACGATGAGGGTGTCGACCTCCTTGCGGAGGGCGGTGAGGCCTTCGGCGGCAGCGCGTGCGCGGCGATTGCCTTCGAACTGGAAGGGCTTGGTGACGACGCCCACGGTGAGCGCGCCGAGCTCGCGGGCGATGCGGGCAACGACGGGTGCGGCGCCGGTGCCGGTTCCGCCGCCCATACCAGCGGTTACGAAGACCATGTCGGAGCCCTCGAGGGCGGCGCGGATCTGGGCCTCATCGGCGAGCGCGGCCTCGCGCCCGACGTTGGGATTGGCGCCTGCGCCGAGGCCCTTGGTGAGGTCGGCACCGAGCTGGATCTTCACAGGGGCGAGGTTGCGCTCGAGCGCCTGCATGTCGGTGTTGGCCGCGATGAAGTCGATGCCCTCGAGACCAGCAGCGATCATGGTGTTGAGCGCGTTTCCGCCGCCTCCACCCACGCCGAAGACCTTGAGACGGGCACCACGATTGGACGGCTTCTCATCGAACATGAACATTGAAAACCTCTCGAACGGACAGACAGGAGCGGCAGTTTGGGGGAGATGGTCTCCGCGGCGCGTAGCAGCCTGCGGTAGAAGTCAAGGGGGGGCAAATCTGGTTCAAATCAAGGGGCTGGAGCCAAGCAAACAGTCGCCGAGCACGACACGAACCCCACGGGGGCGCCTGTCGAAGAGGCCCGTCCACTTGGTTGCTTTTGCAACACTTTCACCCGAACCGCGGTGGCGTGTACCACCGCGAAGATCGAGCGACAACGAAGAAAAACGGGGCCTTTGGTCTACCTCTGCCGGCCGCGATAGGTCAGGCAAAAGATCCAACTCTTTGATTCAGCGATCCTTTTGGATCGCCTCCTGCGGGAACAACGGGAGACCTCTTGATGGATGCCCGGAGAGTGGGTCTCGGAGCGGGGTTGGGAGTATTCTTTTGGGCGGCGGCGTGACCGCGCCCAACGGTATCAGAAGAGCCAGTTGAGGAGCTGCCGCACCTTGGCGCCGAGCGTGCGGGCATTCTCTGCGTCGGGGTCGTAGAGGTGGCTCGCGTCACTCTCGCAGAGCATCTGGAGTGCGCCGGTCGCCGCCGCAAACTCAGGGTTGCGAACGAGATCGGAGATGCCGGTCACGCTGTGCGGATGGCCGATTCGGACGAGCCCCCCGAGGACCTGGTGGGCGACCTCGTCGATGTGGGGGAGCGCCGCCGCGCCACCCGTCAGCACGGTGCCGGCCTTGACCATGTCGCTGTAGCCGGAGAGCTCGAGTTCGCGGCGAACGACGCGGAGGATCTCGAAGACATGGGGCTCGAGGATACTCGCGACAAAGGAGGTGGTGACAGAGATCTGGCCGCGCCCGCGGGAGGGGACCTGGACTCCGTTTTCGTTGCTGCCGGCGGCAACCGAGGCCACGCCGTATTCGGTCTTCACCCGCTCTGCGACGCGGGTCGTGAAGGGGCCTGCGACCGCGAGCGAATTGGTCATCGCGCCGCCACCTTCGGGGATGGTCGCGTTGCGGACCAGGACGCCGCCGGCCCAGATGGCGATCTTGGTGGTGTCGGCGCCGAAGGAGACAAGCACCACGCCGAGATCGCGCTCTGCAGGGTCGAGGACGCTGAAGCCCGAGGCGTGCACCTCCTGGACGATGCGGAGGATTTCGACGTTGCACCTCGAGACAGCGCGCCGGACACAGTCGAGGTCGACCGCCGGAGCGGTGATGTTGTAGCCGCGGAGGCGGAGCGACGAGGCCGTCATGTCGACCGGGTTGTCGATGCCGCCCTGGTCATCGACCACGAACTCATGGACCTCGGTGTGAATCACCGCCTCGGCCGAGCCGGCTGGCATCTGACGGGCCAGACGCATGATCTGCGCGACGTCGGACTGGGTGATCTTCTTGCCCTTGATGGGGAGCTCCACCTCGACACTGCTGCCCCGCTTGGCGCGGGGCGAGATGGTGACGACCACACGGCTCACGGCCTGGCCGGCCGAGAACTGGGCCTCGTCGAGGGCCTGGCGGACCGCCTTTCCGAGGGCCTCGATGTCGACGACCCTGCCCTCGTGGAGCCCGCGGGTCGGCGCCTTGCCGGCACCTTTGACCTCGACGGCCTCGCCCGTGACGCGGGCGACGACGGCCTTGATGAACTGATTCCCGATGTCGATGGAACCTACTACCCGAATGTCGCTCATCTGCTCGCTCCGCTTGTTCTGTTTCAGTTCTTTTCGGTGACAGGTGTCTCGATGGAGGCGACCTGCCGGGCTCGGAAGACAACCTGCTGAAGGCTATCGCCATCGAGCATGAGGTAGTCTGGGGTCTCCTGACGGGCATCGAGCTGGGCGAAGGCCTCGGTCAGCCGGGCGAGCCGCTCGGGCAGCCGGTCGTCGCGGAGGCGGACCTCCGTTCCCGTCGAGAGCAGGAGGCGGAAGGAGTTGCCGGTCGCAGCCTGCACCTCGGCTACCTTGAACCGCTTGCCGAGTTCGCTGCCTTCGAAGGCGAGCAGCACCTTGCGCGCCCGGAGCCAGGCTGCGCGGTCGATGCGGGTGGCTCCCTCGCTCTGCTTGTCGAAGCCGACAAAGAGCGGGCCTGCCAGACGATCTGCGGGGGTCCAGCGGCGGATGGGGTCTCCGCCGCTATCCATCAGGTAGAGTTCTCCCGCCGAGACGACGCCAGCGAGTTCGGCCTCTTGGACTGCGATGGCGACGCGCCCATGGAGCGAGACGTCGACAGCGGCGCTCTTGACCCAGGGAAGGGTCTCGATGCTCGCCCGCATCTCCTCTGCCCGCAGCGTCAGGACGCTTCGCGGATGTTCAAGGCCGGCAGCCCGCTCGACTGCGAGCCGGTCGACCTGCTTGAGGCCTGTGACCTCCACCTCGCGAACGAGGAAAAAGCGCGACTCGAAGGCCTCGTCCGCCACAACGAAGACGGCTGCAGGGATGAGCAGGGCGCCGATGAGTCCACCAACCATCTTGGCGATCTCGACCGCCCGGAGACGGGTTGGGCCGGGGGGCTGCCTGCTCTTGTCGACCACCAGCCTGCGCTGGCCCGCGACACCTGGCTTGCGGGCACGGACCACGGGCCTCGCCGGCGGAGGCACAGCGCCGGAATCAGCTGCGCCGTCGGCGCCCGAGGTGTCGTCGGAGAGGACGCGAAGACGCTCACGGGTGGTCATGGCTGGCCTCCTTGGCCGAGGGCTGCTGCGTCGGTGGTAGCCGACTCAAGCATGGCAACTGCAAATGCGGGAAAGGGGATGCCGATGCCGGCTGCGACCTTCGGGACGAGGCTGGTGGCGGTCATGCCGGGCACCGTGTTGACCTCGAGGACGAAGGGGGCGCCATCCGTGCGGAGCATGACGTCGACGCGGGCGACGCCACGGCAGCCGACCGCCGCGTAAGAGCGCTCTGCGACGTCGCGGACAGTGGCGGCGATGGCCTCGTCGAGCGGCGCGGGGAAGAGATAGCGGGTGTCAGCACGCTGGTACTTGGCATCGAAGTTGTAGAACTCCTCTGCGGGCATCACCTCGATGATGCCCATCGCCCTGCCCTGCTGGATAGCGACGGTGAGCTCGCGACCCACGATCTGCTCCTCCACCAGCACGGCGCCACGGGCTGCACGGCAGGCCGCGATGGCAGCAGGCCACGCGTCAGCGGTCTTCACCAAAGAGATGCCGACAGAGCTGCCGTCCAGAGAGGGCTTGACCACACAGGGGAGGCCGAGCTCGGGGAGCGCGTCGCCCTTCGCCTCAGTCCAGACCTCCCAGTCGGGGGTCGGGATGTTGTGAGCGACCAGCACCTGCTTTGTGCGGAGCTTGTCCATCGCGAGCGCGGAGGCCAGCACGCCGGATCCGGTGTAGGGGACGCCCATCCATTCGAGCAGACCCTGCAGCGCGCCATCCTCTCCAAGGTGGCCGTGCATCGCCACCAGCACCACATCGGGGCGGGCCTCGATGAGGGCGCCGATGGTGGCGCGGGTCACGTCGATGAGCTGCGGAGCGAGGCCTGCCTCGGTGAGCGCTGCAGCCAACGCCTGTCCCGTCCGCAGGCTGATCTCCCGCTCCGAACTCTCACCACCATAGGCGACAAAGATGCGCTTTGTGTTCCAACGACTCATGATGCCTGCTCCCTGTTCGGGCGGATGGACCGCCGCTCTCTTCTCTCATTCTTCGCCTGACGCAGCCTCGCGACCCACTCTCGGACCCCGCGGGATCGCGCGCAACTTTCCGCCCTCATGGCTGCTCCTGCGCGGGCAGACCGATGGCGAGGAGGATGGCGCGGGCCACCTCGCGGGCGGCCTCGGGGCGACCGAGTGTGCGGGCGCTCGCACCCATCGCGGCGAGTGCTGCACGGTCCTCAACCAGGGCACGCAGCTGCGCAGCGAAGGCCGCAGGGGCAGCGAGCAGTTCGGCATCGGTGACCATCAGGCCGCCGCCCGCCTCAACCACAGCGCGGGCGTTGTGGGTCTGGTGATCGTCCGCCGCGGCGGGAAAGGGCAGATAGATTGCCGGCAACCCGATGGCGGTGAGCTCCGAGATGGTGGTCGCACCGGCGCGACAGACCACGAGGTCGGTCTGCGCGTAGGTCGCTGCCATCCCATCGACATACTCAACCACAGTGGCCTCAGCGCCGGCCGCTTCGTAGGCGCGCCGCCCCTTGTCTGCCGCACCGCTGCCCGACACGTGGGTGATGGCGAGCTGCACGCCCTGCTTCCCAAGCAGCCCGAAGACCTGAGGCAGCCCCTCATTCAGGGAGCGGGCGCCCTGGCTTCCACCTACGACGAGGAGCCGGAGCGGGCCGTCGGGTGCGGTGGTGAGACCTCGGGCCGCGACCTCGAGCACGGCGCCACGGAGCGGGTTGCCGGCAACCTCCACGCGCCCTGAGGGGAAGTAGGCAGTGGCCTGGGCAAAGGTGGCGAAGACGCGGCGGCAGAAGCGGGCGAGGAAGCGGTTGGTGCGACCGGGGATGGCGTTCTGCTCGAGCAGGAAGACCGGGCTGCCCAGAAGCGCGCCGATGAGGCAGGGAGGGCCCGCAACGTAGCCGCCAAGTCCGACCACAGCAGCCGGCCGATAACGGGCGAAGAGCTGCAGCACGCGCAGGGCGGCGAGCGGTAGTTTGGCGAGACTCGAGAGCCGCTTCATGCCGCTGGTTCCCTTGAGGAAGCCAAGCGTGAGCGGCTCAAAAGGGTGACCGGCGGCGGGGACCACGCGGGCCTCCATCCTGTCGCTCGACCCAACCCAGACAATGCGCACCTCGGGCCGCAGCGCGACCAGCGCCTCGGCGAGCGCGAGCCCGGGATAGACGTGTCCTCCCGTACCGCCGCCGGCGAGCATGATGGTGGCAGACTTGGCCATTTAGGCGCGCCTCCGCGTGGACTGCGCTTCGCGCAGCTTTCGGAAGCGGAGCTCGGTATGGCGGAGCGTGTTCTCCAGATACTGCTGCTCCTTGGCGGTCGACCGGGCCTTGGTGAGGTCGGGGTTCCGCTGCGAGATGTTGAGCAGGATGCCGACGCAGGCGAGCACAATCATGAGGCTCGTGCGGCCGTAGGAAACCAGCGGAAGCGTGAGCCCCTTGGTCGGCGCAATGCCTGTCACCACGCAGAGGTTGAAGCCTGCTTGGATGGTGATGAGCAGCGTGATGCCGAAGGCGAGGAAGGCGCCAAAGGAGTCGCGCGCCTCAAAGGCGATGACGACACCCCGCCAGAGGATGATGAGGTAGAGGATGCAGAGCAGCGCCATGCCGACCAGCCCCAGCTCTTCGCCCACCGAAGAGGCGACAAAGTCGTTGTAGAGTTCGGGCAGGTAGCCGAGCTTGCCACGACCCTCGCCAAAGCCGGCACCCGACAGCCCGCCACTGGCAAGCGCGATAAAGCTGTTCACGAGCTGATAGCCCGAGTCGCTCGCGTCGGCCCAGGGATCGAGCCAGGTGCGCACCCGCTCCATCCGGTAGGGCTTGTTCCAGATCGCGGTGGCTGCGAGCGCGATGCCGATCAGCAAGACGCCTACCATGGGCGCCCAACGCGCTCCGCCCACATAGAGCATGATGCCGGTCAGCGTGCAGATGATGAGCGTGGTGCCGAAGTCGGGCTGCCCCATGAGGAGCAGGACGAAGGGGAGCAAGACCACAACTGTCGAACCAAAAGCGTCCCACAGGTTGCGCATCGAGTCGGCCTTCTTGGTGATCGAGTTTGCGATGAAGATGACGACCGCCACCTTGACCAGCTCCGAGGGCTGGAAGTTGATGGGGCCGAACTGGACCCAGCGGCTGGCGCCCTTGGCAGCGTGGCTGATCCCGTCGATGTAGGTGAGCCCGACGAGCGCTCCGGTGCCGACGCAAATGTAGGCCACATACTTGCTGTAGACTGAGAAGTCGGTGCGCATCGCGAGCATCATCAGGACGACGCCGGCGATAGCTCCCCAGGCCTGCTTCTCGAAGAAGAGGAAGCTGTCGCGGGCCTTCCCCGGATCAAAGTAGGCATTGAGCGACGAGGTTCCGTAGATGGTGAGCAGCCCGATGCTCACGAGCGCGCAGACTGCTGCGAGCAGCACCACATCGATGGGGCCGCGCTGGATGCGCGAAGGCAGTGGGACCGGCCCGGAAATGGGCGCGGCAGGACCGGTGTCTTCGCGTGGCTGCTCTTCGTCGTGTTCGTGGGTCATCGTTTGCCTCAGCGAAGCTTCAGGCTGGCGAGCGCAGCCAGCGCAAAGAGGAGTGCGATGATCCAGAATCGGACCACCACCTGCGTCTCCGCCCAGCCAGCCTTCTCGAAGTGGTGGTGGATGGGCGCCATGAGGAAGACCCGCTTCTTCGTCATCTTGAAGTAGTAGCGCTGGATGATGACCGAGAGGGCCTCCATGACGAAGAGGCCGAGGATGAGGCCGCTGAGCACCTCGTTCTTCGTCATCACCGCCACGGCGCCGAGCGCGCCGCCGATGCCGAGCGCGCCAACGTCTCCCATGAAGACCTGGGCAGGCTTCACATTGTACCAGAGGAAGCCGATGGTGGCCCCCGCGAGCGAAGCACAGAAGACCGCAAGCTCGGCACCGCCGATCAACCGAGGGATGCGGAGGTAATATGCGATGTCGAAGTTGGCCATGACCGTCTGCTCGCCCACCGACACGGGCATGGAGAGGACGGTCGCCGAAGCGTAGGCGAGCAGGCCGAGCGTCGCAGCGCTGAGAACGATGGGACCAGCCGCCAGACCGTCGAGGCCGTCGGTGAAGTTCACCGCATTGCTGGCGCCAGCGATGACGAACATCGCGAAGGGCAGGTAGACCAGCGCAGGCAGCGCGATGGTCAGGTTCTTGGTGCTGATGAAGGGCAGGTAGAGCGAGGTGTCGAAGCCTCCGATGCCGTAGACAAGCAGCGCAACACCGATGCCAGCGACCCCGAACTGACCGATCAGTTTGCCGCGCTCCGAGAGCCCCGCCGAACCGCGGGCGCCGAGCTTGGCCTTGTCGTCCACAAAGCCGACGGCGCCGTAGCCCAGCGTGATGAGCAGCGCGATCCAGACATGCTGGTTGGTCAGGTCGCACCAGAGAAGGCTGGAGATGGTCAGAGCGATGAGGATGAGCAGCCCGCCCATGGTCGGCGTGTTCCGCTTCTTCTGGTGCTCCTCCATGAGGTCTTCGCGAATGACCTGGCCAACCGAGAGAGCGCGGAGCTTTCGGATGAACCAGGGGAAGAGGACCAGCGTGATGGTCATCGCCGTAAGCGCAGCGATGAGGATCCGAAAACTGGGGTAACGGAAGACGTTGAGGGCGGAGAAGTCACTCCGCAGCCACTGGGCGAGATGAAACAGCATCCTACGGTACTCCCCACGCCGCTTCGAGGCGGCTGACGATCTCTTCCATCTTCATGCTTCGCGAACCCTTCACCCAGACAACGCTGCCAGCCGGGACCTCTGCGGCGAGCCAGGTGGCCGCCTCTTCGTTGGTGGTCAGATGCACCACGCGTGCCGCACCAGCCGCACCGTCGGCGAGCCAGGCGGCGCGACGGCCCACCGCGACAACACAGTCTGCGGTCTCCGCGGCGCGTCGGCCAACAGCGCGGTGCTGGGCCTCCTCGTCGGCGCCGAGCTCCATCATGTCGCCGAGCACGGCAACCCGGTTCGCCGTCTCAGCGGCCAGCAGCGTGAGAGAGGCTTCGACGCTCGAAGGGTTGGCGTTGTAGGCATCGTCCACAATCTGGCGGCCACCCGCGACCACCCTGCGCAACCGGCCGCCGGGCAGCACCAGCGCTCCGATTGCAGTCGCGAGCGCCTCTGCATGGTCTGCCGGGTGCTGGCCCGTCAGCAGCCAGGCGGCGTGAAGCGCACCGGCAAGGTTGGCGGCATTGTGCAGTCCCGGCAGCGGCAGCGGCAGCGTGAAGCTGCGACCGTCGAGCGTGAGGGTGACAGGGCCGTCGAGCTGCGCGCGGGTGAAGCGGCTCTCTGCGCCCTCGCCGGCTCCGAAGCCGTGAAGCGTAATGCCGACCGCTGTCGCGCGGTCGCTCCACCAGGGCAGCGCGAGTTCGGCCTCGGGGATGCAGAGGTGGCGGCAGCGGCCACCCTCCAGCAGGCCCGACTTGACCAGCCGAACGCCCTCGAGGCCGCCGAGGCCTTCGGTGTGGGCGTAACCGATGTTGGTCACCATGCCGACATCGGGTGCCACCCAACCTGCGAGCGCCGCGATGTCGCCGGGCTGGCTCGCGCCCATCTCGATGACGGCGAAGCGATCGGCTGCAGCCAGACGGGAAACCGTGAGCGGCACACCGAGGTGGTTATTGAGGTTGCCGCAGGTGGCGAGCGGAGGCCGGCCCGAGAGCACGGCCACGATGAGCGTCAGGAGCTCCTTGCTCGTCGTCTTGCCGTTGCTGCCCGTCACGGCGAGCAGGCGGAGCCCACCTTGGCGGGCCCGCGCCTCTGCAACGACCGCTGCGGCGAGGTGGCCCATGGCCGCCGTGGTGTCCGCTACCTGAACGACATCGAAGGCGCCCTGCGGAAGCTCTACCGCTCGGTCAGTGATGAGCAGGCCGGCCTGCTGCGCGACGACCTGCCCCAGGAAGTCGTGGGCATCGAAGCGGTCGCCACGGAGCGCCACGAAGATGCCGTCACGCTCCACCCTGCGGGAGTCTGTCGTCAGGGCGCCATAGGGGCCGCCGTGACCGCGCCGAAGCAGCCTGCCACGCAGCGCTGCTGCCCAACGCTCAGGCGACCAGCCCGACACCAGCGGGACCTCGTCGAAAGAGAGCTCCTGACGCCGTGCAGCGAGCGCCCGTCGCGCCTCTTCGCCATCGTCGAGGTGGTACTTCTGACCGGCGATCTCCTGGTAGGCCTCGTGCCCCTTCCCCGCGATGAGCAGGCCGCTTCCGCTGCCTGCTGCCAGTGCCAGCCCTGCCGCGATTGCCCGGCCGCGGTCCAGCTCCACCGTCACCCGCGCATCGGGGAGCGCGAGCCCCTCGCACATCTCTGCGGCGATGGCGGCAGCAGACTCGCCTCGCGGATTGTCGCTGGTCACGACCACCGCCGGCAGGTGGCGCAGCGCGGCCGCGAGCATCGGGGCACGCTTCTGACGGTCGCGATCACCGCCGCAGCCCAGCACAATGACGGAGGCTGCCGTCGCCGAGGCCGCGAGCAGCGAGGCTGCACGATCAACAGCATCGGGGGTGTGCGCATAGTCGCGATAGATGGCGGGCTCTGCGGCGCGCGGACGGGCAACCAGTTCGAACCGGCCTGGCACGCCGGCGAAGTCGTCGAGCGCATCGACAATCGCCTGCAGCGGCGCACCGCTGGCGGCCTGCGCGAGCGCCACCGCAAGGGCCGCGTTGGCGAGGTTGTAGGCGCCGGGCATGGGGAGCCTGCCCGAGGCAAGCTGGCCCGCGAGCCGAATGCTGAAGGGCTGCCCGAGGAGCCCCGGTGCGGCATCGGTCCAGTAGCTGCCCGCGGCATCGCTGGCGGACTCACCTGCCACAAGGCCTGTCAGTCCTGCATCCTCGAGCGCCAGCAGCCGGTCGGCATAGCCATCGACGGCGCAGACGAAGCCACGCGGAGCCTTGCCGGCGGCGATCGAACGCGCCCGCTCCTCCACAAAGAGCATCCGCTTGGCAGCAAAGTAGGACTCCATGTCGCCATGGAAATCGAGGTGGTCGGGCGTCAGGTTGGTGAAGCCGGTGAGGTCAAAGTGGACGCCGCCCACCCGCCCCAGCGCAAGGCCGTGGCTCGAGACCTCCATCACAATCGCGCGGGCGCCGCGGGCCAGCCAGCCGGCAGCGATGCTGTGGAGCAACAGGCCGTCGGGCGTTGTGTTGGCTGCCGCCAGCTCCTCGCTCCCAAAGCGATATCCGACCGTGCCCAGGTAGCCGCAGGGCAGCCCCACCGCATCGAGCATCCGCTGCACCATGCAGGCCGTGGTGGTCTTGCCGTTGGTGCCCGTTACGCCGATGACCTTGAGCTGGTCGAAGGGGTTTTTGTAGAAGGCCGCGGCCAGCTCGCCCACCCAGCGCTCGCCCTCGTCGCCTACAAGGAGCGCGGGGACAGACAGGCCGGAGAGGGCCTCGCGGCGGGTGCCGACGACCGCAACCGCGCCCCGCGCGACCGCCTCTTCGATGCGCCCATGGCCATCGACCCGGGCGCCCACGCGGGCCACAAAGAGGCTCCCCGCCACAACCTCGCGCGAGTCGTGGGTCAGATGCAGCACCGCAGGGTTGCCCGGCGTGAGCTGCTCCATGCGGAGGCCGCGCTGCAGCTCAGCGAGGAGCATTCGTCCCTCCCTTGGGGGCCGCTGGCGCGGCTGGTTTGGAGGCCGGTGGAGGCGTGACAGGTGCTGCCTGCTTGGCGGGGGTGGCTGGCAGCGCCGCCGTCGGTGCAGCAGGCGCAGGTGCAGCAGGCGCAGGTGTACCGCCCTTGCCCGTCTTGGCGGCCGGCGCCACAGGGGCCATCAGGAGGGGATCGCCAAGATTCAGCGTCACAAAGGCGCCGGCCGCGACCGGCTCACCGGGCGACGGCTCCTGACCGACGACCCGACCACGCCCAGACAGACGAGGCTCCAGCTGCAGCGCTGCAAGCTCCTGGATGGCCTGCGAGGCGCTCATGCCGAGCAGCTTCGGGACCGTCCGCTCTGTGGGGTCGGAGGTGGCAGAGGAGGCAGTTGGATCGCCCTCCGACTCCTCCTTCACAGCAGCAGCCGAACCCTTTGACGGCTCTGCCGCACGCAGCCTGCTGATGCCCGACTCTCCGTCGGTGCGGTGGCCTGCGCCCGACCCGCTGCCGTCGTGGTCGGCGGGGAAGATGTTTGCCATGACGAGGGCCTGCGCGGCCACCTCGCGGAAGAGCGGCGCTGCGACCACGCCGCCGTAGTAGCCCTTGCTCTTGTCGGGGCGGAGGATCATGACCGTGATGGCGAACTCGGGCTGCTCGACGGGCAGATACCCGGTGAAGCTGGCGAGGTACTCGTTCTCGTACTGGCCGGTCTTGTTGCTGAAGAGCTTGGCGGTTCCCGTCTTGCCTGCGACCCTGAAGCCGGGGACGCGGGCGTTGGTGCCTGTGCCGGCCTCGCTGGTGACCGTCTCAAGCATCAGCGATACCTTCTGCGCCGTCTCTGCCGTGACGGCCTGGGTGCGGACCTCCGGAGCGATGACCCGCGGGGCGCCCTGATGGGAGCGGAGCTCCTTGACCAGCATGGGCCGCATCAGCTTTCCGCCGTTGGCAATGGCGGCTGTGGCGAGGTTGATCTGCAGCGGCGAAGCCGAAAATCCGTAGCCGTAGGAGAAGGTCGCGTGCTCCACTTCGCGCCAAGGTGGCGAGCGCAAAATGCCGCCCGATTCGCCGCCGAGGCCGAGCCCGGTGTTGAGGCCGAAACCGAAGGCGCGGAGGTAGTCGAAGTGGTCCTTCTGGGTGAGCTTGAGGCCCAGCTTCAGCGACCCGACGTTGGAGGAGTACTGGATGACCTCCCAGACAGGGATGACGCCCGCTTCGTGGGTGTCTTTCACCGTGTGGCCGCCGATGCGGTAGGAGCCCATGTTGCAGTCGATGAGCGTGTCGGGCGTGACGAGGCCCTTGTCGATGGCAGCGGAAACCGTGACGATCTTGGCTGTTGAGCCGGGCTCAAAGACATTTCCGATGACCGGATCGAGCCAAGCCTCTGTGGGGTAGGTGTTGGCAATGTTGGGGTCGAAGGGGGGCCAGGAGGCCAGCGCACGGAGCTCACCGGTCGGCACATGCGAGACGATGACGATGCCGTTGGCTGCGGTGAACTTCTCCATGGTGGAGGCCAGCGCCTCCTCCACAAATTGCTGCAGCGGCATGTCGATGGAGAGGACGAGGTCGGCGCCCCGCGAGGCATCCATGTCGGGCATGTCGCCAAGGAGGTAGGTGCGGCGGGCGACGTCGCGACCGACGGGATACTCGATGAACTTGCCGCTGAGGTCACGGTTGTAGCGGCGCTCGACGCCCGACTGCCCCTCGACGCCGTCGCCCTGGATGGTGCCGATCGTCCGTCCGGCGAGGCTCCGGTAGGGGTAGATGCGGCGGTACTCCGGCGTGGCGATAAGCGCGCTGATGGTCTTCGCCTGCAGGGCCTCTGAGATCTCGTTGGCCCGCTTGGGCGAGGTCCGGCGCTCCATCACCACATAGCGCGGGAGATGTGCCGGATCGGACTTGGACCAGGCCGTAAAGCGGGCTGCGTCGTAGCCCTCCAGCTTCTTGAGTTGAGCACGCATGACGGCCACGCAGATCGGCTCGTCATCTTGCATCAGATCAAGGGTCTTGGCCTCGTCATCGGCCTTTCCGCAGCGGTAGTCCCCGTCGGTGCCGACCGCCTTCGCAACGATCTCGTTGGCGAAGAAATGCCGCGCATCGAAGGCGAGCGTGGGCGCGAGCACACTCTGCGCCAACTCACGTCCGTTGCGGTCGAGGATGGCCCCTCGGGCCGCCTGGAAGCGGGTCTTGGTCTCGCTCCGCCAGTCGCCCCGCTCGAGGAACTCCTCGGAGCGGACGATCTGGATCCAGTAGGAGCGGAGCGTCACCGCGAGGAAGACGAAGACCAGGACGAAGACCGTCTGGTGGATGCGCTTTGCTACGGTGTCGCGCATCTCAGGGCCCCTTCACTTTGATGACCTGCGCCGGCTTTGCGGGAGCGAGCCCCATGCCCTCCGCGGCCTTGCGGCTCGAGTCCGATTCGCTGCTGCGGACGGGTGCCTCGAGATCGAGCCGACGACCCTCCTCCTCCAGCCGCCGAATCTCCAGCGCCGCGTCCGAGTGCTCGTGGGCCAGCCGCAGCGTGTCGAACTCCAGATGCAGCTGCTTGAGCATGATGCCGATGAAGAGCGCAGAGGCCCCGACGATGATCGTGACCCAGAGGAGGTCTGCATTGCCCACAAGCGTGGGCGCCTTGTTGAGTGGTTGCTGCGACATAGCCCTAGGCCTCCCACGCGATGCGGCGAATCGCCCGGATGCGCGCACTCCGCGCGCGAGAGTTTTCGCCCTTCTCACGCTCGGTCGCACCGGCGCCCCGCTCCGCCAACCCGAAGTTGGCGCGGCGACCGCCCGTGACCGGCAACCCGCGCGGAAGAACAGGGCCCTGGGTCAGTTCGGCGAACCGCTGCTTCACCATCCGGTCTTCGAGCGAGTGGAAGGTGATGAGGATGCCGACGCCGCCCATGTCGAGCAGCTCGGGGAGCTGTTCGAGGAGCCTCTCTAGCTCGCCGAGCTCGTCGTTGACCGCGATCCGGAGCGCCTGAAAGGGGAGCGTGGCGGGGTTGTGGCTCCGCTTCGCGCCGCTGCCCACCGCCTTCTCGATCGCCCGCGCCAGCTCGGTCGTCGTCTCGGCCTCGCCGGCCGCGAGCGCCTCCTTCATTGCGGCCGCAACGCGCACCGCGCGGGGCACCTCGCCATACCGCCAGAGCACCGTCGCAAGGTCGTTCACGCTCAGCCGCTCGATCAGCTCGCGGGCTGTCTCGCCCTCGCTGCCCATGCGCATGTCGAGCGGGCCGGGCCTGCCGTAGGAGAAGCCCCGCTCTGCACGGTCGATCTGCTCCGACGAGACCCCGATGTCGGCGATGAGGCCATCGACCCGGTAGCGGCCCCGCACGAGCCGGCCATACTGGCGCTCCTGCACCACCTCATCCACCTGCGAGAAGCGCGATTTGACAACGATGGCCCGGTCGCCTGCCGCTGCCTCAAGACGAGCCGTAGCGGCTGCAATGGCAGTGTCGTCGCGGTCGAGCCCGAGCAGCCGTGCCTGGTCTCCGACACGCTCCAGGATGGCCATCGCATGCCCTGCGCCGCCAAGCGTGCAGTCCACCCAAAATCGTTCACCAGCCGACCCCGTAAGGCTCAACACCTCGTCGAGCAGCACAGGCCGGTGGGAGAAGTTGCCCCCAGCTTCCGTCATAGGCCTTCACCGCTCCCGGAAGTAGGAGAGGCAGGCGCCACAGGGGCGACGGCAGCAGGACCCGGCGGGGGCCCGTAGCTGGCAAGCACACCGCGCGCCGTCGGCGCATGCAGCGCCATCGCCTCACGGTAGAGCTTCGGATTCCAGATTTCGATGCAGTCGAGCAGCCCCTTCCACATCACCTCACGCTCCAAGCGGGCCGGCTCGCGGATCTCGGCAACCAGCAGCACACGCCCCGCCCCATCAGGCGTGATCTCGCGCGCGTCACCGTAGAGGGCGCGCACAAGCCAGCTCTCGTTGCGGCCGCGCTCAAAGGCGCTCTCGTTCGCCAGCGCCTGCTCAAACTGCGCCACCTTCCGCTCGAAGACAGGCAGCGGGTAGGCCCGCAGACAGCCGTCATCGAACCAGGGCACCACCATCAGCGTGGGAGGGGCGCCCACCAGGCCGTTGGCCTCGTAGATCTTCTGAACGGCGTCGCGAAAACGGGTCGGAAAGGCCGTGCGGCCCTTGTCGTCCATCGTCGTCTGTTCGGTGCCGTAAAGCCGCATGAAAAGCCTCTGCAGGTCGGGATCCACAAAATCCCACTGGCCGCCACTTATCCTCTGCTTTCCGGCAGGTTGTCAATCACGATCCACCCTCACGAGCAACCGTACGAAACCAACCAATCCACAACAACTTGCGGTATCTTCTCGCCCCCAACAGTCCGAAAAGTGGCCGCTTTCGACTGCTCTCTCCACATCACCCGGCCGACTGGGGAGAACTGTGGAGAACCTGTGGAAGTGCGGGAGAAGCAGGTAAAACCTCCATACAGTTCAATGGATTGGGGAAGGCACCGCTCGGAAGATCGCGGAGTGGCAAAAAGTGGATCTTCAACCCACAACCTGCACGACTTCGCCACGTTGCGGCCGCCGGCGTCGATCTTCGAATCACCGCAAAGGCCCCACAGGCAGCCCAAAACGTCTCGGGCCGCCCAGCCACCTCGCAAGAGGCGACCGGACGGCCCGAAGAGAGCCTCTCCGTGGCAGTGCTAGTACTGCGCCGTCACCCGGAAGAAGACGCCGCTGCTGTCGCGGTCAAAGTCGCCCAGCTCATCCTCGGCGAACTTGGTGAAGTTGTAGCCGACGCCAAGCCGCACATAGGTGGCGATGATGTAGTTGAGCTCGAGCAGCGTACCGTGCTGCCAGTCCTTCGTCAGGCTCTGGTGGAGCAGCCGGTACTCGACGCCCGCGTCCCACTTCTCGACGATGTGGTAGTTGAGCCGGTTCACCCAGAGCGTCATCGTGTTGTCGGCCACGGGCAGATCTTCGACCTCGAGGTGGATGTTACGCAGCGCAACCTTCTCCACGAACTGCAGGTTCCAGGGCAGCTCAAGGATGGGCGAGACGCTGAAGACATGGCTCGACTCGCGCGACTGCATGCCGAGCTCAAGCCCGTAGGGCGCGATCTCGTCGAGGTAGGTGTAGCGGAAGAGCAGGTTGAGCCAGTCGGTGTCGACAGGGCGGTAGGCAGCGCCGACGCCTGTCTCTACGTCGCGTGACTCCTCCAAGTTGAGCGTGGTGTTCTCCGTGGTCACCAGGTCGAAGCGGCCGAAGAGGGTCCAGTTCTGATCGAGCTTGTAGGTGGCCGTGTTCATGAGTGTGAGCTGCTGGCGATCGCCGAGCGAAGTGAGGGCGTCGCGGCAGTTGGCGGGGTTGCTGCCGGTGGCGGTCGCAAGGCAGGGCGTGGCGCCCGTGTAGCCCAGTGAAGCGCTCTCCAGGCGGAGCTCGGCGAGGCCGTTAAGGGTGAGCTCTTCGCCCTTCTTCCACTGCCAGCCGATGCTGCCTGCGTCGCGCGTGTGGTCGCTCTCGTTGGCACGACCGATGAGCGTCTGGCTCCGCTCGTAGGCGAGGTCGAGCGAGAGGCCGTCGGTAACCTTCCAGGTGCGGCCAAGTCCGACGAGCGCCGACTGGCGATCGACGCCGATGCCGCCGTTGTTCTGGATCTCAGTGTAGGCGCGGCCGCCGGCATCTTCGCCGAACTTCTGCTCGCCGCCAACGACCGTGCTGGTCGCGGCGCCGTGGTTGTCGCGGTAGTTGGTCATGCGCTGCTGCACATAGACCTCGGTGTTGTCGGCGGTCTCGGTGCGAAGACCAATCGAGGTGGCGTTCTCGCCCGAGTAACGGAAGCGCTCGGTGGCGGAGATCTCGGTCGAATCGGTGAGCTGGTAGCCGGCCGAGAGGGTCGAGATGAACCGGTCGTCGAAGCGGGTCTCGGTGGAGAGGTCGGCACCGCGGATGAGGCGGGTGTCGTCACCGGCGACGATGATCTCCTGCTCGACGCCGACGCGGAAGTCGTCGTTGAACTTGAAGCCGAGGCCGGCCTTGGCGATGTCGGTCGAGGTCGCGGCGGTGAGGCGCGGGTCGTCGTTGGTGTTGTGCTCGTAGGCGAGCTGCATGCTGACACCCTCGTCGTTGAACTCATACTGCGCCGTGGTGGTGCTGTGCGTGAGTCGGAGGGTATCGCTCAGGTCTACCGTGGTGAGGTCTTCGACGATGGCATCGATCTTGTCGGCCTTGATGCCGAACTGGTGGCGATCGTTGATGAGCCAGGTGGTGGCGAGACCGGTCTTCTCTTCGCCCTGCGTGAGCAGCGAGCCGTTGGAGAAGAAGCCGCGATCCTGGTTGCGGTAGCTGACCTCGGTGCTCCAGACGCGGTCGCGTTCAAGCTCCATGACATCGGCGAGTTCGAAGCGACCGCGGACGGTCATCGCGCCGCCGGAGGCGTCGTCGCTGCTGGCGAGCCGGAGGGGACGGAAGCGGAGACCACCATCATCGCTGTAGCTCGTCGAGGTGTCCTGCGCTTCGCTCTCGGCATACTCGAGGTCAAGCCGGGTGGTCTGACTCTTGCCGATGCCGAGCTCGGCACCCCAGAGCTTGTAGTCCTGGCCGGAGA
>JABMMX010000229.1 GCA_013205435.1 Deltaproteobacteria bacterium
CTGGAAGGCCGGCCATCGCGGCAACGGCTGCGCCCTGCTCCAACGCCACGGGACGAAGCGCGAGCATCCATGAAACCAGCGCTTCTGCGAGCGAGGCGTCGTCGAGCGCAGACAGCGTTGCGAGCGAGGCGGAGGAGAGGCCGGGGACCGTGAATCGGGGGGTCATGTGGCAGCCGTGCGTGCGGTGGAGTTGCGGTAGGTTTCAGGTGGCGGCGCTTCTCGCCCCGGCAGGCTGCCAAGTCAAGGCGATGCGCCGTTTGCGGAATGGTCCGCGACGGGTTAGGCGACGGAGCATCATCATCGCGGGGCCTGCATGAATCGTGACCATTTGGGGAGAGAGACGCGGGCGCCGGCGGGCGCCGGGAAGAGTTACAATCCGCATAGGATCGCGGGCGTAACGCTGCTCGTGGCGATGTTCCTGCTCTGCGCGGGTTGCATCGCCGAGAGCTCCGGGTCGACGCCGCGACGCCGGTCTGTCTATCGTGAACCGGTGGTGGCCGCGCGGCCGGCCGCGGAGGCAGTGCTGCCCGAGGCGGCTGCTCCGCTCGCCCTCGCAAAGGCGGCCGCAGGGACGGGGCTTCGTCTCATCGCCTGGAACATGGAGTGGCTCGCCGACGAGCCCGGCCGCGGCACCCTCAAGCGGGCCGTCTCCGACTACAGTGCCCTGGCGGGATACGCGGCGGAGATCGACCCGGACATCGCAGTGCTCCAAGAGGTCGCGGGCGAGGAGGCAGTGCAGCGGGTCTTCGACAGCAGCCGCTACCACATCTACGTGACGCAGGAGACAGGCGTGCAGCGGGTGGCGCTGGTCTGGAAGAAGGGCATCGACCTGAACGTCGTCGACGAGCTCGAAGAGCTCGGGCCGGGTGGCCTGCGCGAGAGCCCCGATGCGCTCGTCACCGTGCCCGGCGGGAGCTTCCGACTGCTCGGCGTTCACCTCAAGTCGAGCTGCTTCTCGGACAACCTGGTCACGACCCGCAAAGATGCCTGCATCACCCTGCGAGGACAGATGGATATCGTTGAGGCCTGGATGGAGGCGCGACAGGCAGAGGGCACGCCCTTCGCGGTGCTCGGCGACTTCAACCGTCGCTTCTCGGACCGCGACGATGCCTGGGCCGACCTCAATGACGACACCCCGGCAGGCTTCAAACTCGTGGCGCCGACCGTGGGACGGACAGCCCGGTGCCGCGATGGTCGCTACAAGGATTTCATCGACCACATCGTCATGAGCGACAGCCTCGCGCGGCGCATGGTGCCCGGCAGCTTCCAGCAGTGGAACTACCGATCTTGGGACCCGCCCGTGCTCTCTGACCACTGCCCGATCGGTGTGAATCTGCGCTGAAGATTGTTCGCCGAAAAGTTGCGTCGGCGATCGCATTGAGGCCTAACGGCTCCGTTCCAAATTGGTGGAGAACGGAAGCAGGGAGGCATCATGGCTGGTAAGCGCGGAGAGCAGGAGTTTGGTTGGGATGAGTCGGAAGAGGAGTTCTTCACCTCGGGCGATCTCAAGCCGGTAGAGCAAAGCGCCTCGGTGTCGGGCATGGAGTCTGGCTCCGTTTCCACGGCCCTCCGAGTCGCGCCCGCCGTGCCCACCTGGGCGCTGGCGGTGATTGGCGTCTCCATCTGCGGCAACCTCGCGCTGGGCCTTAACATGCTCGCGAGCCGCGACTCCAACCTCGATAGCAACGCTGCCTCCAAGAACGGCGCAGCTCCGCTCGCCGGTGCGATGATTGGGGGTTCCACGCTCGAGATCCTCCCAGAGGAGGGCTTCGCGGAAGGCTCGGGAAGCGGCGAAGGATTTGTCGCCGAGGGATCCGGCAGCGGCGAAGGATTTGTCGCCGAGGGATCCGGCAGCGGCCATCCCTCACTCGAGGTGGCGAGCGTAGATACGGGCACTGTCGTGCCCGCCGAATTCTCGACGGGCCGCGCGGTCATCGCGGGCTCCATTCCTGCCTCGCTTGGCCCCATCGCCGGTGGCCGCGGCGACGCACTCTCTGCCGCCTTCAACCGCCTTGTGATGTGGGACCTCGACGTCCGCCGCGACCTGCGCGCCGGCGACGAAGCCTCCGTGGCCTGGCAGGAGACGGCCGGCAACGCGCAGGTCGTCATCGGTGCCGCCTCCTACAAGTCGACCAAGTTCAAGAAGTCCCTCACCGCCTTCCGTTTTCAGGCCACGGGCGACACCATGCCCCGCTACTGGTCGGCAGACGGCAAAGAGGTGGAGTTCCGCCTCAACAAGAGCCCCATCGAGAACTACGACCAGGTCACGAGCCTCCTCAAGGACCGCCCGACCCACCACGGCATGGACTTCAAGACGCCGGTCGGAACCCCCATCACCTCGCCATGGGCGGGCGTTGTCACCAAGGCCAACTGGAACTGGGGCGCCAACGGAAACTGCCTCGAGATTGCCTTCTCGAACGGCAACACTGGCAAGTTCCTCCACCTGAGCGAGAACAAGGTCAAGGCGGGCGATCGCATCACGGCCGGCGAGGTCATCGCGCTCTCCGGAAACACGGGCCACTCCACCGGTCCCCACCTGCACTACCAGCTTGAGAAGGCCGGAGAGATCCTCGACCCGGTCAAGGTGCACGGCACCTTCCGCCGCGAGCTCCCCGAGACCGACCGCACCCGCTTTCAGGCAGAAGTGGGTCGCATGACCGCTACGCTCGCCGCGAAGTAGTCTTACGAGCGACCATACCGGTGGCTGAGTTCGCGCAGGCGAGCGGCCACCCCCGCATCCAGCGCCCCGTCGCGAAGCCGCCAGCACCAGTTGCCGACGGACGAGCCGGGGCGATTCATGCGTTCTTCGCTGCCAACCGAGAGCAGGTCTTGGGCCGGCACGAGTACGAGGTGCGCGGGAGACCGCCAGAGCCCATCCATGAGCTGCCAGCCGATCTCGGCGCCGTCGATGCCGAAGTAGCGCCGTGCGTGGTCGGCCTCCGCAGGCGAGCAGGTCGCATACCAGCCGACGGTCGTGTCGTTGTCGTGGGTGCCCGTGTAGGCCACGCATCGTTCCGGGTAGTTGTGCGGAAGGTAGGGATGGTCGTCGTTGCCGCCGAAGGCGAAGTGGAGGATCTTCATCCCGGGCAGTTCAAGGCCGTCCCGGAGCTCCTCAACCGCGGGCGTTATGATGCCCAGATCTTCGGCGATGATGGGCAGTTCGCCGAGCTCGGCACGGAGCGCATCGAAGAAGGGGCGGCCCGGGCCGGGGCGCCAGCTTCCCGAGCGGGCATCCGGGGCCTCGGCAGGGATGGCCCAGTAGGACTCGAAGCCACGGAAGTGGTCGATGCGGACCATGTCGCCCTGACGGAGGCAGGCGCGAACCCGCTGCTTCCACCACCGATGACCTGTCGCTTCGCTAGCGGCCCAGTCGAAGAGCGGGTTGCCCCACCGCTGCCCTATATCGCTGAAGTAGTCGGGCGGCACACCCGCGACGAAGGCCGGCTGGCCGTCGGCGTCGAGTTCGAAGAGCGACCGCTCTACCCAGACATCCGCAGAATGGAGCCCGACGAAGATGGGGATATCGCCGACGATGCGAATGCCGGCGCGGTTCGCAGCAGCGCGCACCGCCTGCCACTGGGAATCGACGGCAAACTGCACCAGTTTCACCGCCGCGATCGCTGGCGCCTCTGCGTCGGAAAAGGCGGCGAGCGCCTCATCGTGCCGGTCGCGCAGCGGTGTGGGCCATTCCTGCCAGAGGCCTGCGCCATGCCGCGCTCCGATGGTCTCAAAGAGTGCGAAGTCATGGAGCCATTGCGAGTCTGCTTCGAAGGCCGCCAGCGCAGCTCGGTCTGCATCGGTGGCCCCCGCGGCGAAGCCCCGAACGAGCGCCGGGATGAGCTGCTCCCGCTGCCACGCCGCATGGGCCTCGAAGTCGGAGGAGGCGCCACCGAGCGGCCGCGTCGCGAGCACCGCGCCATCGAGCCAGCCTCGGGCAACGAGCTCTTCGGCGTCGAGCAGCAGCGGGTTCATCGCGAAGGCGCTCGTGGCCATGTAGGGGCTGTCTGCTGCGGCCGGTGGGCCCAGCGGCAGCATCTGCCACAACCCCTGCCCAGCGGCCTCCAGGAAGCCGATGAAGGCCATTGCCTCTGCTCCGAGCGTTCCGTTCGGCCCGGGCCCGGGCAGCGAGGTGGGATGGAGGAGGATACCTGATGTTCGACGGTCCATGGCTGCGCTCCAAACGAAAGTCGCGGCCTCCTACGACGAGGCCACCGGCGATGCAATCACCGCTGCGGCGGCGAACTCGCCCATCCTGAACCAACCCGCTACGGAGGCGCCCTCTCTGCAACGCGGACCACCTCTTGAAAGTACCCTTCTACGGCGCTGTCGATACCCTCATGCTGCCCATCGAGTCGCTCATCGTCTACGAGAGCGGCGGGCTCACGGTCATCAACAAGCCTCCGGGGCTGCAGTCCACGGGACGCTCCCTCGAAGACAGCAACTGCGCGCAGTATCTGCTCATGGCGAGAGCGCGGCGCATGGTCTGGGCAGTCCACCAGATCGATGCCGACACCTCCGGCCTCCTGGTCTTCACCACCAAGCGGGCGCTCGTGCCCATCTACCAGCAGCGGCTGCTCACGCCGAACGGCCAGAAGACCTACCTCGCCATTTGCAACGGCAACCCCGACTGGGAGGAGCGCATTGTCGATGCCCCCATCGGAGACTTCAACGAGCGCGGCGACTACCGCTACGGCGTGAACCCGAACGGCAAGACGGCCAAGACCCGCTTCCGGGTACGTGCCCGCGCCGGCGCCTACTGCCTCATGACCGCCGAGCTCTTCACCGGGCGCACCCACCAGATCCGGGTGCACCTGCAGCACGAAGGGCTCACCTTGGTGGGCGAGAACCGCTACATCGACACCCCCTGTCGCGAACACCACAGGCAGGCACTGCACGCCTGGCGGCTCCGCTTCTCGGACGGCGAGGAGCCCGCGGGGTTCGATGCGCCGCTGCCGCAAGACCTCTGCGAACTGGCAGCGCGGCTTGGCCTCGAGGTCGACCCTGCCGGTTGGAGCGACCTGACCTAGCTCGAGGGCTGGTCAAAGACCGCGACCAGCTGCTCCGCCCAGGCGACCACGACGCCGTCGCTCTGCAGGGTGCCAAGGCTCGTCGCGTAGCCATCGGCGGCTGCGAGCGCGTCGGCGCGGAACCACCAGAAGCCATCTTTGGGCGGGGGCGCAGACTGCAGAAAGTGAACCGACCAACGGACCGTGCTGGCCATGAAGGGGGCGGTGGCAACGGGAAGAATGGGCGCGGGGAAGGCGTCGAGTAGGCCGAGCTGCGCCGTTGCGCTGGAGCCCGGGTCATCAAGGAAGCGCAGGTAGCCGCCGGTGGCCGCGTCGTCGGAGCCCGTGAAGGGGAATCCGCCTTCCGATAGCCGGCTCTCGAAGTGGCGGGTGAAGGCGGGCGTGATGCCGGGGAGGAAGGGGATGGGGAACGCTTCATCGAGCGGCTTGCTGGGCTGGCGAGCGCGCACCGGAACCGTGATGGAGGATGCGCGGGCCGCACCGAAGACTGCTGTCACGCGGGTGGCCACACTGTTGCCGTCGCCAATCAGTGCCTCAGCAAAGGCGACATTTCGACCGCGTCGGAGCAGCCGTACCTCGATGGTGATGGCACCCGCCGGCAGGGGCGACATGAAGACCGTCTCGGTCGAGAGCACGGGCGGGAGCCCTTCGATGGACTGCTCCATTGCGCCAAGGCCGAGCGCCGCGACGATGCCTCCGTAGAGGGTGCGGCCCTGCAGCCAGTCCTCTCCGACGGTGAGGGAGAAGGAGCCAGCTCGGCCGGCCACTGGCATCACCGAAGCCATCAGTTCGTTCCAATTCGTCATCGTCACTCCCAAAGGTCGCCCGTGCCTAGACCTGGCTCCCAAAGGTGACAATGCCGCACCGGGTCAAAAGGTGCTTGCCCCCCGCCCCCCTGCTGCTAAAAGGCGCCGCCGAGCCGGATGCAGCCAGTCTGTTCCCCGGACCTCGTGTTGACGCCCTAGCGAAGCAGCGCGGCTCCGGTCGCAGCGTTTGAGCCTGCCTCAGAGCAGGCAAAGCCGAGCCGGGATCCAGAAGTCACCGCCGATACATCCAGACTGTTTTCTCGCCCGCGCTCATGCGGGCCCCCTATTGCATCGGGCCCCCGTGCAAGAGGTTTCGGAAGGAGGGCAAACACGTTGGAAGCACTCGGTCGTCATTGCATCATTGAGTATTACGGTTGTCCGAGCGAGATCATGAACGATGTGAAGCTCATCGAGGATGCCATGGTCGGTGCTGCGCGCGCGATGCGTGCCAACATCGTGGCCTCTGAGTTCCACCACTTCAATCCGCATGGCGTCAGTGGCATGGTCATCATCAGCGAGTCGCACCTCTCCATCCATACCTGGCCGGAGTACGGTTACGCGGCCGTCGATGTCTTTACCTGCGGCGATGTCATCGACCCGAACAATGCGCACGAGTTGCTCCGCGAAGCCTTCAAGCCCACGAGCGAATCGGTCATGGAGCTCAAGCGAGGCCTGCTCCGCGTGCCGAAGGGCAGCCTGCCGAAGGCCTACGCCGTCAAAGAGTAGGCGCCGGTCCCAAGACGATGTAGTGAAATCCGCGCGGTATGGGGCGCAGAATACACGGAGAGACCTGTGAGACCCGCGACCGCTATCAGCAAGCATCTTTCGGAACGGCCGCTTCTCACCACCTTCGTTGCGATGCACGACCCGACGGTTGTCGGGCTCATCGCCGCCGCCGGCTTTGACGGCGTGATCATTGACCAAGAGCATGGCGCCATGCCCATCTCGGTGGCGCGCACGCTCATCCTCGCCGCGCATGCGGCAGGGATGTACGCCTTTGTGCGACCGCCCGACATCCGTCGCGGCTCCCTTCAGGATGCCCTCGAAGCGGGTGCCGACGGCCTGCTTGCCCCGATGGTTGAGACGTTTGAACAGGCACGCGCGCTCGTGGGTTGGAGCCACTATCCGCCGGAGGGTAGCCGCGGCTTTCACCCGCTCACGGGCGCCTCCTCCTACAGCGCTCTGCCAGGCGGGCCTGCGGCTCGAAATGCGAGCCTCTTTGTTGCGGCGCAGATCGAGACGGCGCGCGGCCTCGCCAACCTGGAGGCGATCGCCGCCGTGCCAGGCCTCGACGCACTCTTCCTCGGACCCGGCGACCTCTCCCTCTCGCTCGGCGTCGCACCCGACGCGCCCGAGCTTCATGCCGCGCTCGCCTCGCTTGCGAACGCCACGCGCTCGAGAAACATTCATGCGGGCACCTGGGTAGCCGGCGCCCCCCAGGCTGCACAGGCCCATGCGCTCGGCGTGCGCTGGCTCGTAGCAGGCGGCGACGCTGGCATGCTGCTGCAGGCCGCACGCGGGCTCGCGGGCGATGTCCGGAACGTGTTGGTGTGAAGGTCGCGGTTGTCGGCGCAGGCCCTGCCGGCGCACTGATCGCCTGCGGCCTCGCGGAACGGGGCTGCGATGTCACCCTGTTTGAGCGCCGTAGTGACCCGCTCAGCATCCCGGATGCCCAACGTACCATCCAGCTCTCGCTCTCGCCGCGGGGCCTGAAGGCGCTTGAGGCTGTCGGCCTTCGCGAGGCAGTTATGGCGCAAGGGATTCCGCTCGCTGCGCGCGCCTTCCATCCGCGAGATGGTGCATCTCGCCTTCTCCCCTACCCCGACCCAACCTGGCGCAACGCCTCCATCGATCGGCACACGCTCGCAGCGACGGTGCTGGATCGCGCGCTGGCGCAGCCCCGGCTTACAACGCGATTTGGCGCAACTGTTGCTGATGTGGAGCTGCGCTCGGCGAGCGTCATTACCCGGGAATCAGACGGTACGCTCTCGCACGAGCAGTTCGACCTCGTCATCGGCGCAGACGGCGTTGCCTCTCAGGTTCGCGCCGCACTCGTTCGCTCGCCCGATGTCGACTTCGCGAAGCGGGTCTCGCCGTGGGGCTACGCGGAACTCAGTTTCGCCTTGCCGGAGGGCGACGTCTATCGCGTTCCGGCCATCCATGTCTTCCCACGCGAGACCTTCTTCATCGCCTGCTTTCCGGGGCGCGATGGCAAACTGCACGGCACACTCGTGGCGCAACACAGCGCGTGGCAAGCCGCCCGCGAGGCAGGCAGCCTCGCAGCGCTCCTGCGGCGGGAGCTACCCGACCTCATCCCCTGCCTCACCCGCCCCATGGAGCAGCTAGCCGCTCGGTCGCTGCTCCCCATCACCATCGTTCGCTGCGGAAGCTGGACCGACGGTGAGAGGCTGCTGCTCGCGGGAGATGCGGCCCATGCGACGGCGCCTTTCATGGGCCAAGGTGTGAACATCGGCCTTGAGGATGGTGCCGCGTTGCTTCGCGTCTGGGACGAACAGGGCGGCGACCGACAGCGAGTCTGCGAGGCCTACCAGCGGGAGCGGGTCGCGGAAGGACTTGCCTGCTGCGACTTGTCCGAACGTGCCGCAGATCTGCTGCTCCGCATGCCACCCGAGAACCCGCCGCCAACACCCCATCCGCTCACGCGGCTGAACTTCATGGGCCACCGCTACGCCGATGTTGCGCGCGATGTCATCCCCGGCTGGCAGCCAGAAATCTATGCACAGGCCGCCGCGCCTGCGCTGGGCGACGGCCTGCAGTTTCCCGCGGCGCTTCTGGAGCCCTTCGATGCCTCTCCGGGGGCCCTGCTCTTTCGCCAAGGCGATGCTGCCGACGAGCTCCTCGTGCTGCGGTCCGGCAGCGTCCTGGTGGCCTCGCCCACGCTCGGCGCCCTGAGCCTGCGTGGCCCGACCGTCATCGGCGAGATGGGGTGGCTCGGCAGTCCACACCGAACAGCCAGCGTGACCTGCGAAACACCCTGCTCGCTCGCACGGCTCTCCTACGCCAAACTCGACGCCTTCTGCACCACACAGCCGGCGCTCGCGCTGCCACTGCTGCGCCAAATCGCAACGTTGGCAATGGACCGGCTCAACGGGCGCTTCCACCGCGCGCCGAGCTACCTCATCCTGCAGGCCGGTACCGAGGCGCAGCAGCTCGAGCAGCTCGCAACCGACTTCCGCGAACTCCTTGCGGGCATCGCGCTCATCGGCGGAGAGCGTGAGGCGAAGATCTTGGAGCGCAGCGGCCTCCGACTCACGCGTCTTCTGCCTGAGGAACACCTTGTCGAGGCGCTCCTGCTAGCCATCGACGCGGGCGAACTCGCTGGCGCCGTGCTCTTCGGCTCGCTCGCAGCGCACCGGCAGCTGACGCAGCGACTGGATGCCAAGGGTGTCGCTTGGACGACCGACGAGGATGAGGCCCGTGCCCTGCTGCAGCGCCGTGCCCAGGCAACACTTGCGTCAGGCCTTCATGCGGTGCTGACGCCTGCCTGATCGCGCACCCTCCCGCCGCTCGGTGCATCTCACTTCCGCTTCCTCAACATCGAAAAGGACTTCTCATGATTCAGATTGGCGACACCCTCCCAGACATTGAAGTTTTCGAGGCGAATCCCTCCCAGAAGGTGACCACAGCGCAGCTCTTCGAGGGGAAGCGGTGCCTCCTTTTCGGCGTGATTGGCGCCTTCACCTCAGGTTGCAGCAAGGTGCATCTCTCTGGGTATGTCGCCGAGGCAGTCGCGCTGCACGACAAGGGCTATGCAGAGATCTTCTGCGTCTCCGTGAACGATGCAGCCGTGATGTCGGCCTGGGGCGCTTCGCAAGGCGCAGATGGCAAGGTCCGGCTTCTGGCCGACCCGCAAGGCGCGCTCACAAAGGCGCTCGGCCTCGACATCCAGGTTGCCCATCTCGGCGGGCTTCGGTCGAAGCGCTACGCGATGATCGTAGACAATGGCGTGGTGAGCGACCTTCAGGTGGAGCCGGATAGCTTTGGGCTCACCTGCTCGCTCGCCTCGTCGATCCTCGACCGCGCCTAGCCTCGAGGAGCTGCTCGGCTCACGATGGAGGGCCGAGCGACCGCTACCTACTCGGCCTCTTTGACCGTGCCCAGACGCCAGATGGTGCCGGGGCCGACCTCGTCAGCGATGGTGGGCAGCGCCCAACCGGGCTGACCGGCGATGCGCCTCCGGATGTAGTTGGGCAGCGCGATGCAGGCGCGCATCACGTCGGCGTTGAAGACGCGGAGTTCTGGCTCGATGGCGGCAACGCGTGCCTCGGGCACCGGTACAGCGCCAACATCTACGCTCTGGCTGGCAGCCGTGAAGGCCCAGACGCAACCCGGGTAAGAGAGCGTCTGACCGAGATAGAGGCGGGCATGCGTGTAAATGGAGGAGAGCAGCTCGTGGATGCGAGCTACGCGGTCGAGGTAGAAACTCGGTGAATCGCTCTGCGGCACAAGGATGCCGGTCTCGCCCAGCAGCGCGGCACAGTTCCGGTAGAACCCCTCCGTGAAGAGGTCGACTGCGGCATCTACCGGGTCGGTCGAGTCGACGAGGATGAGGTCGTACTGCTCGCGGTTGGCGACAGCACGCTCCACGAAGGCCACGCCGTCATCGACGATGACACGGGCCTTGGGGTGGTCAAGCGCCGCAGCCACATCGGGGAAGTACTGACGCGAGACGCGGATGACCTCTCCGTCGATGTCGACAAGGTGGGCCTCTTCGACCTCGGGATGCCGGAGCACCTCGCGAAGCGTGCCGCCGTCGCCACCGCCGATGATGAGCACCCGCTTGGGCGACGGATGGGCGAACATGGCCATGTGCGTGAGCATCTCATGGTAGCCGCTCTCGTCCCGCTCGGTCACATTGGTCACGCCGCCGAGGGCCAGGACCATGCCGTAGTCGAGAGCCTCAAAGACCTCGATCTTCTGGAACGGCGTCTCGAACGACTCGTGGAACTTCGTCACTGTGAAGGTGAGGAAGGTGTTTTTGGTCCAGGGGTCGAAGTAGCGGTCCGACATCGTTCACCTCAGTTTGCAGCAGCCGTGGCGTCCTCCCCACATGCGCGGGAGGGGCGCGACCCTCTAGAACCTTTGCGCGGCATTGCAAGAGAAGCGACGCGGGGTCGACAGCGGCAGGGAGCGCTCACTAGGAGTCGCAGGCCTCTTGCGGTGGTGAGCCCATGAACAACATCGACTTCGCAGCGCTGCTCGACGACATCGCACAGCTGCTGGCGCTAACCGACACCAACCCCTTCCGGGTGAAGGCCTACGAGAACGCGTCGCGGCTCGTCCGAGGCATGGAAGAGCCCATCGCACCGCTGGTTGCAGGGGGAACCGTGACCTCGCTCAAGGGCATCGGAAAGGGCATCGCCGCCGATCTCGAACAGATGCTTGCCACGGGCAGCTGCGAGTCGCTCGATGCGCTCCGCGCCGCCATTCCTCCGGGCTATGCCGACCTCACACGGGTGCGTGGACTCGGCCCCAAGCGCATCCAGACGCTGCGCGCCGAGCTGGGCATCGAGAACTTGGACGCGTTGGAGGAGGCTGCGGCCTCCGGACGCCTCGCGACAGTGTCGGGACTCACGGAGAAGGCTGTCGCGAAGATGACAGACGAAATCCGACGCATCCGCGCCGCAGGCTCTGGTGTCGTGGTCGGGTCGGCCTTCCGTGCCGGACTGGCCCTCCGCGACTGGGCTGCAAGCCAGCTTGGAGAGGGCGCTACGGCGACGCTCGCAGGCAGTGTCGCGCGCGGCGACGAACTCCATCACGAAGTGGTCGTCGTGGTCTCTGCAGCAGCGCCCGAGGACTGCCTCGAGCAGCTCCGTGCAGCAGCGGGAGGCGCCTCGGTCGAGAGCGGTGCGCTGCTGCTCGAGGATCGCGCCGGGCTGCGACGCCGCGTCGTGGCGGCCCGACCCGACGAGGCGCCCGCGCAGTGGCTCGCGGAGACCGCAACACCGGCCGTGGTGAGCGCGCTGCAGGCACGGGCCACAGCGCGCGGGCTCGGCGAACTGCACACGCTCCGCACCACCAACACCGCGGCGCTTTTCGCCCTGCTCGAACTCCCCAACCTGCCTCCTGAGCTGCTCTGCGACCTGCGCGGACTCGAGGCCTCGGCCGACGACCTCGACGCGCTCGTGACCGTCGACAAGATGCGCCGCGACCTCCACCTGCACACCACCTGGAGCGACGGCGGTAACACCATCCTCGAGATGGCCACCGCCGCCGCCGCGCGGGGCTACGACGCCATCGCCGTAACCGACCACTCGCCCTCGCTCACCGTCGCGCGCGGCCTCTCCGCCGAGCGACTCACCGCGCAGATTGCGGAGCTTCGCGCCGCCGACGCACCTGTCCGGCTCTTCACGGGGCTCGAGGTCGATATCCTCGCCGACGGACAGCTCGATATGGAGCCCGCGCTCCTCGACGAACTCGACTGGGTCGTCGGCTCCGTCCACGGTCAGATGAGCCAGCAGCCGGCCGTGATGACCGACCGCCTCCTGCGCGCCATCAGCTCCGGCCGCATCGACGCGCTCGGCCACCCCACAGGGCGCATCCTCGGCGGCCGGCCCGGCTTCGACTTCGACATCGATGCTGTCTTCGACGCCTGCGAGGCCTACGGCGTCGCGCTCGAACTCAACGCCGCACCGGAGCGACTCGACCTCAACGACAACATGCTCCGCATCGCGCTCGCACGCCCCGGCATCCGCTTCGTCATCAACACCGACGCACACTCTGTCGCGGAGCTATCGCAGATGCACCACGGCGTCCGCATGGCACGACGCGCCGGGGTCCCCGCAAGCCGCGTCCTCAACTGCCTCGACGCGGAGGCCTTCGCGCGCCACCTCGCCACACGGCGCCCGCAATGATCGTCCTGCTCTGGTTCGTCGCCGGTCTGGCGCTCGGACTCCTCCTCCGCAGCAGCGAGGCGCTTCTCGCGCGGGTGGCGCAGCTCATCATGTTTACGGTCTACGCAGTGGTCGCCGCGCAGGGAATCTACCTCGGCTCCACGCCGTCGCTGCAGGGGACCTTCGGTATCACGGCGCTCCATGGGCTGCTCTTCGCGCTGCTCGTCTCGGCTGCGACCATCGGCGTCGCACATCTCGTTTTTGGGTCGCGTGGCGACGCGCGGCGCGGCGCGGTCTCGATCGACAGGGCGCTGCTGCTCCACGGGCTCCGCGCGGCTGCCGGCGTCCTTGGACTGCTTGTCACGACCGCTGTTGCCGGCAGCCTCTTTGCCACCAAGTTCGCCCCCATGCGGCCCTACCTTGGCTGGCCGCTGATAGCGCTGCTGATCAGCATCGGCCTCGAGACAGGCATCCGCCGCCGAGAGTTGGCCGAGCAGTTCCGGTCGCTGCGAACGGTGGCGGGCATCGCTGCCTCAGCGCTCGGCGGCGCGCTGATCGCCGGCCTGCTGCTCGCCCTCTTTCTGCCCTACCCGCTCCCTGCGATGGTGGCAGGCGCGCTCGGCAGCGGCTTCTACTCCGTCTCCGGCCCGCTCATCACCGAGCTGAGCGGCCCCGACGCAGGCGCCGTCGTGCTCCTCGGGAACCTCCTCCGAGAGAGCATCGCGATGTGCATCATCGGGCTGCTGCCCTCGTTCCGTATCGGCCCCGAGGCTGCCATCGCACTCGGTGGCGCAACCTCCATGGACTCGACGCTGCCCTTCCTCAGTCGCACCTACGGAGGCCAGGCCACACTGCGCGCCATCGGCGTCGGCTTCGTGTTGAGTTTGGCGGTTCCTGTGATGGTACCTGCGGCCTACTGGCTGCTCCAAAAGCTCTCGTCAGGCTAAGAGGCGGACGCTACACACCGCCCTCGCCCGTTGTTCCTTTCTGTCTAGGTTTCGCACATGCTGCGCTTCGAATCTGTATCCAAGTCGCACGGTCAGCAAATCATCTTTCTCGAGGCCTCCATGAGCGTCTTCGCGGGAGAAAAGGTGGGCCTCGTCGGGCCGAACGGCGCCGGAAAGTCGACCGTCTTCCGCATGTTCGTGGGCACCGAGGTCGCAGACACCGGCTCTGTCTCGGTCGACCGCGGCGTCACGCTCGGCTACTTCGATCAGGATGTGGGCGAGATGTCGGGCCGCTCCGTTCTCGAAGAGACGGTCGCGGGCGCAGGCGAGGTCTCGCGCATGGCTGCAGAGCTCGTCGAGCTAGAGGCGGGGCTCGCAGACCCAGACCGCTTCGACGAAATGGAGCGGCTGGTCGACCGCTACGGCGAGGTCCAGGCCCGCTTCGAAGAGCTCGACGGCTACTCGCTCGACTCCCGCGCACGGGACATCCTCGCCGGACTCGGCTTCGCCCCCGAAATGGTCGAGGGCGATGTGGGCAAGCTCTCCGGAGGTTGGAAGATGCGCGTGGCCCTCGCCCGCATCCTCCTCATGCGCCCCAGCGCGCTCCTGCTCGACGAGCCGACGAATCACCTCGACATCGAGTCCATCCTCTGGCTCGAGAAGTTCCTGCTGGGCTTCGCAGGCGCACTCATCATCACCTCGCACGACCGGGAGTTCATCAACCGGCTCGTCACCCGCATCGTCGAAATCGATGGCGGCGAGATGCTCTCCTACACGGGCAACTACGACTTCTACCTCCGCCAGCGAGAACTCATGTCGGCCCAGGCCGAAGCGCAGGCCGACCGCCAGGCGGCGATGCTCGCCAAGGAGCGCGCCTTCATCGAGCGTTTCAAAGCACGCGCAAGCCACGCCGCGCAGGTACAGTCGCGCGTGAAGAAGCTCGATAAGATTGAACTCATCCAGCCTCCTGTCCAACGGCGGCTCCCGCAGTTCGACTTCCGCTCACCGCCCCGCTCCGGCGACGATGTGGTGCGCATCCAGAAGGCCAACAAGGCCTATGGCAGCAGGGTCATCTACAAGGACTTCAGCTTCCTCATCCGCCGCACCGAGCGCTGGTGTGTGATGGGCGTCAACGGCGCCGGCAAGTCCACGCTGCTCAAGATGATCGCGGGCGAGTCGCGCCCCGATGCCGGCGACCTCAACGTCGGCGCGAGCGTCAAGATGGGCTACTTTGCGCAGCACGCCATGGAGCTCCTCGCGGGCGACGAGACCATCATCGAGTCCCTCGAACGGGCCTTCCCCATGGCCTCTGTCGGCTCGCTCAAGAACCTCGCCGGCGCCTTCGGCTTCTCCGGAGACGACACCAAGAAGCTCTGCCGCCTGCTATCCGGCGGCGAGAAGGCGCGCCTCGTCATGGCCCGCCTGCTCTACGATCCCCCGAACTTCCTCGTGCTCGACGAGCCTACGAATCACCTCGACATCGGCACCAAGGAGATGCTGGTGAACTCGCTCAAGGGCTACGAGGGCACCATGCTCTTCGTCTCGCACGATCGCTCCTTCCTCTCCGAAGTCTCCAACCGCGTCCTCGAAATCACCCACGACGGCCCGCGAGTCTTCGAAGGCGGTTATCGTGAGTATGTGGTAGCAACGGGTTACGAAGCACCCGGCGTCCGCTAGCCACTCCAACAGGGTCAACCATGTCGATGCAACGAAGCCTTCCGCTGGTCACGCTCCTCCTCCTCGCCGCCTGCAGCAAGGAGGCCGACAAGGCCACCGCGGACACCTCTTCGGAAGGCAGCGACGCCACCTCAGGCTCCGGCTCAGGCGACGCATCGGACGGCAGCGACACCACCTCAGGCTCCGGCTCCGGCGCGGCCGACACAACCGCCGACACAACCCCTCCCGCCACCTGGCCTACCAGCACCCCCGCCCGCATCGGCGGAACCCGGCCCGCCAAGGTCAACCACCCACGCGCCTTCACGCCGGGCAAAGAGTACCCGCTCATCATCCTGCTCCACGGCTACGGCGCATCCGGCCTCGCCCAGGACCTCTACATCGGCCTCTCGACGCTCGGCACGGCCGAGTTCGACGCGATCACCGTCATCCCCGACGGCACGCTCAACCGCAACAACCAGCGCTACTGGAACGCCTCGGCCGCCTGCTGCGCCTTCTCGGAAGCCAACCCGCCCGACGACGTCGCCTACATCCGTGGGCTCATCGCAGAGGCGAAGGCCTCGATGCCCGTCGACGCAGGCCGCGTCTACCTCTTCGGCCATAGCAACGGCGGGTTCATGAGCTACCGGATGGCCTGTGAGGCCTCCGACGCCATCACTGCCTTCGTCAGCCTCGCCGGAGCCGACTCCTACACCGATGCCGACTGCCCCGCCACGACGACCCCGGTGAGCGGCCTGCAGATGCACGGCACAGCCGACGACACCATCGCCTACGATGGCTCTTCCTCAGGCCCGGTTGGCATCGGAGCCTATGCAGGCGCGCTTGTCTCGGCCCAGAACATCGCTCGTCGCGCCGGTTGCGACACCACGGGTACCGCCGGTGCAGAGCTCGACCTCATGGCTTCGCTCGATGGCACCGAGACCACCACGCTGGCCTTCGACACGGGCTGTAGAGCCGGCGCCGACGCAGCACTCTGGACGCTCCGCGGAGGTGCCCACATCCCGGTCATCAACCCTGCCGGAACCCGCGCTGCGCTCACCTGGCTCCTCCGCCACGACCGCACGCCCTAGGGCGCGCCTACTGCGTGAGCAGGGTCCTGCGAAGCGCGAAGCCCTGACCATCCGAGATGCCCTCCTGCGTGTTCCCCAGCGAGAAGGGGAACATGAAGTTGGTCGCGTCGGGGCACGAGGTGCCACGGTCCGGGTTGGAGCAGACCGGCGTGTCCTGGATAGGGTCTGACTCGGTGCCGCCATGCTCGGTCGTGTGACGCAGGCCGAGGAAGTGGCCGACCTCATGCGCGAGCGTCTGGCCCGTCATGTCGCCTCTTGCCGAGAGATACTCCGAGGTAAAGACCAGGCCGGCGCCCTCGTTTCCATGCACGCCGGGAACGCCCGGCGCGCCCATCGAAAGTCCGAGAAGCCCGTCCGCCTCGGCCACCTGAAAGCCCTGAATCAGGAAGACATTCACGCTCAGCTTCTCGGCCAGCGTCGGCCCCGGCGCTTGGCTCAGCGAGACCAGCCCGTAGCAGTCGTTGAAGTTCCGGACGATGCGGTATCGCTCCCGGTCGGTTCCTGTCACGTCATAGTAGCGTACCGTGCGGACGGTGACGCCCTCCTTGCTGTAGATGCGGCGCATCGCCTCGAGCATCGTCCGAATGCCGGCGTTCTGAGCTGCGTTGGAAGCCGTGATACCGGCCACGCCGACGAGGTAGATGTTCAGGTCGATCTTGCTCCCCTCGGCGCTCTTCTGGAGCACATAGTAGCAGGGCGAGTCGTCGATCGTCGCGAGCTCCAGCGTGTAGCGGCCCCCACCCTGCTGAACGATGGATTGGAACTGCGGTGCCGCCGGGAAGATGACCGGCGCGACCGTCTGCAGCAGGCCCGCGTTGACCGTCATGAAGGCGTGGTCGGTGGCGAAATTCGCACCTACCTGGCCGTTCGGCAGGAGCAGACGCGACGGCGCCACCAGGTCGGACTGCGAGTAGGGGACGACCGCGAAGGCCACACTGCTCGCTGCGATGTCGAAGGTGAGCGCGCGGCCGCCCGAGATGGAGGTCGACTGACAGACCACATTGATGCCGCCGCCGGTGTCGGGCGCAGTGGGGGCCGTCGGTGCGGTCTGGCCGGCAGTTCCGCAGTAGCCGTCGCCCGTTGCGGCCCCGATGCAGTCGTAGCCTGTGCGGCAGTCACTGTCCTGACCGCAGCTGATGTAGCAGGCCGACGATCCCGAGATGGTGCGGCAGCTGGTCGCGCGGCCGCCGGGCGCGTTGCAGCCGGCGCTGTCGCCGCCGAGCTCTGCGCAGTCGAGTGAGGTGCAGTAGCCGCCGGGGAACTCGCTGCTCGATGCGCCCCGGATGCAGGTGCCGCCCTTGCAGTTGATGTCTGCGCTGCAGGCAGAACCGTCCGCGGCGCCGTTCGGGTTGCGCACAGGCGACTGCGTTGCCTCGTCCGACGGAGCACAGACGCTATCGACCTCGTCGAGCGCGAAGCAATCGTAGCCAAACCGACAGCCGCGGCTCGCATCGCAGCTCTTGAGACAGGCCGTGTCGGTCACCGACTCCGACAGCTGCACGCAGATGCTGCCTGCGCCACAGGCGTCGGAGTTCGAGCACCCCGTGATCGAGCAGTATCCGTCTACAAAGTTGGTCAGGCAGGTGCCCGACGCGCACTCCGCGCCGTTGCCGCAGGGCGCCCCGATGGTGCCTGCTGCCGAGTAGGTGTCGCCCAGCCCGCTGGGCAGGCAGACCTGGTCGGCGCCCACGGCGAGGCAGTCGTAGCCCGTGCGACAGGGGCGCAGCTCCGAGCAGGTCTCGAAACAGAGGGGACCGCCGCCATCCACCGACAGACACTCGGCGCCAAAGATGTTGCTGCAGCCCGAGCCATCGCATTCGGGCGTCGTGCAGTAGCCCTCCGGGTAGCCCTGCGCATCGGTCAGGCAGAGCCCGCCGAGACACTCCTCGTTGGTGGTGCAGGAGGCGCCGTCGCTGATCGAGTCGAGGTAGGATGTAAGCACATCGCAGCCCGCCAGCAGAAGCGACGCAGCAAACAGGACGGCAGCTCTCACGAAGACTCTCATCGGTGCTCTCCCCAAAGGTCGTGCTGCGGTGACGGGCAGCAGCGCCGCTTCTTCACCGCTCATCCCTCCACCCGCTCGAGCAGCTCTAGGAGCGTGCGCCCATGCTGCGGATGGGCCGAGAAAAACAGGTTGCGGCGTTCGCGCCACTGCTCGTTCGCGGCGCGGAGAAAGTCGGCGAGCTCCTGCTCATACCGACGCTTCGTCGCGCCCGTTGCCTGCCCATAGCGGGCACTGAGCAGCCGCGCGTTGGCTGCCATCTCCACCCGATGCGATGCGATGTAGGCGCGCACCCGGGCCAGCGCCTGATCGGGGTTCTCTTGCTGCGCCGCGACGATCTCCGTCAGCTCCACAACGAAGAGCCGCGCACGCTCCTCCTCCGCGCCCATCAACAGATAGACGGGCCCCTTTGCCGCCTCTTGCTGACGCTGCGGCGCCGCGCAACCGCCCAGCGATGCACCCATGCAGCCGAGCACCAGCAGACAGGCCGCTCTCCATCCATGACCCATCCGCATCGTCATTCTCCGACCTCCAGCGCCCGCTCCCGCCGCAGCTCCGCAACCTGTAACCAGGAGGTAACGGGCAACGAGCAGCTACCGCCCCTGCAGAGATAGTAGGTGGCGCGACCATCGAGACAAGTTCTGGCTGCTACCAGCGACGCAGCAAGGGGCGCACCGAGCGCTTCGCCCTCGCGGCAGACCACCAGGAGGTCATCGGCGCCGATGAGACCGAGCGCAGCGGCCCGCACCTCTGCCAGCTCCTCCGAGGAAGCCGCCGCCGGCAGCACCGCCACCAGCGTCGTCAGCCCGAGCCAGCCGTTCTCGACAACCCGCAGCAGCGAACTGCACCCGCTCGCCGACATCGCCACCTCTGCGCCATGCTGCGACAACGCGCGCACAACGAGCTCCTCGAAGCCTCCATCGTCCACCAGCTGCGCGAGCCGCTGCAGCCCACGAAGCGTCGACGCAATCGCATTGGGCGTCGCCTCGTCGAGCGCCGAGCGGAGCGCGACCACCAGCCGCTCGCCATCGGTCGGCGCCAGCCCGAAGGTCCCTGCCTCCTCTTCGTAGAACCGCGCAATCGCGCTCTCCGCCAGCGTCAACGCGGACCGCAGGTGCTCCTCCCTCCCCGTCACAACGAAGAGGTCGAGCGCGCCGTTGCAGAGCTCCGCATGGTCATCCAGAAAGGCCCCCGTGTGCGCCCGATCCGAACCATCCTCGGCCTGCTGACGGATGCGTGAGAGGCGGCCATCGGCCAATCGAAAACCGGTGAGCACCGCGGCCATCGCCCGCTCCGCACGCGCCACCATCTCGACGTCGCCGAGCACGCCGCCGAGCCGCGCCAGCCCCTGTACCATGAGCCCGTTCCAGGCCGCGATCCGCTTCGTGTCTGTCACGGGCGCGATCCGCTTTGACCGCGCCTCGAGCAGCTGCTCCACCACCTGCGACGCCTTCGCCTCCGCCACCTCCGGCGTCAGGCCGAAACGGGCGCCCACAGCCGCCACGCTCTCGCGGCGCGCGAGCACGCTCTGGCCATGCTCAAAGTTCCCGTGGTCCCGCACATCGAGAAGCCGGCAGGCAAACGGCGCATCGGCCGCTCCCACCACCGCCGCAACCTCCTCGGGCCGCCAGACGAAGAACTTCCCCTCCTCGCCCTCCGAGTCGGCATCCTGCGCAGCAAAGAAACTCCCATCCTCCGCCATCATCTCACGGTCGAGCCAGCGCACCACGCCGCGCGCTGCGACCTCCAATTCCGGCAGCGGATCGGTCCGCAGCATCTCCGCGAAGAGGCGCAGCAGCAGCCCGTTGTCGTAGAGCATCTTCTCAAAGTGCGGCACCTCCCACCCACCGTCGACGGTGTAGCGATGGAACCCGCCGCCGAGCTGATCGTAGATACCGCCTGCGGCCATCCGCTTGGCCGTCATGACCGCATGCGAACCGGCCATCGGGTCGCCTGTGCGATCGGTCGAACGCAGCAGCAGCTCGAGGCTCATCACGTTCGGGAACTTCGGCGCGCCGCCAAAGCCACCATTCTCTCGATCGGCGCGCGCCATAAGCTGGATGACCGCCCGCTTGAGGTCACCGGGATTCGGCGCCGCTGCGCTAGCGCCCCGCTCCTCGCGCGTAATCGCCGCAGTGATCTCGGCCGCGGAGGTCACCACCTCCTCCCGCTTCTCCGTCCAGGCCCGATGGATGCCCTCAAGCACCTGACGCCAGCTCGGCCGACCGTAGCGGGGGTCCGGCGGGAAGTAGGTACCGGCAAAGAAGGGCTGCCCGTTCGGCATCAGGAAGACATTGAGCGGCCACCCGCCCTGCTGCGTCAGCAGCTGGCAGGCCGACATGTAGACCCGGTCCACATCGGGCCGCTCCTCGCGATCAACCTTCACCGAGACAAAGTGCCGGTTCTGAATCTCAGCGAGCGCGGGATCTTCGAACGACTCATGCTCCATCACATGGCACCAGTGGCACGACGAATAGCCGATCGAGATCAGCAGCGGCTTGCCCTCCGCACGCGCCCGCTCAAAGGCCTCCTCACCCCACGGAAACCAGTCCACGGGGTTGCCCGCATGCTGCCGCAGATAGAGGCTCGTCTCGTTCGCCAACCGGTTGGTCATGTCGCTCACTGCTTCCTTGGCAGGCAGGCCCGCGTCGTCGCGTCACAGTCGTATCCCGTACGGCAGTCGTCCGCTCCGTCGCACCCGATGGCGCAGAAGGGCTGCGCGCCACCGACCACGCAGACCAGACCGTCGCCACAGCTCGCAGCATCGGTGCAGCCCGTCGCGACACACATCCCGCCGCGGTAACCGGTCGCTTTGCCGCTGGCCGACACCTCGGGCACGCAGAAGGCGTCGAGACCAAGCGGAGCCGCGCAGGAGATGGTCGCGCTGCAGGGCGCGCCAACGTTCGGCGACTGCGGCGCAACGTGCGCCACATCGAGCGAGCAGACGCCCTGCTCACCCTCCAGAACGTAGCACTGGAAGTCGCGCGAGCGGCACTCGCGCTGGCTCTTGCAGGCCTGGAAACAGACACCCAGACCACCCTCCGACGCTCCGTCACAGACCGCGCCCAGACCGCAGTCCGCGTTGGTCTCGCAAGGCCGCGAACAGTAGCCGCCGGGCACCGTGCGATCGCAGAGTTCCGACTTGCAGTCGGTATCCGCAACGCAGGCCGCGCCCACCAGCCCACGCTTGGGAACAGCCGCCACCTGGGCAGGCTCCTTCGAGCCGCATCCCGTCCAAAGCACCAGCGCCGCCAAGACCAGAAACATCCGTTGCAGCATCGTCATCACCTCTTTGCACCGCACGCCGTCCACGCCATCGCGCGGTCGTGGAAACTCTCACCCGAAGAGGGTAGAGCCACTACCCGACGCTGTCACGCTCCATGCTCTCTCTTCTCACCGGTCGCATGTCCCTTTCGGATTCCCCCTCTCGCCCTCAGGCCCCCTCCGTGCGGGTCTCCGAACTGGACGCGCGCTCCACCGCCATCACCATCCTCCTCGTCGCGACCTTCGTCGTCCTCGAGGCAGCGCGTGGCTACGGCGGCGCCCGTACGCCGCTCGGTGACGACGCCTCGAGCCACACCGCCACCATCGCCACCTTCGCCAAGCTCCTCATGAACGGCCAGGGCTGGTGGTCCACCGACTACAACCTCGGCTTCCCCCTCGGCCTCTACTACCAGCCCGTCCCACACGTTGTGAGCGCAGCCTTCTGCGCGCTCCTAGGCGGGCCCGAGATGGCCATCTTCACCTATAAATTCTTCTCCGTCGCCATGATCGCCCTGCAGCCCTGGGCCGTCGCCTTCGGCCTCCGGCGTGCCGGCGCAGACCGCCTCACCTCCGCCATCGCAGGTGCGCTCGCCCCCTTCGTCATCCACCCCGAGATCGGCGCGAGCATGGCCTCGGCTACTCGGTCAAGGCCTCCCTCAATGTGGGCCTCTACACCCAGAACTGGGGCAACGTCGCGCTCCCCATCGTCTTCGGTGAACTGGTCGCGCTCATCGACAAACGAGGGCGCATCTGGACCACTGCACTTGCCGCCGCCTTCACCGCCGGCTGCCACATGTTCTATGCCATCGCGCTGGTCCCTATCATGGCCATCCTCGCGCTCCTCATGCCCGGCCGCGCCGCCTCGGTGAAGAAGCTGGCCGGTGCGGGAGCCGTCGCCTTCGCCCTCGTCGCACCTTGGCAGATCGCCCTCTTTCAGAACCAGGCCTACTTCGGCGGCTGGCCCAACAGCTCCGGCGAACGCCTCGATGGTTACGGTTGGTCCGAGACTTTCTCCGCACTGCTCTCCGGCGACCTCCTCGACGGCACCACCGTACCCGTCCTCTCCATCTGCGCGCTGCTCGGCCTCGTCGTCGCCATCGCCCGCTTCCGCCACACCGCCTTCGGACGCGCCACCATTGTCAGCCTCGTGCTCTCTCTGCTTGGCATGGTCGGCCGTGCGCCGCTCTTTGGCCACCCGCCCATCGCACCCGGCGACGGCTTCGTCGACCGCTTCCTCGGCGGCGGCTGGATCGACCTCTATCCGCTCCACAAGAGCGTGCAGCTCTTCCGCTACCTGTCGCTCCTGCAGTTCCTGCTCATGGTCCTGGCCGCCCTCGGCATCTCCACCGTGGCACACGCCCTCTACCTCGCCGTCTCCACCCGCTTCGCCGGTGCCGGCCTCTCAGAGCGCCTCGCCGCCACGCTCAGCCGCGGCGACCTCACCATCGTCCACACCGAGACGGCAACCCAGCGCAACATAGCCACCGCCGTTCCGACCATCCTCCTCATCGCCGTCATCGGCTGGACACTCGTGAAGGCAGGTCCACAGCTCCGTGGCGCCTTCCGCACCATCGACAAAGCCAAGGCCCTCCATCTCGACCAGTACGACCAGCTCGTCGGCTGGATGCGCGAAACACCCATCGAGGGGCGCACGCTCGTCGGCCCCAAGACAGGCGTGAAGGGCCACTACCATGGCGGACTCCTCGCCTACACCGGCGACCGCCCCGTCGGCCTCTCCTACGGCGTAGGCCTCCACGACTCGCTCGGCTTCTACTTCCTCATGCACTTCGACCCGACGGCGAAGAACGCCGCCGCCCTCTTCGACCTCTACGACTTCCGTTACATGGTCAACGACCCTGGAACCGCCTTCAAGAACCTCGATGAGGGCTCGCCCAAGCGCGAAATCATCCACAAAAACAAAGACTACATCTTCGCCAAACTCCCTGTCTCGGGGCAGTCCGTCGCCATCATGCGTGAGGGACGAACCCTCTCCTCCACACCCCGCGAGGCGCGCGAACAGATCCGCGCCTGGCTGAACGGAAACGGCCCCCGCACCGGGACCACCGTCGTCCTCGATGTCACCAACGACAGGTCCCGCGAGCAGCTCACCACCTCGCCCGGCTCGGTGACCCGTGCCGAGACCTTCTCGCAGACCGCGCCTCCGGCAGGAAAGGTCATCGTCTCCTCCTCTCTCGCCGACCATGTCTCGGCCACCGTCGACCTCGGCGAGCCGGCCCTCATCGTCGCAAAGACCGCCTTCCACCCCTTCTGGACAGCCACACTCAATGGCGCACCCGTCCCGACCAAGTTTGTCTTCCCCGGCTACTTCGCGGTAGAAGCGCCGGCAGGAAAGCACCAGCTCGAGGCCCACTTCGCCTGGCCTGCTGCGACCAAGGTGCTGATGGCGCTCGCCCCCATCCCGCTCCTCTTCGCCCTCTTCGGCGAGCCCGCAAATGGCCCCCGAAACGGCGGCCCCAACGGGAGCACCCTCGGCGGCGATACGCTTGCAGATCGCCTGCGCCGACGCAGAAAGGAGCGTGGGCAGGTGCCCACCACCGCCGCCCACAACTCCGTGCTGCCGCCGCCCGCCTGACCGGCTGAAACGAAACGGAGAGCGAGCACTTGCGGAAATCGCTCCCGGCAATCTCCACATTCACGAGCGCGGGCTTGCCGCTGGTGCAGAAGTACGACTCGCAAGCCCGTGCAGCAGGATGTCCACCGCCTCTTGAAGGAAGGCGGCCGTGTCCATCTCATAGCCCAGCGCAATGGCTCCCTCGATGCCGTCCGACAACACCTTCAGCAGCAGCGCAGCATGCCGAGGATCGACCGGACGGAACTCCCCCGAGGCTACACCCTCTTCGACCATCTCCGTGATGGCCGCGACAAACATCCCGTGCGTTGCCCGCACCTTCGCCTGCACAGAGGGCGTCGAGAGCCCCACCTCGCCCAGCACCAGCAGAAAGCGTCGGTGCTGCTCCGAAGAGACATACCGCGCCACGATGCCCGCTGCGAGCGCGCCCAACTTCTCTCTCGCAGGCAGCGGCAAGGCCCGAATCACCGCCAGCGCTTCGCCCGCCCGCGCGACCTCCTCGTCATGCAGCGCATCGAAGATGGCCTCCTTCGAAGCGAAGTGCACATAGAGACCGCCCTTCGACAGCCCCGCCGCCTTTGCGATCTCCTCCACCCTCGTCACCGCGTAGCCCCGCTCCGCAAAACAGTCGCGCGCCGCCTGCAGAATCTGCGTCCGTCGCTCTTGCGGGGAAAGGTGTCGCGTCATGACCGAGGCTCGTCGCGGGGTGACCGAAGGCTACCCGCTCAGACGCCCACTGTCACGCCGGCTTCGCTCGGGTGAAAAGTGCAACAGC
>JABMMX010000230.1 GCA_013205435.1 Deltaproteobacteria bacterium
CCTCGCTGCTGGGCGGCGTCGACCTCGCCACCTACGGCATCACCGACCTCTCGCTCGACCTCTCCTCCCTGCTCCCGCCCATGGCCACCGACTGCGGACCGGACGGACAGCTCCGGCTCCATGTAGGCGACATGAAGATCATTGCCCGCCTCACCCTCTTCGGCACCCCGCTCGACGCCGTCGTCTATGTGGCCTTCGACGCCCCGATCACCCTGGCTGCCAGCGGCGGACAGCTCGGCATCACCGTCTCGGCCATCGAGAACGTGCAGCTCGAGGTCAATGTGGTGCAGCCCGAACTCGCCGGCTTCGAAGACGCCATCTCCGAACTTCTCGGCAGCCAGCTCGTGCCTGCGCTCGGCGGACTGCTCGGCAACGGGACGCCGCTCGCCTCCTTCCCGCTCCCCGAGATCGACATCAGCAGCCAGCTCGGCCAGCCCGCCGGCTCGCTCGTCATCGCCATCGACGTCTTGTCGAACCCCGCCTTCCGCAACCGCATCGACGGTAACACCATCGTCTACGGGCAGCTCCGATGAAGACCCTCTACCGCTCTCTCGCCCTTCTCTGCTTCGCGGCCGGCCTCGCGGCCTGCAGCGACGATGCGCCTGCTACCACTGTCGAGACAGACACGGCGGTCGACACGGCTGCAGACGGCTCCGCGCAGGCGGATATCGGCGCCGACACAGGCGCCGACACGGGCTCTGGCTCCGGTGCGGGCCCGGAGGCCTTCGTCACCTGCGACAGCGACGCCGACTGCGGCGACGGCCTCGACTGCACCACCGACAGCTGCGTCGCCAACGGCTCCGGCCAGCGCATCTGCGCCTGGACGCTCGCCGAACGCACCTGCCTCATTGACGGACTCTGCATCCGTGCAGGCGGCGCCAATCCCTCGAACGACTGCGAAATCTGCGACACCGCGGAGCCCAACGCCTGGGCTTTCCGCGCCGCCGGGTTCGCCTGCGATGACGGCAACGCCTGCACGCAGGCAGATACCTGCGCCCAGGGTGGCACCTGCCTTGGCGGCGAGCTCCTCGCCTGCGACGACAACGAGCTCTGCACGGTCGATGCCTGCAGCCCCTTCCGCGGCTGCGTCTACCTCCCTGTCCCCGACGGCGCGGAGGTCGCCTGTGACGACGGCGCCGGCTGCACCAGCGGGGACATCTGCAAGCGGGGCCGCTGCGAAGGCGCGCCGGTCGTCTGCGACGACGGCAACGGCTGCACCGACGAGCTCTGCGTCGAGGGTTCTGGCTGCACCCCCTCCTTCAACACCGCGAGCTGCGACGACAGCGACCCCTGCACCGTCGAGACGACCTGCAGCGAAGGTCGCTGCGGCGGCGGCTCCCCCAACAGCTGCAACGACTTCAACCAGTGCACCATCGACCTCTGCGACGCCGATGCCGGCTGCGTCAACCTCCCCACCTTCAACCCCTGCTGCACCGGCGCGGTCTCGGTCTGCGACGACGGCGACGCCTGCACCACAGACCTCTGCAACCCCGAGACCACCGAGTGCTCCTACGAGTCCAACACGGCGCCCTGCGACGACGGCAACGCCTGCACCGAGGCCGACTCCTGCTCCGCGGGAAGCTGCGGCGGCGCCACCCGCTCCTGCGATGACGGCAACGACTGCACCGCAGATGACTGCAACATCAACGTCGGCTGTCTGCAGAATCCGCTCTCCGGCAGCAGCTGCAGCGACGGCTTTGACTGCACGACCGGCGATGCCTGCGTCGCCGGCAGCTGCCAGCCAGCCGACAGTTCGCTCTGCATCTGTACCCCGAACTTCGACGATGTGGCCAAGGTAAACTCGCTCCAACTCAGCGACCGCGCGGCAGGCGGCCCTGCGCTCGACCTCAACGGCGACGGCCGGCCCGACAACGCGCTGGGCGGGCTCGCAGGCCTCGTCAATGCGCCGCTCGCCGACGCCGTATCGGGCGGCAGCATCCTGCTCCTTCTCGAGTTCATCCAGTTCAGCTTCGGCGACTTCGTGACGGGCCTCCACAACGGCACGCTGACGGGCGACCTCACCTGCGCCCCGCAGACCCAGACCTGCGACTACCTGGCGCAGCGGGCCCTCATCGATCCCGGCAGCTGCCTATCGATTGTCCAGATTCCCTCCAACTTCGACGGAGCGCTTATCCGCGCCGGCGGCCCAGGGACCACCATCCCCTTCTCGCTGCCGCTGGGCGGCTCGGTGCTCGACATCCAGCTCTTCAGCGTCACCGCCGAGCTCACGCCGATCCTTTCCGCGGGCCAGGTCATTGGCTTCACGGGCATTCTCGCCGGCGCGGCCACCGAGTCGCAGCTCAGCGCCGCCATCCGCTCGGTGCCCGCCTCGGCGCTTCCGCTGCCACCCGAGACCATCATCAGCACGCTGCGGAGCCTGGCGCCCAACGACATCGACACCAACGGCGACGGGGTCCTCGATGCCAAGTCGATCGCGCTGCAGATCGAGGCCATTGACGGCCGTCTCGTGGGCGCCGAAGCGCCCTAATCAAATCTCGCGGAAGGCCGACCAGAGGCCCGCAGCCACGACGAAAAGGCCAAGCACGACGGCCACAAACCCCGCGCCGCCCGCATACCACCACCAGAGGATGCGGCTCCGCTCCGGGTCGCGGAGCTGGCCGTGGTAGCGGTTCGGGTGCCAGAACCAGCCCCGCTCCAGCTGCCCCTCGCGCAGCAGCTCGGCGCGTAGCAGCAGGTGGTAGCGGAGCGCAGCGGGGAGCCCAAAGAGGTGACCGGCGGCGACAAGCCCAAAGCCCCAGCGTGCCGCGACCTCCCAGGTCAGGAGCGACATGGAGGCGAGGCCAAGGGCCGCGAAGAGGAGGACGAGGACGAGGTGGAGTTCTCGCATGAATAACGCGCTGCGTTAGGAAACTGGCGATGTTGCGGGGCAAGGCCGCAAGGAGTTCTTCCTTGTGTCGCAACACGAGATCGTGCAAGAAACCGTCATCCATTCGTTGCCAAACTGGGGCAGGTCTACATGCGCTCGACGACACCTCTTCTCCTTTGTCTCTCTCTCGCGGCTCTTTTTGCGGCCTGCGGCGACTCTTCGACCAGCAGCGGCACGGGCGCTGGCACCGATACGGGCACGACCAACGACGCAACCGACAGCGGCAGCGGCGTCTCGGACACCTCGAGCGACACCTCGAACGACACGAGCGGCGACACGACGACGCAGGATGGCTCGGGCGACACGACCATTCCGGGAACGCTGCCCATTGGCGAGACCTGCGCCTCCGACGAGGATTGCGCATCCGGCATCTGCTACACCACGCCCGAAAACCCCGACCAGGGCATCTGTTCGCAGCCCTGCATCCGCGACCGCGACTGCCCCGAGGCCTTCGACTGCGTGCGGGTGGACAGCTCCGCTGACGCCTTCTCGATCTGCATCCCTGCTGATGTCTGCGTCGATGCCGACGGCGATCAGTTTGGCCTTGGCGCCGCCTGCCTGGGCGTCGATTGCGACGACAGCAACGCCACCATCAACAGCGCCGCCACGGAGCTCTGCGATGGCATCGACAACGACTGCGACACGCAGATTGACGACAACCCGGCCGGCCTCAACGAGGACTGCGACACGGGCTTCTCGGGTATCTGCGCGCTCGGTCGCACGGCCTGCGAAGGTGCCATCACCTGCGTCGCCCGTTTCGAGCCTTCGTCGGAAATCTGTGATGACCTCGACAACGACTGCGACGGCGAGACCGACGAAGAGGCCTCCGACGCCATCGTCCGCTACCTCGACGCCGACGGCGACGGCTTCGGCGACGACCTTGCCGCCGTGACGGGCTGCGACGAGCTCCTCGGCTATGTGCTGATCGGCGGCGACTGCGACGATGCCAACCCCGACGTCCGGCCGGGCGCCATCGAGACCTGCGACCTTGTCGACAACGACTGCAGCGGCATCGTGGACGACAACGTCGCTTTCTCCACCTACTTCGCCGACAACGACGCGGACGGCTACGGCTCCACCGCCTCGGGCGAGTCCCTCGACTGCATCGCCCGTCCCGGTTTCGTCGCGCTCTCGGGCGACTGCGCCGACGACAACGCGGCCGTCAACCCCGGCGCAACCGAGGTGGCAGGCGACGGCTTCGACCAGAACTGCGACAGCATCGAACTCTGCCTGCTTGACGCCGACGACGACGGCTTCCTCGGCACCGCCGGCGAGACGGTCAACTCCATCACCGACATCGACTGCGACGACGCCGGCGAAGGTGTCACCAGCGACCCGACCACCGACTGCAACGACCGGAACGGCGCCGTCAATCCGGACGCGACCGAGCTCTGCAACGGCATCGACGACAACTGCGATGGAGCGTCGGACGAGAACACCGCTTCCGACGCGCCCACCTGGTATCGCGACGCCGACAGCGACGGTTACGGCGACCTTGCCCAGCCGGTCGTTGCCTGCAGCCGGCCCACCGGATTCGTGGACAGCAGCACGGATTGCAACGACGCCGTCGCCACCATCTCGCCCGGCATCATCGAGCTCTGCAACGAGATCGACGACAACTGCAACGGCACGACCGACGAGCCGGCGGCTGCCGACGCCCGCGACTGGTATCAGGACAGCGACAGCGACGGAGACGGCAACGCCGCCAACAGCATCCGCAGCTGTTACCCCGACCCCGGCTATGTCGCCACCGCCACCGACTGCAACGA
>JABMMX010000231.1 GCA_013205435.1 Deltaproteobacteria bacterium
CATCGCGGGAATCCTCGGCACCGAGAAGGTGTCGCCGATTCTCATCAAGATTCTGAGCAGCAAGGAGCTCACCTTCGCCCAGGTCCGCGGCCTGCAGACCCAGCTCAACCGAACTGCCTGGCTCCCCAAGGCTGATGCCCTCGCTGCCGCGCTGCTGCCTGTCTGGGACCGCACCGACATGCCCAACGACCCCCAGCTGCGCGTCGACTTCCTCGACGATCTCGCGGCCTTCAAGGAGTCTCCTGCGCTTCAGGCCTGGCTCGTCGCCCGCGCTGCCGACCCCAAGACCGACCCCACCTTCGCCAATGTCATGATGGACATGCTCAAGGGCATGGTCGTCAACGACTCGCTCATCGCCAGCTACACCAACATGCTGCAGAAGGAGTCCGTCTCTCGCTGGGCGGCCTTCCAGAAGCTGATCGAGGCGAAGAACTCCGAAGGTCTCGAACTCGCGCTCTCCAAACTCCCCGTGTCGGGAGAGTATGGCGCATGGGACCGTGGCATTGTCCCGAACGGCTTCTCGGAGGCAGGCAAGTCGGTCTGCAGCCTCTCCAAGCTGGCAGACATGGGTGACAACGCCCGCCGCGTCTTCGAGGCCCACATCGGAGATGCCAACATTCATGCCGCCGCGCTCTCTGTGCGCTGCCTGCAGGTGCTCGGTGACGCCAGCACGGTCGCCAAGCTGGAGGCCGCCAAGAGCGGTGCCAACGCCAAGACGGAGATCCCGGCCTGGGGCGGCATGAAGTTCGGCGCCCTCCTCGCCGAGAGCGTGACAGCCATCAAGACCCGCACGGCCGGCAAGTAGGCAGCCCGCATGGTGGCGGCGCTCCTCCTGGCCCTGCTCTTTGCAGCGGCGGCGGCGCTCGCCTCGGAGCCGTCAGACGAGGAGTTGATGCTTGCCTACAAGGCGGGGAACGAAGGGGCCTTCAATCAGCTCTTCGCGCGCTATCAGGGCTCTGTGCTCCGCTTCATGCTTCGGAGCACCCGCTCTGCCCCCAAGTCCGAAGAGCTCACCCAGGAGGTCTTCTTCCGCGTGGTGCGCATGGCACCGAACTACGAGCCTCGCGCCAAGTTCCAGACCTGGCTCTTCACCATGGCCCGCAACCTCTGCATCGACGAGTCGCGGCGGGCGGAGAAGGGAAGGGTCGACTCGCTCGACGAGCCGATCGGCGACTCGGGCAACCTCCGGCGCATCGACCTCTTTGCCGATACCTCCCAGCTGCCTGCCTATCAGGGCCCCGTCCGAGCCGAGTTCAACGCGCGGCTGGCGACTGCGCTTGCAGAGATGCCGGCAGAGCAGCGAGAGGTCTTCGAACTGCGGGTCGTGGCAGAGCTCCGCTTCCCCGAAATCGCCTCCATCCTGAGCGCCAACGAGGATACCATCAAGGCGCGCTTCCGCTATGCATGCCGTCGTCTGCGAGAGACCTTCGGCGACTACGCCGGCTTTTCGTTCGATGCCCCCGGCGCTGGCGAGAGGGGTGGCTGATGCGGCCAATGCAACGCGCGCCTAGACCCATTCTGCCGCACGGCCGTTCCATGCGCTGCGCCTGCTTGCGCGCCCCGGTGGCTCCATGACCAAGTTCGACTGCACAAGCTGCCAGGATGCGCTGGCTGACTGCCTCGATGCGGAGACGCAGCCGACGGGTGACCTCGCTGCCCATCTCGCGGAATGCACCGAGTGCGCCGCGGCCTGGTCGCAGCTGCAGCAGGCCTGGAGCGTGCTCCGGCCGCAGGGCTTGTCGCTCTCGGCCGAGGCGCAGGCCCGGGTGCTCGCCTATGCTGCGGCCCACCTCCCCGGCGCGGAGAGCCGCGTCGAGGCTGCTCCCAGTAGGCCGATCGGGCGCTGGTTCTGGGCAGCCTTCGCGCTGGCACTCGCCCTCGTTGTCTGGAAGGTCGGTACGGTGCCCGAGCCGACGCGTGCTGCGCCGCCGGAGACTGCAAAGGTGGCGGAGGTTGAGCCCGGACCAGCCGTAATGCGCGAGCCACTGCCGCGCTCCGAAGCTGCGGCCCGCTCGGTCGCCCTTGACGAGGCTGCTCCTGCGAACCCGTCGCCTTCAGCAGAGGTCGCTGCGGTCGACGACAAGCCGGCCCCGCGCGCCGAGGAGGGCATCGCATCGCCCGCAGCGTCGCCCAGCGCGGCGGAGCAAGCACCCTCTTCGAAGGCGAAAGCTGAGATGCCGAACACCGACGCGGAGTCACCGAAGATGGCTGCCTCTGCAGCGTCGCGAGCGCCCCGTGTCCGCTCGGAAAGTCAGGTGGAGGATGCGCTTGGCGGCGAAGCGGCTACAAGATCCGACCGCGTTGCCGGCATTGCTGCTGCTCCGGACGCAGACGAGGCCCCCACGGTCCGAGCCGCCGCACCGGCTGGGCGGGCTGCTGAGCGCGAGGCCCGTGCCGTGGCCGCCGCCCCCGTCGTCGCCGGTGGCTCCCAACCGTCTGCGGCGCCGAGCCTCGACCAGACAACGCGAGCAGCAATCGACACGCTGCTCCGGTCCGCCGAGCCCGCTGCTGTCGGCTGGTCCCAGCTTCGCAGTGCTGCTGCGGCCTCTTCGCTTCGCGGCTTCGAAGCCCTCCTCGCATCCTGCGGCGCCGATACCCGCCTCTGCGACGGTGCCGCACTCGGTACGGGTGCTCTCCGCGCCGCGAGCAAGCGCGCCGATGCCACGCCGCTGCTGCAGCGCGCAGCGCGGAGCGAGGTTGGTGCGGTCGCTGACGCCGCCCGCCGGCTCCTCGCCGGACCATGATCCGCTGGGTCGCAGCGCTCCTCATTATCCTGCTGAGCGCCGGCTGCGCTGAAGGCCCGCGCGAGCGCCTCGTTGTTGCGCTCGAGGCCGCGCCGAAGAACCTCGATCCACGCTTTGCCGCCAGTGACTACGACGGCAAACTCTCGAGGCTCCTCTTCCCGGGCCTTACCACCAACGACACACCCTCCGGCGTGACCGAACTCGACCTCGCTGCCAGCATCGAAGACGAAGGCTCCGGTCGTCTCCGCGTCGAGCTCCGCGCCGATGCACGCTTCTCTGACGGCAGCCCCGTGCTCGCCACCGACGTCGCCGCGACCTACGCCTCGATGGCCGACCCTGCCTCGCCGAGCCCCTACCGCGCCCTCTTCAGCACCATCTCCACCGAGGTGCTCGGCCCGCGCACGCTCCGGCTCTCAGCCAATCCAGCCAAGCCGTCGCTCCGCTACGAGCTCGAGATGGGGGTCCTCCCCGCGGCCTGGCTCCGCTCTGCCGGCGCAGACAAGAGCGAGGCGCCCATCGGCGCGGGCGACTGGCGCCTCCTCCGCAAGGAGAGCGACGGAACCATCATCTTCGCGCCCGTCAGGCCGCGGCCCGGCCAGCCCTCCGAGCTCTGGTTCAAGCCCATGGTGGACGACAACGCCCGGCTCTTTGCACTCGCCACCGGGCGCGTCGACCTCGTGCAGAACGCCGTCCCGCCCAACCTGCTTAGCGTCGTCCGCGGCTACGACTCGCTCGCAGTCGAGCAGTCCGACTCCTTCAAACTCACCTACATGGCCATCGCCACGCAGCACCCCACCCTGGGCAATCGGCGGGTGCGCCAGGCCATCAGCCTCGCCATCAATCGGCAGGGCATCATCTCCAGCCGGCTCGCGGGGACGGCCAAGATCGCCGACGGCTTTCTCCCGCCCCGAAACGCGCTCCACGACGCCTCGCTCCGACCGCTCGCCTTCGACCCCGCTCAGGCCTCGCGACTGCTCGACGAAGCGTCGCTCCCCAAGGCCTCCGACGGCTGCCGAACCCGCCTCACCATCAAGACCTCCACCAACAAACTCCGACGCAGCATCGCCACCCTCATCGCGGCCGACCTCACCCGCGTCGGTCTTTGCACCGAGGTTCAGAGCCTCGAGTGGGGCACCTTCTTCGACGACCTCAAGCGGGGCAACTTCGAGCTCGCCACCCTTCAATGGCCCTCGGTCCAGGAGCCCGGCATCTTCCGCTGGGTCTTCCACTCCGCCTCCATCCCCACTGAGGCCAACGGCTGGGCGGGCGCGAACCGTGGCCGCTTCGTCGACGCCCAGACCGACAGGCTCATCGAGGCCGCCGAAGCCGTCCAGAGCCCTGAAGAGCGCCGCAGCGCCTACGCTGCCTTGCAGCAGCGGCTGGTCGCCGAACTGCCCTACGCCTTCCTCTGGAACGAAGACAACATCGTCGTCCACAACCGGCGCTGGAGCGGCTTTGCAGCGCTCCCCAACGGCCGCCTGCAGGCGCTCTCCAGGGTCCGCTCCGCCCCCGTGGTAGACTAGCCCTTGCTGCCGAGCACTGCCTGGATATCGGCGCGGAGCTCGTCCGGGTCGGTGCCGCCCGTGTAGACGCGGCGAACGACGCCTGCGCGGTCCACGAGCACCTTGAACGGGATACGATAGACCGCGTACCGGCTCGATGCCGAACCGTCATCCAGCAGGATCGGGAAGGCGCCGGCTGCGCCGCCCAGCGCTCGGCGGATCGCTGCGCCGCGGTCGGCCATGTCTTCGTCGATGTTGACCGAAAGCAGCGTGAAGGGCTCGCTGCCAAGGTCGTGCGCCAAGACCGCCAGCGACGGCAGCTCCCGCTTGCAGGGACCGCAGCCGGTGGACCAGAAGTCGATAAGCCGAACCTGCCCAGTGCTCGCCTCGAGCGATGTCACGGTCTCGCTGTCCATCGTCCGGAGCGAAAATCCCGGCGCAGGCTTGCCGATCAGCGCGCTCTGGGGCCCCGTTCCTGACGCTGACTGAGGGTGCGAACGGTACCAATGGATGTTATAGACCACCAGCAGGCCGAGCACCGCTACGGTCAGCCACGGCACGCGCCGCCACCACGGGGCGGTCGGGCTTGCGGATGCAACTGCGGGCTCCCATTTCATCTCTCAGACACCCTCGCTCGGACCATCGATGGAACTCCTTGTAGAACCTGCTGCGAGCAACGGCAAACGAACCGCATCGACACGCGTCCGAGGCGCGCTCTTGGGACTGCTTTTGTTGGCGGCCTGCAGCAAGCCGGCCGACGATGCGGCAAAGGCGGCTGCCGAGGGAAGCGCCGCTGCCGCGCCTGTCCCCGTGGAGGTCGCCAAGGTGGCCCGTGGAGCGATGGAGCAGGTCGTTACAGCAACCGCGACGCTTGCCAGTGATGCCTCGGTGACGCTCTCGACGATGGCCTCCGGAACGCTCCTCTCCTTCGAGGTCGAGGAGGGCGCCAGCGTCGCAAAGGGGGCGCTGCTCGCCCGCGTCGATGCGCAGGACGCAGCGATGGCGGCCGAAGAGGCTGGTCGCCTGCAGGCCCAGCTGGAGCGCGAGCTCGTGCGGGTCCGTCCGCTGGTCGAGAAGGGCTTCGTTGCCCGCCAGATCCTCACCGAGCTCGAGGCCCGTCTCTCCTCCGCCGCCTCGGCGCGCGCGCGCGCGGGTCTCCGTGCAGGAGACGGCGAGATCCGCGCCCCCTTCGACGGTCTCCTCCTGCGCCGCGAAGCGCAGGCCGGCGCGCTCGTCACGCCCGGTATGCCCATCTGCCAGTTCGCCGACCCCAAGGCGCTCTCGGCCCGTTTCCTGCTCCCGGAGCGCTGGCTCCAGAGCCTCAAAGTCGGCTCCAAAGTCCGCCTCCGCGCCGACGCCCGCACCGGCTGGGAACTTGAGACGACCGTGAGCCGCATCGATGCCACCGTCGACGCCTCGACCGGCACCGCAGGCATCCAAGTTGCCATCCCCGCCGACCAGACCGAAGGGCTCCGGCCCGGCATGTTCGTCCGCGCCGAGTTCGTCGTAGACGCCCACGCCGATTCCCTCCGCATCCCCGCACGCGCGGTGCTCTACCGCGGCCAGGAGACCTCGGTCTTCATCCTCCGCGCCAAAGGCAAAGAGTCGGTCGCAGAGCGTCAGGCCATCAAGCTCGGCTTCGAGTACCGCGGCTTCGTCGAGGTCACCTCAGGCCTCTCCGAGGGCACCGAGGTGGTCGTCGTGGGCCAGAGCGGTCTCGATGCAGGCGCCAAGGTCGTTGCCCATGCGGAGGCAGCGCCTGCGACCGCCGGCAGCGGCGCTGCGGTTCCTGCTGAGGCCTCCGGGGCAGGGCGATGAAGCCGCGAAGCTGGTCTGCCATCGCAGCAGACCGCCCCGTTGCAACCTGGATGGCCACCGTCGCGATCGTGGTCTTCGGCCTCGTCTCGCTCGGCCAGCTCCCGCTCGCGCTGCTCCCCGACCTGAGCTACCCCACCATCACCGTCCGGACCACCTTCGATGGCGCCGCGCCGGAAGAGGTGGAGCAGGCTGTCACCGACCCCATCGAGAAGGTGGTCGGCACGGTCGAAAACGTCGTCGGGGTGCAGAGTGTCTCGCGGCCAGGCGTCTCCGATGTCACCCTCAAGTTCCGCTGGGGAACCCGTCTCGACCTCGCCTCACAGCGGGTCCGCGAGCGCCTCGATGTCCTCGAACTCGACAGCGCCGCCGGAAAGCCGTCGCTCCTGCGCTACGACCCTGCGCTCGACCCTGTCCTGCGGGTCGCTATCTCCGGCGACCAGCCGCCCACCGAGCTTGCGCGGTACGCCAAGGAGTTCATCGAGCCTGAGCTCCAGCGCGTCGCGGGTGTCGCCTCCGTCCGCACCCGCGGAAGCCGCGATGAACTCATCCGCGTCGCCCTCGACCGCGACCGGCTCAGCGCGGCCGGCGTGCAGATCAGCGAGGTCGAGACCGCACTCCGGAGCCAGACCATCAATGTCGCCGGCGGACAGCTCCGCAACGAAGGCGTCGACTACCTTGTCCGCTCCGTCAACGAGGTCACCACCGCCTCCGAACTCGCCGACCTCCCGCTCCGCTCAGGCTCCGCCACGGTCCGTGTGGGCGACGTCGCCACCATCACCCGCGAGCTCCGGCCTGTCGAGGTCATCACCCGTCTCGACGGAGCCGCTGCGGTCGAGGTCTCGGTCTTCAAAGACGGCGATGCCAATCTCGTATCCGTCTCCAATGCCGTCCATCAGCGGCTCTTCGGCCACCTGCCCGGTGTCGAGGTGAAACCTGCCGATGGCAGCGGCGACGCCGAACGCGCATCGACGCTTCAGGACGAGGCGCCGGCCGGCGTCAAACTCCGCATCGTCGGCGACCAGGCGGTCTTTGTCCGCGCCTCTATCAAAGAGGTCACCGATGCCGCCGTCATGGGCTCCTTCTGGGCCATCGTCGTCATCTTCCTCTTCCTCCGCTCCGGCCTCTCCACCGTCGCCGTCGGCCTCGCCATCCCCGTCTCTGCCCTCGTCACCTTCGCCGGCATGAAGATGCTCGGAATCAGCCTCAACATCATGTCGTTAGGCGGCCTCGCGCTCGGCACCGGCATGGTGGTGGACGACGCCATCGTCGTGCTCGAGTCCATCGCCCGAAGACAGGCGCTGGGCGACAGCCCACGCACCGCTGCGATCCGTGGTGCCGAAGAGGTCGGCGCAGCCGTCTTCGCCTCCACGATGACCACCGTCGCCGTCTTTGCCCCCATGGGTTTCATCGAGGGTGTCGCAGGCCAGATCTTCGGAGATCTCGCCTGGACCGTCGTCATCTCGCTCACCGCCTCGCTCATCTTCTCCCTCGTCTTCGTGCCCATGTTTGCCGCCACTGTGGGGCGCGGCATGCTCGGCCAGTTCGCGCAGCAGCTCGCCGCAGACGAGGGGCTCGCGCTGGCTGGAAATGACGACGAGACCAAGGCCGTCGCCTCGCTCTCCGACCGTCTTCGCGGCGCCTTCTCGCTCTCGCCAATCGTGACCGCCTGGCACAGCGCTGCGGCAGAGTGGCGCGCCTTTGGAGCGCTGCCCGCAGGCTCACTTCGGACCGCGCTCCGCGTCGCCTCGCCGGTTCTCTTTCCCCTCGCGCTTGTGCGCCTCATCGTGGGGCTGATGTTCGGCCTGCTCTTCTCACTGCTTGGCGCGCTCGCCGGAATCATTGGCGCCCTCGGTTTCGGCCTTTGGTGGATTGTCTCTCGGGCCATGGGTCTGCTCCTCCGACCCTTCACCTACCTCTTCCACCGTGGCTACGATGCGGCCGCAGCAGGCTACCGCTCGGTCCTTGCCGCTTCGCTCCGGCAGCCCTCCTCCGTCTTTGCGGTCTCCGCGCTCCTCGCCGTCACCGGCGCCTGGGCTGGCAGCGGACTCGGCCTCTCGCTGCTGCCTGAAATGCGACAAGGCGTCCTCGCCGTCGATATCGAACTTCCGGCGGGAACCCCGATTGAGCGCACCTCCGAGCGCACCGCAGCGCTCGAAGCACGCCTGCTCCGTTCGCCCGCCATCGCCGGTGTCGGCTCAAGCATCGGGGCGGCCTCCGACGACACCAACCTGCAGGACCGCGGGCCGCATCGCGCAGCACTCCTCGTAGAGGCAGCCCCTCAAGCCTCGCTCGAGGTCGCAGAGAAGGAGGCCGAGGCTGCCATCCGGAAGGCTGTGGCCCAGGTCGACGACCTCCGCGTTGGCGAGATTCGGCCACCCTCGCTTTTGGCCTTTGAAGCCCCCATGATCATCGAGGTCACAGGCCGTCGCCTCGATGCCCTCGCGCGCAGCGCTCAGACCCTTGCCGCCGCCGTGGAGACCAAGGCACCCGGTGCTCGGGTCGAGGCGCCAACCCGAGAGGGGCTCCCCGAGATCCGCGTCCGGTTCGATCGCGACAGGCTCGCCGCCTACGGCATCGACCCTCGCTCCGCCGCCGAGTCCATCCGCCGCTCCGTGCAGGGCGTTGTTGCCGCGGAGGTACGCGAGACCGACCGCTCCACCGATGTCCTCGTTCAAGTGAATCCGGACCAGCTCTCCCGCATTGAAGACCTCCGCGCGCTCCCCCTGCGTGTCGAGAACTCCAGCGGCGGACTGTCGCTGCCGCAAGGTGGCATCCAGGCCCTTCTGCGCGGACTCACAGGACTCCCCTCCGCGGGCGCTAGCGCGGGTGCTCCCGCGGCCTCCAGCGCCCCCGCTTCAGCCCGTTCCATCCCGCTCGGCGCCGTCGCAGAGGTCGAACTCGGAAAGGGGCCCGTCGAGGTCCAGCACAGCGATGGCGAGCGTGTCGTCCGGCTGCCTGTTGATGGGGACTGGCGCTCGCTCGGTGAGCTCCGTGAGCGCCTCGCCTCCATCCTCCGCACCACACCCCTCGAGCCGGGCGTAACGGCCCGCCTCCGCGGCCAATCGGCCGAACTCGACGGTGCCACGCGGAGCATCATCTTCGCCATGCTCCTCGCACTCTTCCTCGTCTACGCCGTCATGGCCGCAACCTTCGAGAGCTTCGTCGGTCCGCTCATCATCATGCTCACCATCCCGCTCGCAGGCGTGAGCGTCGCCTACACCCTCCGCCTCCTCGATGAGCCCGTCTCCGCAGTCGTCGGACTCGGAGCCATCATCCTTGCCGGCATCGTCGTCAAAAATGCCATCGTCCTCCTCGATGCCGTGTCGCTCCTCAGGAGCCAGGGAATGGAGCGGACCCAGGCCGTCCAAGAGGCCTGCCAGATCCGCCTCCGCCCCGTCGTCATGACCGCGCTCACCACCATCGTCGGCGTCATTCCCATGATGGTCGCACAGGGCGCAGGCGCAGAGATTCGCCAGCCCCTCGGCTGGGTGCTCGGCGCCGGCCTCGCAGGCTCCACGCTGCTCACCCTCGTCATCATCCCCGTCGTCTACGACCGTGTGACTGCCTGGCGCGAAACGGCCGCCGCTGCACCTCTCGAGCCGGAAGAGCCCGACTTCGCCGATCCTTCCCTCAGCTGACGCGGGTGTGCTAGCCAGCCATCCTCTCTCCACGGTGTCACCATGACCGAACCTCGACGAAAGCAACTCCGCAGCTTCTTCTGCGACGAGCAGCTCTGGGCCGCCTATGAGCGCCTCGCCAAGGAGCAGGGCGTCACCATCGACCAGCTCATCGGGCAGGCGCTCGCCGCTGCCATCACCAGCCCCGACCTCGTTGCCACGGCGCCGCCCGTTGGTCTCGTCCCGCCGGCCGTTCCCCCTGTTCAGACGACGGCTCCCATACCCAAAGTCGTCATTCCCGAACCGCCCGCAGAGCCGCCGATGCCCAAGCTCTGGGTCATCCTCGACGGCAAGCGCTACGCGGTGAACAAGTCCCAGTTCGTCATCGGACGCGGTGCCAACGAGACCGACCTCCTCATCGTCGACACCAACGTCTCCCGCCGTCACGCCCAGGTCGTGCTCCATCAGGGCTACTTCTTCATTCAGGACCTCGGCTCGACCAACGGCGTCCGGTTCGAGGGCAGCCGCGTAGACACCCGCCGCATCGACGAAGGCGATCGTTTCGAGATCTGCGAACACCAACTCACCTTCACCTACCGAGACCTCGGTGCTGCCTAGCGCTGTGGGGCAGACCGTCACGCCGCTCCGACTCGCGGCACCTGCAGACGGCGACGCCTCCTATGACTGGGAGCACATCGCCTATCTTCTGCCAGGCGCGCTCCCGACCCTCATCGACCCGGGGCCCGACCACCTGGGCGATGACCTGCTGAACGCGCTCGCCGGCAGCGGGTTCGCCCCCGCAGACATCGGTCAGATCCTGCTCACCTCTCACGCCCCGGAGATGGCAGGCAGTGCCCACCGGTTCCACGCAGCAACCCTCTTTGCTGCGCCGCATACCGCCGATGATCGCCTCCTCCGCACCCACCGCGAATGCGCCCGCAGCCTAGGCGAAGAGATCGCGAAGGTCACCGATGCGACACCCTCCGCCTGCGCCATCTGGGAGCGCTGGAAGGCCCGGCACCCGGTCACGCCCGGCACCCTCGCCAACCTGCGCCCGCTCGCAGACGGAGCGCTGCTTCTCGCCGGTGACTCAACCCTCGTCGCCTCCCGCCGCCCCGCCTTCTCCGACACCGGCATGGTCTTCGCCTCCCTCGATGGCGGGGCCCTGTTTGCCGGAGAGTTCGGGCTTCTCGATGACGACCTCCCTGTGGGCGACTGGCAGGCCTTCGCCGACTCCCTCGGCGCTATCACGCAGGGTGCGCTCCCGCAGACGCTCTACCCCTCACGCGGACGCATCGAGGCGACCGGTCAGGTCGCCTTCCGCGCCATGGCCCTCTCTGCCAACAACCTCATCTCCAATTTGCCGCTCGCGCTCGCCCGCCCTGCGACGCTGCAGCAGCTCTTCGAACGCGACCTCGGCTACTGGCCCGACGCCATCGCAGAGTCTGCACTCCGACTTGTCCGCCTCCGCTCCGCGCTCGAGGAGCTGGCCCGCGCCGGAGTCGTCTACAGGCAGCCCGCTCCGAACATGCTCCAGACCGGCTACGCGATGATCCCCACCTAACGCGGCGGCCGCTCCGCGCTCACTCGGACGACCGCAAACTGTGGAAACCGCCGGCCTGCTTCCGAAGCCCTGTCCGCCTCCGACTCCTCGACCTCCACCCAGAGCCTCGTCCCATCCGGCTCGCCCTCAGCCTCTGCTGCAGCATCGAGCCCGGCGGCCGGCCAGACGAGTGCCGAGCGCCGCCACTGCCCCCACACCTGAACCTCCCAGATGGGGCAGTCGCAGGCTGCCCGGTTCACCCGAGCGACCACCCAGAAGGGCGTCGTCGCGTTCGCCGCACGCTCCGCTTGTGATGTCGCCTCAGCCAGTCGTAACCGCGCCTCATCCGAAGGCAGTCGGCCTACGCCCGACATCCGCCGCACCGCGTTCGGAGCACAGCCGCAGGCCCACGCCAACAGCGCGACCAGACAGACAAGACGAAGAGAAGGCCTCATGCCGATCCGACTAGCCGACTTCCGCCGGCGGCAGCAACCCGTCCACAATCGCAAGATGGGCCGCGGTCACGCTGCCGCTCGCATCGTGAAGCACAACCGGCTCCAGCAGCCGCAGCCCCGCCGCTCCGTGCTCGCGCGCCGTCAGCACCACAAAGGCCGGCGCAGCGCCTTCGCTGGCAACAACCCGTCGCACCGAAGCACTCCCAAGACCGGCCGCAGCGATCGCCGCAACGGCCATCTCCTCCCGCGCGCCCGGATAGACGAAGACCACCGCACCACCCGCGACCAAATGCTTCGCAGCCTGCAGCAGCTCCACCAGCGAGCCGTTCGCCTGATGACGCGCCAGCGCCCGCTCCATGTTCGGGCTCGGCGTCCCCTCCCGCGCGCCAAAATAGGGCGGGTTCATGAAGACAACCTCCGGCGCATCGACCTCCTGTGGGAGCCGCCGCACATCGCCCTCGACCACCTCGATCCGCTCCGACATCCCGTTGCGAACCGCATTCTCACGCGCCAGCTGCGCCAGCGAAGGCTGAATCTCGAACGCCTTGCCTCGGTACTCCGGCAGCATCGTCGCCAGACAGAGCGAGACCACGCCCGACCCCGCGCCAAACTCCGCGCCACGCCGCGGACGGAGCCGCGCTACCTCGTGCGCCAGCAGCACCGCGTCGAACGAAAAGCGATAGCCCCGCCGGTGTTGCAAGATGCGCACCCCGCCACGGTACATGGCGTCATCGGTCCGCTCCTGATCCTCCGGCGCGGTCATCTTCAGCGTGCGCCGGTCAGGTCGTAGAGCACAACGCCGCTCAACACCTTGGGGAAGAAGAAGGTCGACTTCTGCGGCATGAAGTCGCCCGCCTCGCAAATCGCCCGCACCTTCGCCACGGGCGTTCCGTTCATGAAGATGGCAGCCTGGGTCCGACCGGCAGCGAGATCCGCCAGCGCCTCACCCGCCTCCTTGTAGTAGAAGATGTTGGTTTTGGCCGCCTGCGCCTCCCGCGAGATCCCGGCCCGACGCTCCAGCAGCAGCTCGTGCAGAATCGCCACGTCGAGCTCCGCCATCTCTGCCACACCCTGCATGGTCGCCTGCTCTGCTGCAGCACGAACAGGGTTCAGCGTCGCGAGCGTCAGCGCGAGCTCGGCGTGAGGGGCCGTCGCAAACAGGAACGATGGCCCTGCCTCGCCAGCGCGCCGAAGCGCTGCAAGCCAGTCCGAAGGCGCCGTTGCCGGCTCAATCGGTGTGAGGTCGAACAGCTCCGCCGTCCGCGCCAGCCATCCCGCAGCATCAAACCCTGCCACATCGTGGAGTCCGCGATGGGTCGGCAGAACCACCAATCCAGGGTCATCTGCATTGGCGAAGAAGGCCAGCGTGAAGGCAGCCGGCCCATCGGTGCCGAGCGCACCATGGTTACGGGCGTAGCCCAGCGCAGTCTCGTAGCGGTGGTGACCATCCGCAATGAGCAGCCGCTCGTCGGCCAGCTGTGCACGCACCGTCGCAATGGCGGCCGGGTCGCTCAGCGCCCACACCTGATGATGCACCCCATCCTCGGTCCGCGTGTCGAGCAGCGGCGCCGCCGCTGTTGCCGCAGCCAGCGCGGCATCCACAACGCCTGCAGGGTCGCTGTAGAGCAGAAAGATCTGCGACAGCTGCGCCTCGGTCGCCTCCATCAGCGCCAGCCGGTCGGCCTTGGGACCGGAGAGCGTCCGCTCGTGCGGAAGAACCACCTTGTCGGCATACTCGTGCAGGCGGGTCAGGCCGAGAAAGCCCTTGCGGAGCACCTCGCGCCCATCGGGCCCGTTGAAGCGCTGCCAGTAGATGTAGAACGAGGGGGCCTCATCCTGCTTCATCACGCCGGTCGATAGCCACGAGCGGAACAGTTTGCCGGCATGCGCATACCTGTCGTCGCTGCTGCTCTCGGGAAGGTCGAGTTCCACGAAGGCGTAGGGGCTTCGGGCCGCCAAGCTCGCCCGCATGGGGCCATCGATGACGTCGTAAGGAGGGCTCACAAGCTGCTCCAGCGGGCCGCTCACCGTTATGTCATACCGAACGCCTCGCAGGGGCAACACCTCAGCCATCTTCTTACTCCGCAGCGACTTCGCTGCCGCCCATCCGGCAGCAGCTATCCCAATTCGACCCGTTGCAAGAAGGCAGCGGTTTCGGTTACACTCTATCCCTCACTCGGGGCGGTCTGCCACCCCCATTTGCGAAGAGTATGGGATGATCTACGTAATCGCCGAATCCTGCCACGGAACCTGTGACACCGCCTGCGTTGATGTCTGTCCGGTCGACTGCATCCACGGGCCCATCCCGCTCGATCAGGTCCGCGCAACCAAGGCCTCCGGCGGGGAGCTCAAACTCCAGCTCTACATCGACCCCAACGAGTGCATCTCCTGCGGCGCATGCGAGCCAGAGTGCCCCGTCGACGCCATCTTCGAAGACGAGGAGCTCCCCGCCAAGTGGAGCAACTACGCGGCGCTCAACGCCGAGTTCTTCAAGAACCGCGCCTAGGCTCAGCGGCCGCCTCGCAACGGCTGCAGATAGTTCGCAAGAACCGTCCGCCGCTCGCCCGAGTCGAACGCTACCGTCTGCCGCGTCTTGCCCGCAGACTGCTCGCTCTGCACCACCGTGCCATCGCCGAACAGCGCATGCCTCACACGCTGTGCTGCCACGGCTGTCACCTTGGTAACGGGAGCGTTCGCAACGTAGTCATCGTCAAAGATGATGCCCTCTTCCGGCACCTTCCGTCCGACGCCGTGCGACGGCTCCACCCAGTCGTCCCCGCTCCGCTGATCGAAGTCGAAGCTCGAGCGGCGATCGAGCGGCGGCCCAATCGGATCGCGCCCACGCCACGGCAGCGACCGCGACGCGCTCCCCTCCAGCCACGACAGCTGCTCCGACACCTCGATGAGGAAGGGCGATGCGTTGGTCTCACGCGTCTGCCCGTGCAGCCTCCGACGCATCGCCGCCAACAGCACCAGCTCGTCCTGCGCCCGGGTCACAGCCACATAGAAGAGACGCCGCTCCTCATCGTCGGCGCCCGCCTCCGCCGCGTCGCGACGACGCATCGGAAAGAGCCCCTCCTCCAACCCTGCCACCACGACGCCCAGAAACTCCAGACCCTTGGCAGCGTGCACCGTGGTCAGCACCACCTTGTCGTCGCTGCTCAGCCCGTCCGAGGCCTGCCGCAGCACCGTCCGCTCCAGGAAGCCCGCGATGCCTCCGCTCTCGGCAAGAGCGTCGTGCTCCCGTAGCATCGCACGGAGGTCGTCGAGGTTGCGACACCGCTCCTCGCCATCCTCCTTCTCCGCCAGCGCCTCCTCAAACTGAGAGGCCGCCAGCGCCTGCTCCAGCGTCGCCGCAGCCCCGGCGCTCTGAGCCATCTGCACCACCTCTTCGAGGATGCGCCCAAGAGAAGCCACGCCCTCCAGCGCCCGCTTCGTCACCGCCTTCTCGGATACGATCCGCGAGAGCGCCTCCGTCAGCGGCACCTTCGCATGCGCCAACCGCCACTGCTCGATCGCTCGAACCGTCGTCGCCCCGATCCCCTTTGAAGGGAAGGTCGCCACCCGCGCAAGCGCAACAGTGTCGCGGTCGTTCACCGACAGCCGCAGCCAGGCCATCGCATCCTTGATCTCCGCCCGCTCGAAGAACGAGGTACCGCCCACCAGCGCATAGTCCACGCCTCGCCGCCGCAGCGCCTCCTCCACCACCCGCATCTGCCCGTTCGTTCGGCACAGCACCGCACAGTCGCGCCAACGCCAGCCACGCGTCGCATGCCAGCCCTCCAGCACACGGCAGATCCGCTCCGCCTCATCCCGGTCGTCCACCGCCACAAAGCACCGCACCGGAGTGCCGCCAGCGCGCACCGCGATGCTCTGCTTCTCCATCCGCTCAGGCAGCCGCTCCACCACGCTTGTTGCCACCCGGAGGATGTCGCGCGTCGACCGGTAGTTCTCCGCCAGATTCACAATCCGAACAGGCGCAAACACCTCCGTGTAGCGCCGCACATTGGCCACCGTAGCGCCCCGCCAGCCGTAGATGGACTGGTCGTCGTCGCCCACCACCACCACCTCGCAGCCAGGTCCTACCAGCATCTCGAGCAGCGCAAACTGTACGCCATCGGTGTCCTGAAACTCATCCACCAGCAGGTGCTGCCAACGCCGGTTCACCTCCGCGCGGAGCTCCGGCGCCTCGCGCAGCAGCGTCACCGTCTGCAGGATGAGGTCGGCAAAATCGCAGGCGTTCGAGCCAATCAATTCACGCTGGTAGGCCTCGTAGAGCGACGCAGTCTCCTCGCCCAGCCGCCCTCGGCTCTCGTCCGAAAAGGCCCGCGCTGTCGCGCCCTGGTGCTTCGCCGTCTGGATCGCTCCGAAGGCCGCCTTGAGCGCTCCGCTGTCGTATCCCAGCTGCAGCTTCTCGGCGGCGCGGCGGAGCATGCTCATCGCATCCTCCTCGTCATAGATCGCGAACCGCGGCGTCAGCCCGAGCCGACCACCATACTGCCGCAGCAGCCGAGCACAGACCGCGTGAAAGGTGCCGATGGTCACCCCTGCTGCCCGCGCGCCGGCCAGCTGGTGAACCCGCTCCCGCATCTCCGCGGCAGCCTTGTTCGTGAAGGTGACCGCAAGGATACTGCCCGAGGCGACGCCATCCTCCAGTATCAACTTTGCAATGCGGGTAGTGATCACCCGCGTCTTGCCGCTGCCCGCGCCGGCAAGGATGAGAAGCGACTCGCCGCGGTGCTCCACCGCCGCGCGCTGGTTGTCGTTCAACCCGCCCAAATGTGCAGTCAAAGGCCCGCCCATCCGCTCACTCGACGGTGACGCTCTTGGCGAGGTTGCGGGGCTGGTCCACATCGGTCCCCTTCGCATCCGCCACGCAGTAGGAGAGCAGCTGCAGCGGAATCACCGTCACGATCGACTCGAACAGCGGGTGCGCCTTCGGAACGATGAAGACATGGTCGGCAAAACGCTCCGGTCCATGCGCGCCCGCCGTCGTCACGACGATCAACCGACCGCCACGCGCCTTCACCTCCTCCACATTCGACATGACCTTCTCGAAGTGGCCGTTCTCGGGCGCGATGACCACAACCGGCAGCGACTCGTCGATGAGCGCGATCGGCCCGTGCTTCATCTCGCCGGCCGCGTAGCCTTCGGCGTGAATGTAGGAGATCTCCTTGAGCTTCAGCGCCCCCTCGAGCGCGATCGGGAACTGCGCACCGCGGCCCAAGAAGAGGCAGCTCGTCGCATGCACTAGCTCTTTCGCCATCGCACGGATCTGCGGCTCAAGCCCGATCGCCTGCTCCACCATCCCGGGAATCTGCCGGAAGGCGCCGACCAGCTCAGCCCGCTTCTCCGCATCGTCCAACAGACCACGGTGCTGCGCGAGCCAGAGGGCGAACAGGTAGAGCGCCGTCAGCTGCGTCGTGAAGGCCTTCGTCGATGCCACACCAATCTCCGGCCCCGCCTGCGTGTAGATGACCGAGCCGCACTCGCGCGCAATCGTCGATTCCATCACGTTGCAGACCGCCGCCGTCTTCGCCCCAAGCCGCTTCGCCTCCCGGATCGCTGCAAGCGTGTCGGCCGTCTCGCCGCTCTGCGAAATCGCGATCGCCAGCGTCCGCTCCGTCACCACCGGGTCGCGGTAACGGAACTCGCTCGCAAGCTCGAGCTCGACCGGAACGCGCGCCAGCGACTCAATCGTGTAACGCGCGACCATGCCCGAGTGATACGAGGTGCCGCAGGCAATGATGATAATCCGGTCGATCTCGCGCAGGAAGGCCGGCTCTAGGTTGAGCTCCGGAATCTCCACCATGTTGGTGCCGGCCGCGATCCGCCCGCGCAGCGTATCGACGATGCGGGCCGGCTGCTCGTGGATCTCCTTGAGCATGAAGTGCTTGTAGCCCTGCTTCTCTGCCGAGATCGGGTCCCAGGCAATCCGCTTCACGGGGCGCTCCACAGGGGCACCCGACTCGTCGAACACGCTGATCCCCTCGCGCCGCAAAATCGCGCTGTCGCCATCCATCAGGAAGATCACGTTCCGCGTGTGCGCCATGATAGCCGGCACGTCGCTCGCCGCGAACTGCTCGCCTTCGCCAAGGCCCAGCACCAGCGGAGAGGCCTGCCGCGCTGCCACGATCTCGTCCGGATTTCCTCCGTCGAGCACCACCAGCGCATAGGAGCCGCGGATGAGCGAAATGGCGAAGCGCACCGTCTCATGCAGCGAGACAAACGAACCGCGATGCTTCGCAATCAGCTGCGCCGCAACCTCGGTGTCGGTATCCGACTCAAACACGGCGCCGCCCGCCATCAGCTCCGCCCGGAGCTCCGCATAGTTCTCGATGATGCCGTTGTGGACCACCACAATGTCGCCCACCCGGTGGGGGTGCGCATTCTTCTCAACGGGCCGGCCGTGCGTCGCCCAGCGCGTGTGCGCGATGCCCACCGTTCCCACCACCGGAGCCGCCATGAAGGCCCGCTCCAGGTTCGCCAGTTTGCCCTCCGACCGCACCCGGATCAGCTCCTCGCCGTTGTAGATGGCAAGTCCCGCCGAGTCGTATCCGCGGTACTCGAGGCGCCGCAGCCCCTCGATCAGAATGGAGCCGCACGGCTGATGGCCAACATAACCTACGATTCCGCACATGACTCGACCTCAGCGTTGGAACGAACAGATCCGGAATCCTAGCAACACCTGCGCCCCTCTTCCAACAACGAACCGTCGCTTGCGGCTCCGAGATCAGCGACTTCCCGCCACCGCGCGGCCGCCCGCAGCAACCGTCGCGTTCTCAAGCCGGCAGAAGCTCTCCACCCGCGCTCCGCTCTCCACCCGGGTGCTGCCCAGCAGCGCCACAAAGGGCTCGAGCACCGCGTCCTGCTCCACCACACAGTCGTGCTCGATGTAGGTCGTCGCAGGGTCCAGCAGCGTGACGCCCGCCAGCATCAGCGCACGGTTCGCGCGAGCCTGAGCGTACTGCTCCGCGCGGGACAGCTGCTCTCGGTTGTTCACGCCGTGCAGCGCCTCGATCTCGTCCGACACCACCACCGCTGGCGGCGAGCCGCGATCGTAGGCCAGCGATACCAGGTCTGTCAGATAGAACTCACCCTGCGCATTGCTCGCATCGAGCCGCGATAGCCCCTCCACCAGAAAGCCAGCATCCACGAGGTAGATGCCGATGTTCACCTCGGTGATCAGCCGCTGCTCCGGCGTGCAGTCCTTGTGCTCCACAATCGCCCGCGCCCGCCCCTCGGCGTCGCGCACGATGCGGCCGTAGTCGGTCGGACCCTCCGCATGCGCGGTCAGGAAGCTCAGCAGCCCACCCGAGGCCTGGTGCAGTGCTACGAGCGCTTCGATGTCCTCCGCGGCCACATTCGGCACGTCGCCGTAGAGAATCATCACCGCGCCGGCATACCCCTCAAAGGCTGCCTGCGCGCTCTTCACCGCATCGGCCGTGCCCACCATGTTGTGCTGCACATGGGTCGAGACGGGCTGCCCCGCGAAGCGCTCCGCAAGCCAACCCTCCACCAGCCCTCGTCCATGGCCCACCACAACGGCGACCTCTTCCGCACCCAGCTCCAGCGCATGCGCCACAGGGTAGGTAACCATCGGAAGGCCACGCACCTTGTGCATCACCTTCGGAAGCGAAGAACGCATCCGCGTGCCCAAGCCCGCAGCCAGTACAACCGCTCGAAAAGTGAGTTCGCTCATCGTTGTCGCCCCTTGTCCCGCCGCCTCAGTAGGCGTGCAGTTCACGCATCGCCCGCGCCAAGTCTTCGGTCTGCGGCAGAATCACATCTTCCAGGCTCGGCTCGTAGGCCACAAAGGTGTCCATGCCCGCAACGCGCCGCACGGGGCCATCGAGGTACTCGAACAGCTCGTCCGAAATCCGCGCTGCAATCTCAGCGCCGTAGCCGAACGACATGTGGTCCTCATGGGCCACGATGACCTTGTTCGTCCGCATCACAGACTCACGGATCGCCTCCCAGTCGTAGGGCGCAAGCGAGCGAAGGTCGATGACCTCCACCTCGATGCCCTCGTTCTCCGCAAGGTCCTGCGCAGCCTTGTAGGCCCGCTGCACGAGGCAGCCGTAGGTGATGACCGTGAGGTCGCTGCCGCTCCGAACCGTCCGCGCCTTGCCAAACGGAATCATGTAGTCGTCGCCCGGGTCCTGCGACTTGTTGTAGGTCTGCCGATAGAGGTGCTTCGGCTCGAGGAACATCACGGGATCGTCGCAGCGGATGGCCGTTCGCAGCAGTCCAGCAGCATCCTGCGCATTGCTAGGCATCACCACCCGGAGGCCCGGAATGTGGGTGAAGAGAACCTCGCCCGACTGGCTGTGATAGGGCGCTCCGCCCTTGAGGTAGCCGCCGATTGGAACCCGTACCACGACCGGTGCGCTCCATGTGCCGTTCGACCGCCAGCGGAAGTTCGAAAGCTCATTCCGAAGCTGCATGTAGGCGGGCCAGATGTAGTCGAAGAACTGGATCTCGACGACAGGCTTGAGCCCACGCGCAGCCATGCCGATGGCGCGACCGATGATGTTCGCCTCTGCCAGCGGGCTGTTGAAGACCCGGTCTCCGCCATGCTTCGTCTGCAGGCCGTGTGTCGCTTTGAACACGCCGCCCTTGCCCTTCACCTTGCCCACGTTCGCAACGCGGCTCACGTCGGCCACATCCTCGCCGAACACCACAATCCGCGGGTCCCGCGCCATCTCCGTCTGCAGGCAGCTGTTGATGAGATCAACCATCGTACCTTCGATGCCCCAGAACTGCGGCTCGGTCGCGAAGGCCTCGCTCGTTGGGTCGACCGTCGGCGAGTACATGTGGTGCAGCACCGTATCGGTCCCGGGGCGCGCCGCCGCCATCGCCGTGTCGGCCGCAGCGAGCACCTTCGCATCCACCTCCGACTTCAGCGTCGCAAGCTCCGCCTCCGTCAGCATGCCGCTCTCCACCAGCTTCTTTGCCACCGTCACAATCGGGTCGCGAAGCAGGTCGGCCGCGAGCTCCTCGGCGGGCCGGTAGAGCTCCTCGCTGTCCGACAGCGAGTGCGAGTAGGGCCGGATCACATGCGCATGCACCATCGCGGGACCCCTGCGCTCCCGCACATAGTTTACCGCCCGCTCCACCGCCGCATACGAAGCAAGCAGATCGCAGCCGTCCACCTCTTCGATGTAGAGGTCGGGGAAGCTCGCAACCAGCGCGCTGATCGAGCCGCCGGCCGTCTGGGCCTCAACCGGAACGCTGATGGCGTATCCGTTGTCCTCAATCATGTAGAGCACGGGCAACTTGAGCATGCAGGCGCTGTTCAGCGACTCCCAGAACTCGCCCTGGCTCGTTGTTCCGTCGCCCGAAGAGACATACATCACCTCGTCCGAATGCGAGGGGATGGAGCCGTCCGAGAGCGCTGCGACAGCCTCCACAATCGAGCCAACCTGCGCCGCACCCGCAGCCTGCAGGAACTGCGTCCCGGTGCAGGAGCTCTTCGTCACAACATGCAGCGGACGGTGACCCCAGTGGCAGGGCATCTGGCGGCCACCCGAGTTCGGGTCTGCCTCCGCGCCAACCGCCTGGTAGAGAACCTCCTCCGGTGTCATGCCGAGCGCCAGCATCAGCGCCCGATCCCGGTAGTAGGGGAAGAAGTAGTCGTAGCTCGGACGCAGGAGGTGGCCTGCGCAGACGAGCGGCACCTCATGACCGGCGCCCGAGATCTGGAAGTAGATCTGGTTCTGCCGCTTCATCGCGATCTCGCGGTCATCCAGCCGTCGCGAGGTGTACATCGTCCGGTACATCCCGACCACCGTCTGCGCCGACAGCCCCAGCTTCGCAGCCTCCGCCGCAAACCCCGTGCCGCTGTCCGCCGTCGTATCCTGCCTCTTCGCGTTCTTCGTGACAGCCATCTCGACCTCGCTCCTCGGCCCGAGCCGGCCTCTGCCATCTGCTCGAACCCGTCTCTTCGTTGCGCCGCCGTCTATCTACTGCACCCTGCTTTGGGAAGCAGCGCGCATCTCGACCGATCCGGCTCTAGACAACGCACCGCGCCACGACTGCCAGCCTAACGCACAATCAGATTCACAATCTTTCCGACGATGTAGATCTCCTTCACCACCTGCTTGCCGTCGAGGAAGGGAATCACCCGCTCGTTCGCCTTCGCAAGCGCGATGACCTCTGCCTCTGCAGCGCCCACAGCCGCTTCAATCGTGCCGCGGAGCTTGCCGTTCACCTGCACAGCAATCTCGACGGAAGACTCCACCAGCACAGTCGGATCGAAGGCCGGCCAAGGCTCGTAGGCCAGCGTCGGGCCATGCCCCAGCAACGCCCAGATCTCTTCGCCCAGATGGGGCGCAAAGGGCGACAGGAGAAGGGCGAGCTGCTCCGCCGTCGACCGCGCGATGCTCTCCTGCTTCGACAGCGCATTCACCAGCTCAATCAGCGCAGCCACGCCCGTGTTGAAGCGCATCCCCTCGATGTCCTCCCCCACCTTCTTGATGGTCGCATGAAGCAGCTTCGTCTCGGCCGCCGACGCGGGTCCGTCGACCACCTTCGGCGACAGCCCGCCCTCCTCGTCCGTCACCAAACGGTAGGCGCGGCCCAAGAAGCGGTACATGCCGCGCGCACCGTCCGTCTGCCACGGCTTCGTCGCCTCGAGCGGCCCCATGTACATCTCGTAAAGCCGCAGCGTGTCTGCCCCGAACTCCGCCACAACGTCGTCTGGATTGACCACATTGTACCGCGACTTCGACATCTTCTCGACCTGCATCTGCAGGGGCGCGCCGTCCGCCTTGGAGACCGGCTTTCCCTCCCGCATCTCCGTCTGCTCCGGGTAGAGGTAGCGCCCCGCCTCATCCTTGTAGGAGAAGGCCAGGATCATGCCCTGGTTGAACAGCCGCTTGAAGGGCTCCCGCGTCGACACCAGCCCGCAATCGTAGAGCACCTTGTGCCAGAACCGAGCGTAGAGCAGGTGAAG
>JABMMX010000232.1 GCA_013205435.1 Deltaproteobacteria bacterium
GAGCAGCACGACCGCAGCCGAGATGCTCGAGCGGTTCGCAACCCAGAGTGCATCGCCCTGGGCCGCGATGTCGAAGAGGTTCGAGCCGCTCCACAGAGGGCCCGAAACGTTGCCGTCGCGTGCTGCGCGAAAGATGGCACCTGTGAAGTCTGCCGAAGAGGCTACCCAGAGCGTGCTGCCATCGCTGGCGGCAGTCACCTCGGTGATGTCGCCGTCGCCCTCCGCCCCTTCGCGGGTCAACCAGCCGAGCGACGACCCCTGCGTCAGGTCGACGACCTCGACACCACCGTCGTTGCTCTGGTCTCCGCTCCACTGAAAGCGGCCGGTGAGCGCTACCATGAGCCGCCCGTCGCCATGCAGCGCTGCTGCGTAGGCGTTGCATCCGGCCAGGGTGAGTGTGGCACTTCCGCCGAAGTGGCCGACCGGCTCCAGCGTCTCCGCGTCGAGTGCGAGCAGCGCGCTGCGTCCTCCGTCGCTGCAGCCCGGGTAGTTATCGAGGCGTTGGAGTACGACGAAGAGGAGGCCGCCGAACGGGATGAGCTGCGACGCCTCCGGGTTGCCGTCTGCCTCCGTCCAAGCAGCGAGCGAGCGGCGGCCTATGATCCAGTCCGACTCCGATGCGGCGAGCAGGTTGACCTCCATCAGCTCTCCGCCTGCAACGGGGCGGCCTGCACCGTACAACGATATGACCGCACGCCCGTCCTCGGCAATCCAGATGTCCGAGGGGTTGCTGCCCGTCGGCAGGGCGCGCTCCCAGACGGTGGCGAAGCCGGCCGCGGGGTCGATGCGCTGAAGGTAGGCTGCGGGGTATCGATTGAGGACGGCTACGATGCCATCGTTGCCGCGCAGGACGGCGTCTGTGCTGACAGAGGTCAACGGCTCCGAAAGCCTCAGTTCGCCGCGACGGTAGCGTGCGGTGTGGAGCGCGGCGGTCTGCGAAAAGTCGCTCGTCATCACGAGGGCACAGAGCTCACGCCCATCTCCGCTCCCGGAGCCCTCGACGGGCCCAGCGTCTGCACCCGAAGCAGCATCGAGCTCCACCTGACAGGCCGAGGAGAAGCCCAGCACGAGCCCTGCCGCAACGAGGCAAAGGCGAGATGGGAAGGGTGCGTTCATGGCGATGCGTAGCTTACGGTGAGGTAGAGGGCGCGGCCGGGCAACGGGTGGCCAACGAAGTCCGAGGTGGCCCACGGTACAGAGGTCGTCTCGCCCGCGGAGAGCTGTTCGACCTCGCCATGCATCCGGTCTGCAATGTTCTCGACGCGCGCCTCCACCGACAGCCCACGAAGCGCCTCAGGAGCGAAGGCGACCCGGGCACCGAACTCGGTCACGGCGGGCCGTGCGGAGAGGTTGGCCCCGTCTACAAAGAAGGAGGATGCGGCGCGCCACGGCGCGGCGAGGGTGATCGCGCCGACCGCTGTTTCGACCACCTGCGAGACTTCGCCCGCGCCGGTCCAAGACGGGTGCAACGGGATCTGCTTGCCGCGCCGAACGCTGTCCTGCGTCGCATCCACTGCGTCGGAGTAGGCTCCGGCGAAGGCGAACTCCGTGCCGCTGCTCCAGCGCAGCCGCAGGCTCAACTCGTGGCCTAGCGCGAGCGTCGCTCCGATGTTCTCGGCGCGCGTCGCCTGCTGGCTGTTGGGGAGCATGACGATGAGGTTATCGGTGGCTCGAACGAAGCTGCTCCAGACTGCATCGACAGAGGTGTGGGCGAGGCTCGTTGTGACCTCTAGGCTGCCGTCGGTGCCGATCCGTGACTCCTCCTTCAGCGCCGGATTGGCCACCACATTGTCGGTCCCTCCGAAGCGCTCCAGGAAGGTCGGAAGTCGCTCGGCGGCAGCGGCGTTCCAGCGGGCTGTGAGGGTGAAATCCGGTAGGCGTAACAGTGGCACTCGGACCATCACTGCGCTGGATCCCAGCGCTGCTTCGTCCTGCGCGCCACCTGCGCTGTCGCTGCTGTTCGTCACCCGATGCAGGAGCAGCCAACGACCGCCAAAGAGGTCGCCGCTGAGTTCCGCGCCGACGGCCCGGCTGAGTCTCCGCGCGATGCGCTCGGTGGCACCTCCGCTACCGCCATCAAGCCACTCTCCACCAAATTCTGCCTGCCCTGCCAGCCGCAGCGAGGCCGGCAGTTTGAGCGCAGGCTGCAGCTGCGCGACCACCCGCCGGTCCGTCGATGCGCTCTGTCCTCCGAAGGCGGAGCGCTCGCCGAGCGGGTCATCGAGCTCCAGCGTGACAGCATCTCCGCCCAGGCTGGTCTGCATGCTGAAGGCGTCGTGGCGCCACTCGTGCCTGAGCGCTCCCAAGAGCCTGTTGTGCCGTTGGCTCAGTGCCTGGTTGGGCGCCTGCTCGTAGCCCGGGATCTGCTGGTCGAGACCCGTCGCGAGCGCTGTGACGGCAACGGTCTGGTCGTCGCCGAACCAGCGCCACGCGCCGAGCGTCGCCCACTGCGAACGTTCGTTGTTTGACCGGTGACCGTAGCCGTCGTCGGTCTCATTCGAAGGTGTTCCGCCATTGTCGAAGAAGCGATAGTCACCGCCGGTGGCGCGGTGGGAGGCGGAGAGCCCGATCCAATGGTCGTCGGTCCGCATACTCACGCCTCCGGAGAGCCGCTGCGTGGCCCATGCGCCGGCGCTCGCGGCTGCCCAGAGGCCCTCCGCTTCTGTGTCGCCCGCGGTGAGTTCGATGAGACCTCCGCCACCCATCGTGCCGGCCGCCAGCGGCGCGGCCTCCCTGTAGACGCGCGCCGACTGAACGGTGTCTGGGGGTAGCAGCGACCAGTCGAAGGCAGCGGCATAGCCCGAGGTCAGCGGCAGGCCGTCGAGCACCACCGCCACCTGCGCAGGCGCCGAACCGCGGATAGAGATGAAGCTGCTCGACCCCGGAAGTCCCGTCTCGCGAAGCCGGAGGCTCGGCATCCGCTCAAGCTCTCTGCCGAGGTCGGAGAAGGTGATACGGGCCGCAGTGAGCGAACGGCTCGAGGCCTCATGGCCGCTCCAGCCGAGGTGGTAGGCGAAGGGGGCGCCGTCGGTGCGGGTGCGGGGCAGGAGCACGACCGGCCGCTCCACCTGTCTGGGTTGTTCGGCCCCAGACCCCTCGGTCTCCGCCTCCGCGACCTGTGCCGACGCCTCGCAAGATTGCGGGTCGCCCGATGCCACGGCGGCACGGAGAACGGCTGCGCACAGCGCATCGGCGAAGAGGGGAAGCAAGTCGGTGTCCTGAAGCGATGTCCCCGAGCGCGAGGGAGGTCGTACAATCCGCCTTCGCGGAGGATTTGGCCGGTCTTCGGACTCGAGCTCTTGGCCCCCTCGACTTCCCAGTTTCCCAGTGTCGTGGTGAGGGGGTATCGCTCACACCGCTGCGCGTCAGTTCTGGAGTCTCACCAGGTTCCCGCTTGGCCCGCCCTCAGAACAGGGAGAGAACCAAATCGCTCGCAGGGGTACTGCCTTCGCCATGCAGGTGCAAGCCGCGCAGCCGCGTGCTCAGCGCGCCGGTTGCCTTCGCTGTTGGCGGATGGTACGGCGCCAGCATGGGCTCCCTCGATCTGACACAGTTCGCATCGGCCATCGAACGTGGTGTCGATGGCATCTGGCGCTCGCTGGAGGCGGAGGCGATCTCCTACCCGGAAGACGGAAACGAGGCCTGCTTCGCGGTCGAGGAAAACTCCTTTTGGTTCGCGCACCGCAACGCAGTCATTGCCGCGCTGATAGGGCGCTACTTGGATGAACTCAAAGGGGCACCGTTCGCCGACATCGGTGGAGGTAACGGCTTCGTGGCACTCGCTGTCCAGGCCCTTGGCCTTCCGACATTGCTCGTGGAACCGGGACCGCAGGGCGCTGCTCGCGCCCACGCGCGCGGACTTTCCTCCGTCGTCGAAGGGACGCTCGACAGCTGCTGCTTTCGCGATGGATGCCTTGCCGGCGCGGGGATGTTCGATGTGGTGGAGCACATCGCCGACGACGTTGGTTTCTTGCGAGAGACCCGTCGCGCGCTCCGGCCAGGCGGGCTCCTCTTTCTCGCGGTGCCGGCCTACCCGCTACTCTGGTCGCATGAAGACGCTGCTGCAGGCCACGAGCGACGCTACACTGCTGTGGCGATGTCGCGCCTGCTTGCGGAGGCCGGCTTCGAGAAGTGCTACCTCGGCCACTTCTTCCGCCCCCTGCCGCCACTTATCGGCCTGATGCGCGCGCTCCCCTATCGTGTGGGGCTCGCACCCGCGGCACCTACCGCAGCGTCGGTAGCGCGCGACCACAAGCCCGGCCTCGCAGACCGGGCCATCCGCGCGCTGCTCACCGGCGAAGTTGCAGCCGTCGCGCGGGGCGAAGAGCTAGCCTTTGGCGGCAGCATCTTGGTGGCGGCGCGCCGACTGAACTGACCTTAGACCTAGCAGCGCAACGGCGAACCAGAGAGCACTCCAGGCTGAGCCCTGCCGGCTCGTCTGGCAGCCACCGCTATCGCCCTTCTTGGCCTCTGCGCCTTCCGTAGCGCTTCCCTCTGCGCCGCTTCCGCTGCCCTCCTCGACGGGAACGCAGGAGGCAGGGCGACCGAGCGCGGTGCCGACCTCTTCCGGCGCTGTGATGCCGGTGCGCGCCTCACAGCCGATGGGGCAGGCGCCGCTGCCTTCGCTGCAGGTGGTCTGAACGGGCAGCGCCACCGACGCGGTCGAGACCTCCCCGTTGATGAGCGGCCCGTTGAAGTTCCAAGTGACCGTTGACGCTCTACCGGCCGGTAGCTGCTCCAGTGGGCGCAGTTGCATGACGCGCGCGAACTGGTCAGTACCGCCCCAATGCGTGCCCCGCTTGGTAAAGGCGATGGGAGTGCCGTCATCGAGCTTCCAATCGGGCATCACGAAGTCGGCCTTGGCCGCGGCTGCGGTAACGATAGTGACCCAAGATGCGGGGTCGGCCGGATCGAGCGAACGCAGAAACCGGCCGTCGTCGGGATACTGAAACAGCACCGGGTTATCTGCGGAGTTTTGCCCCTGCACCCGCTCCCAGAGCGCGATCATGTACCGCATCGTCGGCAGGATCTCGCTGCGGATGCTGCCCGGCACATCGGCGTCGAAATAGTGGGCCCGCGTCCAGCCGAGTTTGGCCCCATGTTGTCGAGCAAAACCAGCGGCCACTGCGTAGCCGCTGCGCGGATTCACATAGAGTGTCTCCATCGCGTCGAGGCCGTAGCGGACGGTCTCCTCGGTGATGCCCATGTTGAGGGTCTGGTAGAGTTCAAGAACGGTATCCTTTGGATAGTACTCCGTCGGCATGAAGCGGAGGTGGCCGTCGACGGAGAGAAATCCGTCTGTGGCGGGGTCGGCGATGTCCTGGTTCCCGCTGTCGTGGTAGTCGACCTGGTCGAGAAAGATGGAGTCGAAGATCTCGTCCTGCAGCCCGTGCGATGCACATCCGAGCATGAAGGCGAACCGCTTCTTCGACTCGAGGGAGGTCCACGGCGGCGGGTCGTTCACCCGAATCCAGGTGACGAAATCCTGGATGAAGGGCTCCCAATGCGTGTGCTCGCCGTAGGCTCGGGCTTGCGATTCCACCGACCCCTTCGGCCAGTAGCCGGAGTCGGTGTAGGCGGATCCGAAGATGGCCGCGTTCATCACCTCCGGGTCGCTGAGCATGTCGCGAAGCTCGCCAGGCGGGAGGTTCTCAATGGCCCATCCCGTCACATGCATGTGACCCATGATGCCGTGCGATGAGACGGCTGAGGGTAGTGCGAAGGTGCCAAGTGCAATGCTGGCGAGCAATGCGGGGCGGAAGAGGGCCTGGAGCGCTTTGAGTTTCATGGACGTTTGCCTTGTGCGGGCGGATTCGGAGGCGTGGAGCGAAGCATGCAGCGTGGGCCGCTGGCCCCGTTGGCGGAGCGGCAGGAGATTGTACGACCCTGCGCGGCGAGCACGGCCGATTCGAACGATACACCCGAACCGGCTGCACCGCGAACTGGAAGCGCACGACCGACGGGAAGTGACGAAAGTTCAACAAGGCCCGACACACCTCGGAAGAGCGTTGGGGCTGCGCCGAGCTGCTCGAGAAAGAGGTCGGTCGGGGCAGGCAGGGCGACAGCCGCCGTCCGCTCTACCCACCAGCCGGGGTTGGCGGGGTCGGGAGCGCAAAGCCGAACTCCTGCAGCGGGCCACTCTGCCCAGGGCGCGCACCCAGCCGCAGGGCGGGTAAAGGCCTGCCAGTTGGTCGGCGCGGGGCGGTCTGTGAGCACGGCGAGCGACTGGTCGACGGTCGTCACAAGATGGAACCTGTGCTCGCTCACAAGCCGGCTGCCGAGCCCCTCGAAGTCTTTTCCGAACAGCACCACCCAGTGAAGCTCCGTCGGAAGTTTCTCGCCCTTGGAGACCCACTGCTTCACCTGCTCGGTCGTCACGATGGTGGACCTTGCGGCGGCACCCGCCGAGAGTGCAAAGGGCACCGCGACACCATCATCGGCCGGCAGCGCCGCCACCAGGGTATTCATCGCCTCGTAGAGCGGCAGCCCATCAGCGGTGAGGCGCAGGGAGCCGTCGGTATGAAGTGCTGCCTCGCGCGATGCGAAGTGGCGCCCTCCGCCTGGCAGCGCGCTTGAGGTCGCAAAGAGCGCGATCATGATGGCGGCCGAGGCCAGTAACAGTGGTGCGTGGCGGGGTCGGGAGACGAGCCGTTCCAAGCCATCCACCGATGCGATCGCCAAGCCGGGTAGGGCGAAGATGGCATAGTGAAAGTCAAGCAGGTCAGCCTGCATGCGCGACTGAATCAGCAGAAAGGCGAGCCCGGGCATCGCGACGCCCAGCCAACGCCAGCCCAAGAGCGGCAGAAGTCCAGCGCCGAGCACCACTGCGGCCAGAATCTCGGCCTTGTAGGCTGCCACCTGCGACAGCGGGAGCGGGCTCGCGTTGTCCAGCATCTGCGACGCAACGCTGCTGGCGCGATCGACGCTCTGCGGGAACAGCCAGCCCCGGACGCCGAACCAGTAGATGGCGACGAAGGCCAGCACCGCAACGATCACGCCGGTGCGCCTCTTCCAATCCATCAGCAGCGAGCGATCGAACGGAGCGGTGGCCATCGCGCCGATGATGACCATGGCGAACTCCTCGCGAACGAGGAGGGCTGCCGCCATCCAAAGGAGCGCTGGCCAGTCCCATCCGTTGCGTCTGGCGCGAAGAAGCCCTGCGAGCAGCAAGGGAAGCCCAAGCATGTCGGGGCGCAGATCAAAGAGGAACGGATTGATCGCGACAGGTCCCGCGAGCAGACCCGCCGAAAGCAGGGTTGCCACCGCCAACCGGCGGCTCCGGCTCGCACGCTCGCCCAGCGCCTCCAGAAATCCGTGATGTAAGACCCCTGCGGTCGCGCCGAGCGCCAAACCCTGGGCGAGCGTCAGTAGTAGCCCAGGGTCGCAGAACCTGAGGAGTGGCGCGAGCAACAGGAGCACCCAGTTTCCGTGCACGCAGAAGACATGATTGTTGACCAGCGGATTGACCCAGTCGCCCTGCGCAATGCCCCAAAGGTTTCGGATGTAGATCGCCGAGTCGAAGCTCGCGGAGAGCCCCTCGCTCGAGAGCCGAAGCAGGCGCGCGAGCAGCAGCAGCGCAACTACGACACCGAAGACAACAGAGGGCCAGTGCTCCGACGATTGCTTTTCTGGCGGGAGCTTGCTCATCGTCCGACCCTCCGCGTCTGCTCCGCAGCGGCCCGCTCGTAGACTGACTCGTGGCGCGCCACAAAGGTGGCCATGCCGAAGCGAGATTCGGCGAAGCTCCGCGCCGCCGTCCGACTCTGCTGCTCGGTCAGCTGCGAAAGGCCCTGATCGATGGCCCAGCCGAGCGCCTCCACCGTCCGGTCCCGTGCAAGCACGCCATTGCGGCCATGCTCAAAAATCTCCGCGATCCCGCCCACGGGACGACCGACGACGGGCGTACCACAGGAGAGCGCCTCCACCGCCGTGCAGGGCAGGTTGTCTTCATGGCTCGGCAGGAGAAACAGGTCGGCCGCGGCGTAGATCTGAGCGAGCCGCGACTTCGTGCCGATGCGCCCAAAACGGCGCGTTCGGCCGCCTACCAAAGCGAGCTCTGGCGGGAGATTTTCCTCTCCGCCGACAAGCCAGAGCGTGAGCGTCGGGTCGTTGTCGAACCTGGGCTGCAGCGCCTTGCAGAGGTCTGCGAGCCCTTTGCGAGGGTCGCCAAGCTGCGCCGCGACGAACAGCAGAATTCTCTCCGAGGTGCCTACCCCTTCCGCACTCCGAGAAGCAGCGCGGAGTTCGGGCGCGAAGGTCACGGTGTCGACGCCGTTTGGGATGACCTCGACCCCTCGTCCAGACCAGGCGCCCCGCTCTGCAAGCGCAGCGAAGTGGGCCGACGGCGAGATACCGACCACGCCGGCGGTCGCTGCAAACCTGCGGTTCGCATCCCAGGTGGAGGCCGACCGGTCGAGCCCTGCGGGCTGTGCGCCGCGCCCCGTCTCGGGGCAACGCCCGCAGCCGAGCTCATACCGCGAACAGGCTCCGGGGTAGAGGCAGCCGCCCGTGAAGCCCGTGTAATCGTGGAAGGTAAAGCAGGTCGGAAGCCGCTCCGCGACAGCCTGCGCGGTGCGCAATCCAAAGGCCATGTGGTGGTCGTGAAAGTGGACCAGCTCAACCCCGCGATGCGCCAGAAGCAGGAGCAGCGGCGCAGACGAGAGATCCAGGCCGAGCGTCTGGCGCAGGCCCTGTTCACCTCGCAGTGCTGGCATGAGCACGGTGTCGCGCCCGCTCGCCGGCTCGCCCTTGCGGTAGACGCGGAAGACGCTGTGACCCGCCGTTCGGAGCCCCGCCGTCAGCTCGTCCGCAATGCGGCCCGCACCGCCGCCAGAGGCGTCGCTGCGTGAGAGGATCGCAATCTTCATGAGCGGCCCAGGCCCCGCCGAGCGAGCGAGCCCGCCACCAGCCCCGGCCACCAACTCACACCGGAGCGCAGCCCGCCGATGCCCAGCGTCGTCATCACGCCACGGCTTGCGCCTTCGTCCATCTCGAGGTCGAGGATGCGGCGCGCAAACGCCCCGTCAGGCATCAGCGTGAGACCTTCCCATGCGCGCCTTGCGATGCGCTCCAGCAGCTGGCTGCACACCTTGTCCTGCAGGGCGAGCACCTGCCTGTAGGACGGTCCGGCGCAGTCCGCCGTTGCCAGCAACAGCCTCCGCGCCTCCTCAGCCAACGCGAGCGCTGCTTCGGTCAGAGGAGGAGGTGCATCGAGCTCCGCCTTCACCACACCAGCGGCGTCTCGCACGAGCCGCCGCACCGAGCCGGTCGGCTCGCGCAGCAACAGCTCCCACAGCCGCATCACGCCGGCACTCGTGCCGAGGAGCGGCGCGCCTCTACCAGCCGGGATGTCGAACACGAACCCCTGCTTCGACGCCCGCGCAGAGGAGGGCTCGCCGCCCCGCGTGACACCGGCATAGCGACCGTGCACCTCGCAATCAGGCAGTACCGCCGCGATTGCGTCCTGGATGGTTCCAGCCCAACCCAGATCGACCACCAGCAGCTTGCGGCGGTCGCCGAGCAACGGCCCAATGTAATCTCGGAGAAGCGCTCGCTGCTCCTGCCGCAGTGCCTCATACTCCGCGCCGTTGCGCCGGAGCACCTCTTGCCAGGCTGCGACGGTCGCATCGCTCAGCGGCGCATCTGCATCGCTGCCAAGCTCCGATAGCCAGCGCTCGGCAACGCCGTCGGGAAGCTCAAACCCTGCTACGAACGCCCGCATCGACCGCTTCCCGATCTTGCCCGACAGTGTCACACGCAAGAGAAGGTCGCCGGGATGGGCCAGCAGGACCGACCGCCGAGACAGCCGCAGGTAGTGCCGCTGCCCAGGCGCGGGGTGCAGCGCGTCGCAGGCTGCCAAGATCGGCTCCGCGTCTCGCGCGAGAAAGAGCGTCGCCTCGGACCCTAGCTGCCGCTCCTGCTGGCAGACCCAGGCGGCGGTCGCGAGCACGAAATGGGCTGCATCTCCGGCCAGCGGCTCCTGAGGGCGACCGGTTGTTTGCGCGAGATGCCGGAGCATCGTCCGGGCCGCCGCATCAAATTCTCCGTCCGGGTCGGTCAGCGGTAGGTGTGCTGCACGCCAGCCGGCTTGGAGCGGCCGTACGAAGTCCGACTTCAGGTTGTCGCCGATATGCAGGCCGCGCAGCCCGTCGAGTCCCATCCGCGCCTCCACCTCGCAGAAGATGGTCCCGCGCCGCTTCGAGCGCTGCCATTCCGACGAGGCCACCACCTCAAGCCCGAAGATGCCATGGGCCTCGAGCAGCGCCCCGATCAGTGCTGCGGTCAGGGTCGTATCGCTCAGAACGAAGTGGCGTCTGCCGAGTCGTCGCGCTTCAAGCAGCAGCGCAAGTCCCGTCGGACGGACCACCGTCCCCGCGATCTCCGCAGCCAGCTCGCACCGGCAGCCGGCCTCGCGCACCATCGCCTGCTCGATGCCCATGGCGATCGCCAGCGCCTCATACCAGTCGGCGATGCTCCACTCTGCCTCCGACTGCGGGTAGCCAGCCCCGCGCGAAATTGTCCATGCTCGCCGGTGGCGGAGGATCTCGTCGCTCGTCCAATGTGATAGTCCCAACGCGGCGAAGCTTTCCGCAGCCTCTGCCGCCACTTCGTCCGGCCCCTTCACCCGCCGAAGCAGCGTGTCGAAGAGGTCGAAGCTCACCCACGCTGCAGATGCCAAAGCGCGACGGGCCATATCGAATCGAAAGGCGTACAAGCAGACATCCTGGGTGGTGCGGCGGGCAATCGGGCGCACTGTCACGACCGCCAAGCCTCCGCTTTCTCTTATCCCTTTCGCTGCCTTTCCGCTACGACACGCAACACCGTAGCTGCCCTGTCGGCTCGTCACTCGTCTCGTCCGCGCCGGTTCCATGCAGTCTTCACGCATTCCGCTACTGGCCGGCATTCTCGCCGCCTTCCTCGCGGTGCTGACCTTCCAGTCAGCGCTCGATGCCGGACTTGCCTTCGACGACCTCATCTTCTGGCGAGATACCTCCTGCTGGCGTGTCGACACCTGGGGCGAAATCCTCTCGCTCCCAAACATCAACGCCTGCTCCTATCGGCCCGTCCGCTACATGTCCCTCGCCGTCGACTACCGCATCTGGGGACGCGAGATCTACGGATACCACCTCACCAACCTGCTCCTCCACGGCCTCACCACCTTCCTCGTCTACAACCTCATCCGCCGTGTCATCCGCGACCCGCGAGCCGCCGCCATCGGCACCATCCTCTGGGCCATTCACCCCGTCCACACCGACACCGTCACCTACATGTCCGGGCGGCGCGATCTCCTCGTTACCCTCTTCTACGTCGCAGCGTTGCTCGCGGCACCGCAGCCCTCGCAGGGCACCGCGCGGAAGTGGTTCGGTGGGCTCGTCGCAGCCTGCTGTTTCCTGCTCGGCATGTTCAGCAAGGAGATGGCGGCAACCGTACCAGCAACCCTCCTGCTCATGGTCGCGCTCGCCCCGATGATGACCGCCGCCAGCAACGGAATGGCCTTTCCAAGCCCTTGGCGGCCCATCCTCTCCGCGGTCTACCGCTTCTTCATCCCCATCGTCATCGTCACCGCCGCAAGCATCATCTTTGTCCTCTGGGCCGTGAAGGTTGGCCACGTTACCCAGATCTCCCAGAACATCCGAGGCAATAGCCTGCACACCCATGTTGCGACCGTGATGGCTGCCTATGGGCGCTATGCGGAGCTCATCGTCTACCCGGCGCGACTCGTCGGTGATTATAGCGCCTTCCCCAACGCGACCGGCTTCTCAGACCCACGCGCAATTGTCGGCCTCGCCTTCGTCGGGCTTGTCTGGCTGGGCGGACTCCTCGCCGTCTCGCGCGCGCCCATCGTCGCCTTTGGACTGCTCTTCTTCGGCGTGACCATGCTCCCGGTCAGCCACATCATTCCCCACCACGAACTGCTCGCCGAGCACTACCTCTACTTGCCACTGATTGGGCTCGCCTTCATCGTAGCCCGAGGCCTCGAACTCGCCTTTGCGGCTACCCCTCGGCGCGCCCTCATCGCCCTCACCATCTCGGCGCTCGTGGCGGGTGGCTACGGCGCCCGCGTGCAGGCCCGCAACAAGGATTTTGCCGACCCTGTCGCCTTCGCTGCCCGCGTTCTCGAAGCCTTTCCCACCTCGCAGCGCGCCCGCCTGCAACTGGCGATGGAGTACCGAAGCCGCAACCAGCTCGATGAGGCCATCCGCGTGCTTGGCCAGGTGCTGAGCCTCGCCAAGTCGGGCGAAGACAGCTTCTATGTCGCCCACATGAACCTCGCCAACAGCTATGCGCTGCTCAAGAAGTTCGACCTCGCAGAAGAGCATCTCCGCCAGATCCTCAAGCCCTTCCCGAACCATCCCGAGGCCCTCCGCGTCATCGCGCTGATCCGCGTCGAGCAGGGACGCGGCGAGGAGGTCGTCGACATCCTCAAACACCTCTGCACCGTCCCGCGTCTCGGTGCCCAGGTCCCGCTCGATACTGCGATCACGCTCATCCGGCTCGGCCGTTACGCCGAAGCCGAAACCTACGCCGAAAAGGCGCTCTCGCGCGATGCCGAAAACAACTACGCGCTCTTCCAGTCGGGCATCATCGCGATGCGGCTCGGCAACCTGCCCAAGGCCAAGGCCCGCTTCGAGCGGGTCCTCTTCTTCAACCCTACCGACGCCGTCGCGATGATCCGGCTCGCCTATGTCGAGGGCAAAATGGGCCGCGTTCAGGTCGCAAACGCGCTCGCTCAGGAGGCACTCCGCCTACGTCCGGAACTCGCGCAGAAGAACCACCCCGACATGGAGGTCGAGGTCGCGCGCCCCGAGGGTAGCGGTGCCGTAGCACCCGCGCAGCAGCCAACCGCGGCTCCTCCATCAGCAGCGCCTGCCGGCCCCGCCAAGCCTGCGAAGAGGCGCGCGCCCTAGCGCGAGCGGCGACTCCGGATCACGGCCAACTCGGCGCCCGCGCGCACAAAGTCGCGCCCGCGCACGCTGCTCCCCTTCACATCCTGCCAGGCGAGCAGCGGCACCTCGACCAGATAGGCCGTGGCCCGCCGCCCCGTCGTCCGCAACCAGCCAGCGTCGAGGCGTTGCAGCAGCTCCACGTCGAAGATCCAGCGGCTCGCGAACGGTTCCTGCAGCGCGCTGCGGAGCGTCTCGTCTGCGAGAAAAATCTTCGCGCCGCACTGCGTGTCGTAGACGGGCAGGTCGAGCGTTACCGAGGCCGCCGTTGCGAAGA
>JABMMX010000233.1 GCA_013205435.1 Deltaproteobacteria bacterium
ACTCTTCGTCGAGATGATCGACGCCCTCTCGCCCACCATCATCCGCGAGACCGAAGGCGAAGATGGCGACGATTCGCTCTTCATCGTCATGCCGATGCGCCTCTGATCGCAGGTGTTCGTCCAGCGCGTCGCCATACGCGCCTTCCGGAACCTTGAGCAGGTAGAGTTCGAACCCTCGCAGGGCTTCAACCTCATCGAGGGCGAGAACGGCCAGGGAAAAACCAGCCTGCTCGAAGCGGTCGGCATGCTCGCCAGCCTCAAGTCCTTTCGCGGCGCCAAAAATGCCGAGATGATCCAGGACGGCCACGAGCAGGCGCGCCTCTCCTGCCTGCTCATGCGCGACGGCATGGAGCGCGACCTCAAGATCGAGGTCAACCCCCGCTCTCGCCGCATCCTGCTCCACAACAAGCCGGTGCGGCAGCTCTCCGAGCTCTACGGCCTACTCAACCTCGTCACCTTTGTGCCCGAAGATGTGGGCATCGTGCGCGGCACGCCGGGCGAACGCCGGCTCTTCTTCGACCGCATGATCTTCGCCTCGCAGCACGCCTACGCCGACGAGATGGCCGACTTCGAAGAGGCGCTCCGCCAGCGCAACGCCATCCTCCGCCAGGAGCAGCCGAGCCGCTCACTCGCCCGTGCCTTCGAGTCGGAGTTGGTCCGACATGGCGCCACCGTCATGCTCCGCCGCATCGCCTACGCCGACCGTCTCGCGCCGCGGCTACTGGCCACCTTCGGCGAGATCTTCGACCGCGAACTGCCGCTCACCGCAGCCTGGGCGGGCGAACTCCTTGAGCCCGACGAACGCCCCACCCGTGAGACCTTGGAGGCCCGCTTCGCCGCCCGCCTCGACGGCTGCTGGAGCCACGACATGGCTCGCGGCCACACCACCGTCGGCCCCCACCGCGACGACCTCCGCATCTCGCTCGCCGGCCGCGACGCACGCACCTACGCCTCGCAGGGCCAGCAGCGGGCCGCAGTCCTCGCCTTCAAAATCTCCGAAATCCGTCTCCTCGAAGAGCAGCTCGGCTTTGCCCCCATCCTCGCCCTCGACGACGTCTCCAGCGAGCTCGACCCGCAGCGCAACGCCCGCCTCTTTGCATTCCTGAGCCACTTCCAGGGCCAGGTCTTCATCACCACCACAGACCGCTCCTTCATCCGCATCGACACCCCCTTCCGGCTCTGGCGCATGACCCGCGGCCAGCTCACCACCGAGTCTGCATGAAGCCCCCAGCGACGGCCGCGGCAGTCGACCCCGTCCAACTCCTCATGCCGCCCGAGCTCGCCGCCTGGGCCGCCCAGCCCGGCGTCACGGTCCACCGCTACCGCCTCTACTGGAAGAGCCTCTCGCCCTTCCTCTTCGCCGCGGCGCTACTCCTCTTCGCCGCCTTCTGGTGGGCGCTGCATCATGGCTTCGCCGGTGCCCGCAACCTGGGCCTTATCGGCCTCTTTCTCGCCTTCTGCGGCTGGTCGCTCTGGGTCGCCGTCCACTGGGCCACCTTCCCCAACAAGGTCTTTGTGGCCCGCACCGCCACCGACCTCGTCCTCGTCGACGGCTCCAGCGCCTGGCGCATCCCGCTCAGCGAGCTCCGCAACGAGCACATCAACCGCGATCAGCTCAAGCGGGCCGACCGCAAGGCCACTCTGCCGCTCCACATCGGCCGCCACCGCTTCTCCATTCTGCTGCTCGGCCACTTCGTGAAGCTCGACAACCACCTGCAGCTGGTCGCCGCCCTCCTCGAAGCCATCATGCTCCGAAAACAGAGCGACGGTTAGGTCGACTCGGGGTTCTGCTCCTGAATGCGCCAGAGCTCCGCGTAGAGCCCATCCTTCGCCAGCAGCTCCGCATGGCTGCCCCGCTCGGCGATGCGCCCTTCGCGCAACACGAGGATCTCGTCAGCATGCGCGACGGTCGAGAGCCTGTGGGCGATGACCAGCGTGGTGCGTCCGTTGGAGGCCGACCGGAGCGTCTCCAGCAGCTGCTTCTCGGTGTTGAGATCGAGCGACGAGGTCGCCTCGTCGAAGACCAGAATCGGAGGGTTCTTGAGCAGCGCTCGGGCAATCGCCACCCGCTGCTTTTCGCCGCCCGAGAGCTTGAGCCCCCGCTCGCCCACCATGGTCTCCAGGCCCAGCGGAAGCGAGGCGACAAAGGCGTCGAGCTGGGCCGCCGTTACCGCGTCGAGCAGCTCCTGCTCCGAGGCCTCCAGCCGGCCGTAGGCGATGTTGGCGCGCAGCGTGTCGTGGAAGAGCACGGTGTCTTGCGGCACGATGCCGATGGCGCCCCGCAGCGACCGCTGCGTCACACTCCGCGTCTCCTGGCCATCGATGCTGATGCTCCCCTGCTGGGTCTCGTAGGAGCGGAAGAGCAGACGGGCGATGGTCGACTTGCCAGCGCCGCTCGGACCCACCACCGCCACCCGATGGCCGGCCGGGATGGAGAAGCTCACGCCGTGCAGAATCGGCCGGTTGCTGTCGTAGGCAAAGTCGACGCCCTCGAAGTGGACCGCGCCACCCTTGAGCACCAGCTCGGTTGCGGCCGGCGCATCCAGGATCTCGGGCGTGCGGCCCAGCAGCTTGAAGAGCCGCTCGAGGTCGACCGTGGCGCTCTTGAGCATGGAGTAGATGGTGCCGAGGAAGCCGAGCGGCACGAAGAGCTGGAGGAGGAAGGCGTTGAGCGCGACGAGGTCGCCGACGGTCATCGTCTTTGCGCCAACGCCCTTGGCGGCCAGCAGCATGAGGGCGGTGACGCCGGCGGTGATGATGAGCCCCTGACCGGCGTTGAGCACCGCGAGCGACTGCTCCGACTTGACGGAGGCCTCTTCCCAGCCCCGCATCGCCTTCTCGTAGCGGCCGATCTCATGCGGCTCGTTGGTGAAATACTTCACCGTCTCATAGTTCATGAGGCCGTCGACGGCCCGCTGCTGCGACTCCGAATCGGCGGTGTTCATGACCGCCCGGATGGATATGCGCCACTGCGTCACCCGGAGCGTGTAGGCCACATAGGCGGCAAAGGTGACAAGCACGACCGCGGCAAAGGTGCCAGCATACTGGGTGAAGAGGATGGCCACGACCATCGCCAGCTCGAGCAGCGTGGGCAGGATGTTGAAGAGCATGAAGCGGAGCAGGCTGCTTACGCCCATGGTGCCGCGCGAGACGTCGCGGGTGACGGCGCCGGTCTGCCGCTCCAGGTGGAAGCGGAGCGAGAGCGCATGCAGATGCTCGAGCACCTGCACCGAGATCTGCCGCACCACCGCATTCTCCACCTTGGAGTAGACGGCGTTCTGCGTCTCTCGCGCCACGCCGGAGATGGCCCGCAGGCCGCCCCAGACCAGCAGCGCCATGAGGGCCGTGGTCACGGCTGTCTCCACCGCGGCCGGCGTCGCGCCACCCTGCAGCGGCGTGAGGGCATCGACCACCCGCTTGAGCACCAGCGGCGTGGCCACTGTAGCCCCCTTGCTGGTGAGCAGCAGGAGCAGCGCGACGGCGGTCCGCCCCTTGTGGGCTGCGAGCAGCGGCCCGAGCCAGCCGATGATCTGGCGGGGCCCTGCGGCGGGTTCTGGTTCGGTTCGAGCGGCAGCGCGACGGTCTGGAGGAGTCATGCGGCGCGGTCTACTCCTGTGGGTCGTTTGCACAAGCGGGGAGCGCTATGCATCAGCTCCGCCCCTGCACCGACGCCGCAAGATTCGATACCGTCTTCTCACTCACAGCACAGCCTCCAGGTAGGGCCGCATCCCGCGCTCGACATGGCGCATGCGGGCATAGCCCAGGAGGGCGTCGAGCCTTCGGTTACGGCGCTCACGCCAGAGCCGCAGCGCCTCCAAGAACACATCCATGCCAACCTGGTTCCGGTACCGGAAGCAATCGATGAGGGTCTTCTCCGCGCTGTAGATGCGCACAGGCACCCCATCGAGCTCATGCGTCTCGACGCCCTCATGGAAAGCTGGCCCCGAGAACCAGGTGAAGTGGGTCGGCGGGTAGTCCAGCCTCGGCTTCGTCTTGCCCCGTTCGAGCGCGACGTCGATGGCGTGCGGCACCTGCGTCGTCATCTCGTGGAACGAGAGCGCAGAGATCAGGCAGACAACGCCCTGCGGAACGCGCATCGCCACCGAGACGAGGTCCGGGTAGGCGAGCGGATCGAGCGACGCGAGCCGGTACAGCCCGCGGGAGACCAACACCACGATGCCGGCGTCGCGCATCGCGTAGAGCCTCCGCCGATGGATGCCGAGGCGAAGCGCTTCGGCCATGCGGAGGCCGGCGCCATGCTGGCGGAAGAGTGCTACTTCTGGCTCGAAGCCCCGTGTGACCATGGGTACATAATACCTTCAAACACAGATGGAGTGAAGTGGTTTTGTATCGAATCTCGGCGTCGGCGAACCACGAACTCCCGCCTCAGCCCACGGCATCACCCGTCCTCCGCCCGGCCCTCCAATCGCGGCTGGCAGGCCTCGCAGACATAGACCGACCGGGCGCGGAGCATGTACCGGACGACCTCGCCCCCGCAGCTCCGGCACTCCTTCCGCCCATAGACATGGGTGCTTTCGGCGCTCGCCACCCGCTCCCGCGGCTTCTCGAGCGTGAGCCCCCGCGTGGTCACAATCCGCTTCTCCTCCACACCGCGGCGCAGCAGCCCCACGATGAGCCGCCACAGCGCCGCCAGCTTCTCCGCCGGAACCTTCGACCCCGGCG
>JABMMX010000234.1 GCA_013205435.1 Deltaproteobacteria bacterium
AAGGCACTCGACGAGTCCGCCAAGATTGGTCAGCTCTTCGGGCCCGGTACCGCATGGTACAAGGCGCAGGAGCGGCTCGGCAACTCTGATGCCATCGCCGTTGCCGACGAGATGACACGGCGCTCCCTCAAGGACACCGCGGGCCTCTACTACAACGAAGGCGAGCAACTCGCAGCCCAGTTCGAAGCAGCGCCCAAGGACACCACGCTCCACGACCGCGCCATTCAGCGATTCCGCCTCGCTGCCCGCATGTACGGCCAGTTCCTGCAGGCCTACCCGAACGACGCTGAAGTCTACGACATCCAGATGTACTTGGCCCAGTCCTACTTCTTCTCTGAGCAGTATGACCTTGCCGGTGCCGGCTTCGAGACCGTCCGCGAGTCAGTCCTGAACAACAACTTCCGCGATGCCTCGGCCCGCTTTGCCATCCAAAGCTTCGAGACCTCCATCGAGCGCGAGTTCAATGCCGGCCGGCTCGAGGCCCGCGCCTGGCCCAGCCGACCTGCAGGCGTCGGCGTCAAGGCCCCCGAACCCAAGAAGGGCGACAGCAACGCGCCCCGCACGGTCGCTTCGAGCGATACCGTACCCGACCTCTCTCTCAAGCTCATCTCAGCCTACGATCGCTACATCGCGCTCGGCATCAAGAACCCCGAGAACCCCGACGAGCAGGCCAACTTCGCCTACGCTGGCGCCAAACTCTACTACGAGTACAAAGACTACCCTGAGGCGCAGCGTCGGTTCATCGGTGTCCTGGACAACCACTGCGGCTCCGAAATGACCGGCCCGGCTGCCATCAACCTCGTCGAGTCCTATCGCGACCAAGAAGACTACGCGCAAATGGAGTTCTGGGCCGACGAAGTCAGCCGCCGCGGGCAGTGCATCGTCATCAAGGATGCAGAGGTCATGAAGGCCTTCAAGCAGGACATCACCCGTTACCAGATGGGCGCCATCTCGCAGCAGGCCGAAGCACTCGTCGCTGCCGCCAAGTATGAGGAGGCAGCCGTAGAGTATGTCCGCCTCGCCAACGAGTTCGCTGGCCAGCAGAACGGCGCACTGGGCCTCTACAATGCCGGCCTCATCTACGAGCAGAACCTCAAGAAGTTCGAAATGGCCATGACCCAGTTTGACCGCCTCCTCAAAGACTACCCGGGCAGCGAGTGGGTCGACAAGGCCCTCGTCCGCATCGCCGTCAACTCGCGCCAGTTCTTCGACTTCGACCGCGCCATCGCCACCTTCCGAGACCTCAACAAGCGCGGCTACTCCGACGCCGAGGGCATCAAGTACCCCGGTCTCAAGGCCGCAGAACTCCTTGACTACTCGCAGCGCTACACAGAGGCCGCAGAGGCCTACGCAGCCTTCGTCAAGGCCAACCCCCGCACCGATGAGGCCCCCGTCGCCCTCTACCAGGCCGCCCTCAACTACGAGAAGGCTGGCAATGGCAAGGAGATGGTCAAACTCTTCGAGCGCTTCCGCAAGGAGTATGGCGCCAACGCCAGCTCGCCCAAGATCAGCATCCCCGACGCGGTCCTCGACGGTCTAAGCCGCACTGCAAAGTTCTACGAACAGCAGAAGGATCAGCGCTCCATCGCCAAAACCAACCAGCAGATCCTCGCCGAATTCAACGCCCGCCAGCCGCAGAGCGCTGAAGCCCGCCAGCCCGCCGCAAAACTGGCCTACGAGGCGGCCATGGAGCAGTTCAAGAAGTGGGACTCCATCCAGCTCGGTGAGACGGTTCCCCAGCAGCAGAAGGCGCTTGGCGCACGCAAGATTGGCATCATTGAGCTCCAAAGCACCTTCGAGCGGGTGACCGACTTCAACTCTGCCGATGTCACCGCCTGCGCCTTCTTCATGCGCGGCCGCGTCTACCAGCGTATGGCCGACATCCTCTACCAGCTTCCCATCCCCGAGGCCCTGGCAGACGACCCGTTTGCCGAAGAGGAATACATCTCCGCCATCGAGGGGTTCGCCTCCCAGTATGAAGACGCAGCCGTAAAGGAGTGGGAGATTGCCTACCCGATCATGCAGAAGATTGGTGTCGTGAACACCTGCACCATCGACACGACACGGCAGCTCAACCGCTACCGTGGCAGCGACTACCCCGTCCTCAGCGAACCGATTGACCCCCTCGTGACAGACCTGGTCTCTCCCCAGATCTTCCTGCCCACACCCTCTGCGCCCGTCGCCGAAGCCGGGGAGGCCGCACCGTGATGCACCAACTCCTCTTTCATCTTGGGGCGCTCGTTACGACCGCTCTCCCGCTCCCTGCCGAAGACCTTCGCCTTGCGCAGGCGGAGACCGCGCAGCCCTCGGTTGTAGCTGCCCCGCCACCAGAGGCCGCTGCCGTATCGGCAGAGGGGACTGAGTCACTCAGCTCCTTCCGCGCCGGCGACCTCATCGCCGCGGCGTCCAACCTCTCCGCGCTCCCCGACGGGCTCTCCGCGGGTGCGCCGAAGCATGCGCAGGGCGTCATCGCCTACTACCGAGGCGACCGCTCAGCTGCCGCTAGGCTCTTCAACGAGGCCGCAGGCCTAGACTCCTCCTATGCGCCACCCGTCGCCGCGCTTATCCGGCTTCGGCTCGCAGAGGGAGACTCTGCGGGGGCCCGCGCGCTCTTCGAGCAGAGGCTCTCCGCCTCTGGCAACGCAGCCTCCATCGAGGCAACGGGTCTCTTGATCGACCTTGCCCAAGGGCAGAGCGAAGCCGTCATCGGCAAGGCGCGGAAGCTCCTTCTCCGCGATGAAAAGAACCTCGACGCCTACTTTGCCATGGCCGCAGCAAACGTCTCGATGGGCCGCGTTGAGATTGCCCGATACATCTGCGACCAAGCGATCTCCCGGGACGCGGGACGCCCTGATTTCTACTTCCTCAAGGCCAAGATCGAACTGGCCGCCGGAAGCCAGAACCAGGCCCGAACCTTCCTCCGGCGCGTCATCGAACTCGACCCGAACCATCCTGAGGCCCGAACCAACCTCGGCGTCCTCTCCATGCGAAACCGTGACTTCGAGGGAGCCATCGAGCACCTCGAAGCCGCCAGCAAGGTCGACCAGAACAGCACGGTGGTCTGGAACAATCTTGGCTCCGCCTACAAGGGCGCACAGCGTTACGACGATGCCAAGACTGCCTTCGATAAGGCGCTCGCGCTCGCACCGTCCGAGTCCATGAGTTACTACAATCTTGGGCTGCTCTACTTCGACGCAGAGTTCGCCGGACTCGACAAGATCGCCCGCATGGAGAAGGCAGCGGAGCTCTTCAACGCCTTCCTCGCCAAGTCACCCTCTGGGCCCGCGGTAGAGCGAGCAACCAAGTTCGCCAAGGATGCTACCCAGCTCGCCAAGACCGAGCGGGACCTCAAGACCCAGGCCGAAGAGAAGACGCGCCTGAAGGCGTTGGAGCCCGAAGAGCCCGAGGCGCCCATCGAGGAGCCCGACACGGAAGGCACCGATGCGCCTTCCGAAGAACCCGCCGCCACAGAGGAGAACGCCCCATGAATCGCATCAACTGGATCGCGCTCGTGATTGGAGCTCTCATCATCGCCTCTCTTGCTGCCGAAGTCGTGGCCCAGGGGCGTCGTGGCGCTGTCCTTCAACTTGATGAAGAGAAGATCAAAGGTGAGATCGAGAAGCCCGAGGCCTACTACATCCTCGCGCCCTCCAATCTCACCTACCAGCAGACACCCCCGGAAGCCTCATTTCTGGTCCGTCTCTACGAGACGGTAGAAAAGGCACCATTCTAGTGACTGTGAATGTGGCAGGACGCGGAATTCCTGCTAGTGACCCAAACTTCGACGAACTGAAAAACAGCCCGAACACACTCGGGCCCTTTAGGAGGAAGAGCGAACATGAGTTTTCTGGCTGGATTTTTTCGTCATGCTGATCCCGCAATCTTTGCGATCCTTGGAACTTCGATTTGGGTGCTTGGCATCGCCATCGAGCGCTTCATCTTCCTGTTCTTCAAGTACAACATCAACGCAACCGACTTCATGGGCCAGATCCAGAAGCTCGTCATCGCCGGCAACATCGACCGCGCGATCAAGCTCTGCAACGCTGCGCCGAGCGCTGCGCTGCCCCGCGTGATCAAGGCCGGTCTTACCCGCGCCAACAAGGGCCAGGTTGCCATCGGTAACGCGCTCGAAGAAGCGCAGCTCGAGATCGTTCCCCACATCATGAAGCGCACCAACGGCCTGCTCACGCTTGCCAACGTCGCGACGCTCTTCGGCCTCCTCGGCACCATCCATGGTCTCATCACCTGCTTCGCCGGTCTCGGCGGTGCAGCCCCCGAAGACCGCAGCCGCATCCTCACCGAGGGTATCGCCATGGCCATGAACGCGACCGCCTTCGGCCTCGGCGTTGCTATCGTCGGCATGCTTGCCCACCTCTGGCTCTCCACGATGTCGAAGAAAATCGTCGAAGAGATCGAGCAGTACTCGATCAAGACGGAAAACCTCCTCGTGGCCTATGGAAAGGGCAAGCTCTCGGCCGACGAAGGCTAGCGAGCTTGCCGCCCCTCGCAGGGCGGCAGTGCCTACGCTCCTCCTCTACCTGAGTCCACCAGACTGGCTTCACCATGACTGAACAGAACCAAGCACCCATCGCCGAAGAGAACCACGAGGCGTTTCTCGCCCGTCGGGCAGAGAAGCGCCGGGGACGCGCGCACCGTGCCCGGCACGAAGGCGATACCCCGCTGAATCTCATCGCGATGATCGACATGATGACCACCATCATGTTCTTCCTCATCTTTACTGCGGTTCTCTCGGAGACCAGCACGCTGGAAGTTACGAGCGCTAAGGCGCCCTCTGCAGCTGGCGGCGCCCCCTCCGACGATAACGCAGTCAAGGTGCCGAAAGTGACCATCTACATCTCCAGCGATGGCTTCCGCATCTTGGACCAGACCAACAATCCAGACTTTGCTACAAAGTTTGCCGGTCCCATTGAGCGCTGCGGTGGTGGTGCGGCAGACGGCACGAAGGCTACCATCTGCCCGCGTCCCGATCTCGCAGACAGCGAACCGCTTGTGAGCCGACTCGACTACGCCAGCCTCTACAACCAACTGGTCAAGATCCGTCTGGAGCCCACCTGGTTTGAAGGCTTCGGGAAGGACGGCAACAACGTGGTCATGATCGGTGCGGATCAGGAGGTCCCCTTCGAGGCAATCGTAAAGACAATCGATACGGCGCGGTTCTTCCTGGCTCCCGATGGAAAAACAGCTCCTGGAGCCCCCTCGGCGGCCTCTGATGTCTCGGCCTTCTTGCTCGGTGACGGTAAGTCGCCTGGTCCCGATGCCCTCGAAAAGTCCAAGTTTGCAGTAAAGCCAGCGGCGGCAGACCCGAAAAAGACGGAGCGTTTTGAGCTCTTTCCCTTTGCCTCGCTCGTTGCTGCTCGCCCCTCCGGCGGCTAGCCCCTAGTTCTAACGTTCACCGTATCGAGGCCACATGGCAGAGAACATCGAAAACCTCGCGGCTGAGAATGGCGACTTCCTTGATCCCTATGTGGTCAAAAAGAAGGAGCGCCGTCGTCAGAAAGCAATCACCGAACGAATCGAGGGCGAGTTTGAACTCAACCTCAATGCCATGATCGACATGATGACGGTCCTCGTGACCTTCCTCATTCAGAGCTTCAATGCAGACCCGATCACCGTGAACGAGAGCGCTGACCTCCGAATTGCAAAGTCGACCAGCGACCTGCCGCTCAAGGACTCCGTCGCGATTTCGATCACCAAGAAGTCTGTGATGCTGCAAGACGACCTGATTGTCCCGATCGTGGAGGGCGCAATCGATCCCTCCAACCTGCAGAGCGCAGAGAGCTCCATCATCCCGCTCCTCCAGCAAAAGCTCCAAGAGCGGCTTGAGCAGAACTCGATGTGGGCCAAGCAGCTCGGTCGTCCGGACGATCGGCTCGCAACCCTGATCGTCGACAAGGATACACCCTACAAGGTGCTCATCCAGGTCATGACGACCGCCAGCACTGCGGGCGTACAGAACATCAGGTTCGCGGCAACCAAGCGTGGACAGGGTGCAGTCGTTAAAAAGGCCCCCTAAGACGCCAGCCGTCGGCGGAACTTTGTTCGTTTCCCGCTGTCTGTTGGTGCGTGTCTGAACTGAGCTCCCCCACCCGGGACGCATCAAAGGAGTGAGTCATGGCTGTAGCAGCCCCTACACAGCGCATCTTGCGGGTCGGAGTCATCCAGAACGGTCAGGTGGTTGAGGAACGTATCTTCCGCACCCGAGAGGCGATAACGGCTGGGCAAGGACTCAAGAACTCCTTTGTGGTGGCCTCGAGCGCCTTTCCTGCAACCCTGACCCTCTTCGAGGTCAAGGGCGGCAAGTATCAGTTGCGTGTTACCTCTGCGATGCAGGGTCGTGTTGCGCTCGCCGATGGCATGCTCGACCTCGCCACAGTGGCCACCTCTGGCAAAGGGCAGAAGGCGGGTGACGCTTGGGTTGTTGAGATTCCCGAGACCTCGCGCGGAAAGGTCAGCCTCGGCGACACGACGATGCTCTTCCAGTTCGTCGCACCACCGCCGCTGAAGGTGCTACCGCAGCTGCCCGCGAACATGCGCGGTAACCTCCTCACCTTCCTCGCGACGGCGGCGAGCATAGACGCGGTCTATCTCAGCTCTTTTGCAGCCTCATTGCTGCTTCAGGCGGGCACGATTCTCTACGCAGTGAACTTCGTTCCGCCGCCGGCCCGTGACGCCGCGATGAAGGAGATGACGGAACGCATCATCAAGATCATCGCCAACGTCGAGCCTCCCAAGCCCAAGGAAGAGGAGGTGCCAGCCGAGGTCGACCCCGACGCCGAAGCCGAAGAGGCCAAGGAGAAGACGCCTGAAGCCAAGCCAGAGCCCGAAGCGAAGCCCGCCCAGGAGGCCAAGCCTCGGACCCAAGAGGAGATTCGTGCGGAGGCAGCTGTTCGCGTCAAGCAGGAGTCTGCGCTCTCGGCCCTCTTCAACAGTGATAGTGGCGCCGGTCCTGCGTTGGGCATCTCTGAGTCGATGTCGAGCAAGCGTGCAGATGAGGTCATCGCGAACCAGAAGCTCGCTGGCGATGGCAATGGTATCGCCTCCAGGAGTGGTCTGGGCGGAAGCGATGGTGCCAGCGGTTCGGTGAAGCGTGGAGGCGTTGATGTGAGCGGTAGCAGCTCTGTCGGCGGAGCCAGCGCTGGCCGCGTCGAGGGAACCGCGGGAGCTAAGGTGAAGATTCTTCTGAAAGCTGAGGCTGAGTCCACGGCCGGTAGCGGCTCGCTCTCCAAGGATAAGATCCGCGAGGTCATTGACCGCCGCAAAAAGGATATCGAGCGCTGCTACGAGCGCGAGCTCGCCAAGGATCCCGGTCTCAAGGGTCGCCTTGAAATCAGGTGGACAATTGGTGAAGAGGGCACAGTCACCCAAGCCGACGTCGGCGAAAACGACCTCGGTAGCGCCGTTGCAAACTGTTCGAAGGGTGTTGTCCGTCGCTGGCGCTTCGCGAAGCCCGATGGCGGCAGCATAACCGTGTCGAAGGTCTTCATCCTCGACTCCGGAAACTAGGCGCGCAGGCCTGGCCTCGGAAGGGGGCTTGCGCGGCTTCGGGCTGCGCCCTCTCAGCGGTTCATCCCCCGGGTTTCTGACCCAGCAGTCCGGTGTTGTTGCCGAGGTGGCCCCCGCGGGTCCTACTCAGGATCTTTTGCGAGCGTCGGTGTCTGGCGAGCGTCGGGAGCTTAAGTTCGGTTCGCTGTCGGAGCATTCGGAGGCGACCGAGCTGGCTATCAGCCTGAATTCAAACTGTTAACGCGAAGCGTCACACATGCGTCGGTGCGAGACTTTTGTTTGACAGCATGTGGTGTCTTGGATACACTCTGGACAAAGTTATCAATCTCTACCCACTGGGGTGTCCAATGTGGCGCAAGTCATTCGTCTCGCTTCTCGTCCTTTCCGGAAGTTTGCTTTCAGCAAGCGGTTCGGTTGTCGCTCAGACTTCAGGCGGTTCGGCGCTCGAGCAAGGCAATGCACTGCTGGAAGAGATTCGTTCCCTTATGTCAGACGCAGGGTTGCGGGCGAGTGCAGCCGAGGCCGCGCAGCCACCGCAGGTATCTGTCGCGAGCTGCCTTAACCAGGTCGTGCAGACGCTGAGCCAATACGAGTCTTCTGGGAGTGCGGCGCTTAACTCGCTCACCGCGGCTGTGAGCGGTGGGGACACTGGAACTGCGCAGGGTCAGTTGAGCCTGCTTCTGCTTGCCAACAAGAACGCCAAGACGGCCGCCTCTGCGGCATCCGCTTGCGAGGCAGGCGGTGTTGCCAGTGGTGGCGTTGATGCCAACGGGGACGGCGTCCCCGACGGCGAGTCTTCGACTGGCGGACTCTCCGGTCTTGACGATCTACAGGGTGATGAAC